>JAZKEW010000199.1:12956-14882 GCA_040386785.1 Bdellovibrionota bacterium
TTATCAACCAAAATGCGCTGCCCCTGAGTGGACGAAGGAGCAAATTCAAGATTTATTGAATATTTTCCATAAAATTGTTATAAGCGCGGAATCATCTAAGCATTACGTTGCTTTTGATCCAAGCCCAAGTAATTTTAAGCTCGATTGTGACGAAGAAATCGTTATGGTCGATTGGGGTGGAGATATCGTTGCTCAAAAGGAAAAAGATATGGATGAGGGCTCAATGCGCGAACATCTGGCAGGCTGCATCTGTCAATTTCAGGTAAGATTTAACAATGAGCAATATGAACAGTTTAAGAACGGCATGTCACATGAATTAAAAACTTTTCTCGAAAAAAACGACTCAAGCGAATCTGAGACTTTCAGACTAAAAAAAGAGTGACACTTATTGCCTCCCGTCAACCCTCTCCCCCTCCCTCATTTGCTGCCTCTACTAAGTTCGTGTAAATTTAAAATAAACCATTAAACACAACTCAGTCATTTGCTAAAATGAGGCAAAATTATGACGTCTAATCAACTAAAACGCGTTTACCCCGTGAGCGCCACCATCATCCACCTGTCCGATCACAAGCTTAAAAGAAAGCCTAGTAGCGTTTTATATCAAAACAGCCCTTATTTTATTCAAAGAAAAAACATAAAAAAAATACGCAAACAAAGTCCATTTTCTCGTTTGCAGCAAGTCCTCCATCAGGAAACCGTGGTAAAATATCTCCTCACTTTTACGACCATAGGAACCCTATTCGCCATTTTCCTTTTCCTGAGACAAACAATCGCTGGATAATTCCGCAAGAATGCACAAAAAATGAAGCACACAAAAAAAAATATTATAAAAGCTTGCAAAATAACTCACACTCTGGCATATCTCTCATTCAAATGCGGGGTGGTAGTAGAGTTGGTTACAACGCTGGCCTGTCACGCCGGAGGTCGGGGGTTCAAGTCCCCTCCATCCCGCCATTTTTTTTGCCTCCAATTTATTCTAGCCTTGTTATCATGGCACAACTACTCCGTGGGATTACCACAGACAATAAAAAATAAACCAAATGAAACTTCATCAAGTCCGTCTTTAACAGTGATAGCAAAAAAAGATGATGTCTATTCCTTTTCTCAAGAAAGAAAAGACAAGTACCACTTCCGTTTAAATGGCACCCAAGTTCTATATTTTGGTGCTGATATTGAAATTATGAAAACAATACTCGACTCGCTTAAAATCGAATACAAGCTTCAAATTGTCTCAGAAGACGAAATTAAGCCTATGTTGAGCAGTGGCGAAGCAGACATTGCTCTTGGCGTAGAAAAAACTGACCTCATAAAAAATGTGGCTGATTTTCCAAAAACCCCATTGCGCAGTAAGTACTATTTCTTTTATGGGCGCTCACAAGAAGCCAAAAGCACCATTATGACTTACAAAAACGCTCTTGCTCACAATTACACGGTTGGCATTCTCGTTGGATACTTATATCCACAATCATTTTGGGAGGCATTTCCCTACGAAAATCTTGTTCTGAACAGCCATATTGTGGAAGAAAGAGACTACGAAGACCATATTAAAAAATTAAAACAAAAAAAAATAGATCTTTTCGTTGGAGATAAAGATTTAGTTCGTATGGCCATTCAAAAATTAGAGGCTAGCGGTGATGTCTATCAATATAAAAATATCTTATACTGGAAAGATTTTTATAGCGCTTTTTCTAAAAAGTCTAAGTTTAAAAATTTGGATACAGCAAAAGAACAAATTAAAAAATCTCTTTATAATATGCAAGAAAGAGGTCAATTAAAGGAAATAAATGATTTCTGGGTTGAGCAAAAAAAGTAAAATTTTTTTTCATGTACAATTTATTTTTTATTTACTTATATTAAATAGCTGTACTAAAATGTGCGTTGGATACAAAGAACTAGGCTCAAAAAATTTGCCAATACAATTTTATA
>JAZKEW010000200.1:0-31468 GCA_040386785.1 Bdellovibrionota bacterium
TTTCCATCGAGTAAAATATTATTTTTTTTAATTTCATCCATGGGTTCATTAATTTTTTTGATATTCATTTTTTCCATACGTTTCGGCAACAATTCAAAATATTTGTCGGAGGCTTCTAAAAATTGCGTCTTTTTTTCTCTTAAGGCGCCAATGGTATCAATTATATTTTTTGTCCCCAAAGCAATATGCTGTACGCCAGAACCGTGGTTATCTTCAATATAAAGTTGTATTTGTGAATTATTATAAAATGGCATGAGCGGTTGATTCGTTGCAAATTTAATTCCACTTTCCGGATCCCACATAACAATACTTTCTAAGCCGGAACCTGTTCCAGACTGCTGCTCTTGGTGATGCGTGTGAAATTCGATTCCCCAATAAGGCACCATGCCTAAACAGTGCCTATAAAATTCAGTAATTGCATGCATAGAACGCCCGTTGCATGTGACGTGATCAATCCCTAAATCAAGACCAAAAACGTTAGGACTATTTTTAATATTTTTATTTATCCAGTGAAAACCTGGTGCAAAATGTTCAAAATTATTTTCTTCAATAAAGCGAAAACCAACATCATCAATCCCTGTGGCCGTCGCTGTTTCTCTCCACAAACCACCGTTTGCAGACTCGTGGGTTTGTATTTCATATAAAAAAGGCGCTTTTCTTTCTGCCAAAAACTCTGCCGTATTTTCAATATTTTTAACTCTAAAATTTAAATAGGAAACCCCATCAGGATGTAAAGACAAATACCGACCAGCACTTGAAAATTCTTGAATAGGCTCAGTAAAAATCCAACCCAATTGTCCGGGACCACATAGTACAATTGAACGCATGCCATTTCTTTTTTCCCATTCGGGAGTTGATTTTGCCATCTCAGCAAAACCAAAATTTTGCTTATGCCATTCCACCGTTTCTTCAAGATTTTTAGTGTAAAATTGAACAGAATGGTAGCTCTGGAGCCCTACACTTTTTTGATGTGTCATAAAATACTCTCCTTTAATTTTATATCTTTAAAATATTACACAAAATCTTTTGCAAAATGACATGCCACTAAATGTGGATTTTCACCTGTGCCATAATTTTCTAAAATAGGTTCTTGTGCAGAACAAATATCCTTAGCAAAAGGACAGCGTGTGTGGAAACGGCAACCGGATGGAGGATTCATTGGGCTTGGAACATCTCCATGCAACACTTGTCGTTCTCTTTTTTCAACAATATCATGCCTTGGAATACTTGAAATTAATGCCCTCGTATATGGATGCATAGGTTTTTTATATAAGAGTTCCGCTGACGTGTGTTCCACAATTTTTCCCAAATACATAACCGCAACATCATCGGAAATATGCTCTATAACCGCCAGATCATGTGCAATAAAAATATAAGAAAGATTGTATTTATCACGTAAATCAACCATTAAATTTAAAATTTGACTTTGTATGGAAACATCGAGAGCACTGACCGGTTCATCACAAACAATTATTTTTGGCTTTAGAGCAATAGCACGTGCAATTCCTATTCTTTGCCGTTGGCCGCCAGAAAATTCATGGGGATACTTGTCAACGGAATCAGGGCTGAGGCCAACTTCTTTCACCAAATTGACAATAACTTCCTCACGCTCTTTTTTATTTTTGTACAAACCATGGATTTCAAAAGGTTCTGATAAAATTTCGCGAATAGACATCCGTGGATTTAAACTTGCAAAAGGGTCTTGAAATATAATTTGCATATCTTTTCGAATTGGGCGTAGTTGTTTTTGCGATAGCTTATTTAGTTCAATTTGATTGAAAATAACTCGACCAGAATTTGGCTCAATGAGTTTAAGAATAGCCCGACCTAAAGTACTTTTACCACAACCAGACTCACCAACCAGGCCAAGAGTTTTTCCTCTTTTAAGAGAAAAAGTAACACCATCAACAGCATGAACCCTTGCAACTTCTTTTCCAAAAATCCCACCTGTAATTGAAAAATATTTTACCAAGTTTTCTACTTCTAAAATTGTTTCAACACTTGTGGACATTCACACCTCAGTAATAAAGTTTTTTCGATCAAAGCGAATTTGTGGGCCATAAACTCCATTGGGAGCTCTTTTTCCTGCACCTATAACCATTGTAATATAAGCATCTTTTGGAAGATTTAATATTTTTTTAATTCGACAAGAGTCAAACCCCTCCATAGGACATGAGTCATAGGAATAAGCTCTTAAGGCTAGCATTAAATTTTCACAGGCCAACGATGCTGATTTTGTTGCCCAAGTAATCATTTCTGATTTTGATGTGGGTTCTCTTACAGTAACAAATTTAAACCCTCTAATAAATAAAATAATTTTTTTTAATAAACCAAATAAACCAAAAATACCCTGCGTATAAACTAATGGCACAAGACGTTTGTAATAGTCTAATGCTTGCTTTGGCGCTTGAGGGTATTTTTCTAAAATTTCAATCATTTTATGGCTATTTTCTTTCCACGTACCAATGCGAGCGACGCAAACAATAAGCTCAGCAGCAGTTTTAGCCGCAGGCTGCGACAAACAAGCCTCTACAATGGCATCTTTTTTTTCTTGAGTCCGCACCCAATAAAAACCCCAAGGTTGTAAATTGGAAGAATTTGGCGCCAGAAGAGCAAGATCGAGGCATGAATTGATAACGTCTTCGGGAATATTTGTCTTTTCAAAAACGCGTACACTCCGTCGTGACTGCACTACTTTTATAAATTCTTCAATATTTAATGCATGCAACTTCTCGGCCTCCTTCTAATTTTACCAACTCCGGTTCTGCAAGTTTACATTCACTTGAAGCTAGCGGGCAGCGATCTTGAAACCTGCAACCTTTTGGTAAATTTCCCAGAGATGGGACGATACCTGGAATTGTGTACAGTCGCTTCTTTTTTTCGCCCAGTTTTGGAATTGAATTTAATAACCCCAAAGTATAGGGGTGTTTAGGACTTGAAAATAATTCTTTTGCTGTTGCGCGTTCAACAATTTTACCCGCATACATAACCACAACGTCATCACAAGTTTCTGCAACCACACCAAGATCATGTGTAATTAAAACAACGGACATATTATTTTCTTTTTGCAAATTATTCATAAGAGCGAGTATTTGTGCCTGAATTGTAACATCAAGCGCCGTTGTTGGCTCATCTGCAATTAATAATTTTGGCTTACATGCTAGAGCAATTGCAATCATAATACGTTGCCTCATGCCACCAGAAAGTTCGTGGGGATAATTGTCAATTCTTTTTTCAGGAGACGGTATACGAACTTGATTGAGCATTTCAATAGATAACGCGCGAGCCTCTTTATTTGAAACCCCCTTATGCAAAGTAAACACCTCTGCAATTTGGCTACCAATTGTGTAAACGGGGTTCAAACTTGTCATGGGTTCCTGAAAAATCATGGATATTTTATTGCCACGAATAGAACGCATCTCTTTGTCAGAAAGCTCTAATATATTTTTATCTTCAAAAATAATTTTACCCGAGGATATTTTACCAGGAGGCTCAGCAATAAGTCTCATTATAGAAAGACTTGTTACGCTCTTTCCGCAGCCTGACTCGCCAACAATGCCTAGTGTTTTTCCGTTTTTTACTGTAAATGAACAGTTATCGACGGCGTTAATGTACTGCCCAGCAACTTTAAAACTGGTCACTAAATTTTCTACGCTTAAGATTGTATTATTTTCCATAGAATAGTGTCCTCTATTCTTATTATAGATATTTGAGGGAGTATGTCTAATGAGCATTCCAAAAAAAATTAGCCCTTTTATATGGCACTTTGTCAAAAGACAACCCGTCTCATTTTTTATTGCCAGTTTTACGGCGCTTATTTGGGCTGTAAATGAGGTTTTATTTCCTTATTTTATTAAATCATTTGTTAATACCATAAGCACATTTAAAGGCGATCCGCATTCTATCTATTCAGCAATTCTAATTCCATTAACAGGCCTTATTGTAAGCTGGGTTGTGATGGATATTTCAATGAGAACTCAAGGAATTGTTTTAATTTCAGCTTTCCCTAAGTTTCGAGCTCAAATTCGAGAATCTGTATTTAACTATATTAAACACCACTCCCACCAATATTTTTCCAACAATTTTGCCGGCACGCTTGCACAAAAAATGTCCTCTCTTCCTACGAGTTGCCAAGTTATTGTTGAAATATTTATGTACACCTTAGGCTCAATGTCTGTGGGAATTATTTTTTCTTGCGTTCTTATGTGGCTAGCAAGCCCATTTTTTGCAAGCATTTTAATTGTTTGGTTTTGCTTCCATATGGGACTGACAATTTTATTTATAAAAGCTGGCGATAAACGTTGGGAACTGCATTCAGAATCAGTCACCTCACTCAGCGGAAAAATAGTTGATAGCATCACAAATATGACGAGTGTGCGATTATTTGCTCGTAGTCATTTTGAAAGTGAATACTTAAAACAGGCTCAACAAGAGGAAATAAATAAAGCAAAACAAGCTTCCTGGCTGATGGAACTCATGCGCATTGCTCAAGGCATTGCAGGACTTTGTTTTATATTTAGTATGATTTTTACTTTAATCCATGGTTGGATTAACGGTTGGGTCACACTCGGTGATTTCTCTTTAATTAGCATGTTGTCCTTTTGGGTTCTAGGTTCAGTTTGGTATTTAAGTTATCAAATTAATGTTTTAGTTCGTGAAGTCAGCACGGTAAAAGAAGCGTTAACTCTTATCACAGTCAAACATGAAGTTGTTGATGCACCTAATGCGCAACCGTTAACCGTAAAACTGGGGAATATTTGTTTTCAAGATGTCACCTTTGCTTATAATAAAGATCACCCCGTTTTTCAAAATTTGACTATCAATATACCAGCAGGACAAAAAATTGGTTTAGTTGGTTTTTCAGGATCGGGGAAATCCACTTTTGTAAACCTCATATTGCGTTTTTATGATATTCAAAAAGGCCAAATTACAATTGATGAACAAAATATTGAACAAGTTACCCAAGAATCTTTACGAGGACAAATTGCTTTAATTCCACAAGACCCTTCCTTATTTCATCGCACCTTAATGGAAAATATTCGTTACGGTAGAATTGAAGCCAGCGATGCAGAAGTTATTGAAGCCTCAAAACTAGCACATTGCCATGAATTTATTGAAAGGCTGCCCGATGGCTACGCATCATTAGTTGGAGAACGGGGAATTAAACTTTCCGGCGGACAAAGACAACGTATTGCCATTGCACGCGCTATTTTAAAAGATGCACCAATTTTAATTCTTGACGAAGCAACTTCTTCGCTGGATTCTGTGACGGAAAAATTAATTCAAGAAAGTTTATTGTATTTAATGAAAAATAGAACGACTATTATTATTGCACATAGACTTTCTACTCTTGCTGATATGGATAAAATATTAGTTTTTCACAAAGGAGAAATTGTGGAAGAAGGCACGCAAGAGCAGTTGCTTGCAATGCAGAATGGCCATTTTTCGAAATTATGGGAAATGCAGGCTCATGGATTTATAGTGGATGATGAGGAAGATCGTGAGCTTCCTTAATTAAAAAAAGTTTTTTTTCTGAACATTCCACATAACAGGATGTCAGTCAGCCGAAAAGATGGACAAGCGTACCAAACAATTCGCTTCTCAGCATTCTAAGTTGCGGTTTATTTCGTTCACCTCCTTCAACTCCTAAAGACCTGATTGAGGCACTGGTGCCTACAAGAGGAATTTTACGGCCTACATAATGTCATGAACAGCAATGGTTCTTCGTCATTAGTATCTTTTTAACGTCTCAAAACATCTTAAACTTTACAAGAACGCCGTAATGAGACATAAAAAAAGACACGAAAATCCAGAGTCCCACAAATTATACTTTCCGAGACTCCTTGGTCACGCGTGTGGGAATAAGCCGCCCCTCCCACTCGTACAAATTTGGGTACTTCTTTAAAAAATAATAAACCCCTTGATATTCCTCATTTAAGCGAGAATCAAACCATCGGTCAAAAATAGCTCAAAAAAAGTTTATTATTAGTGTCAAATTACGATAATATATGGTATCATGCAACAGTCACGAGGTTAGGAGGGGCTATGTTTAATTTACTGCCTGTTTACAATGAAGATGGTGACTTTGATTTTAAAAAGCTCACAGACATGGTTGGCGTCACAGATAAAGAGTTAACCAAAATTTTAAAGATAAGTGAAAGTACTATAAAACGTAACAAAACATCACTACAAACAAGAATGAAAAGTAGAAATTTGTTATATATTTTAAACCTGCTTTCTAAAATAACTCATAACGACAAAGCTAAAATAAAATCATGGTTGCATGAACCTCGTCCTGAATGGAATGGTTTAACTCCATTAAGTCTAGTTAATTTAGGCAAAGAGCAGGGTGTTATAGAGTATTTAAACGAAATTGTTAACGATGATTTAATGGGCACTTAATGTGAATTTTCCAAGTAAAGAAATTGAAGAGCAGTATTTTGAACTGTTTGAATTTTTAAAGAAGTTTAGTTTAAATTCCATCCAAAATGAAAAAAATTTCAAAGTTTATTTACAAAAATTTACAGCAAATTACAAAAGAATAGTAAAAAATGAATTAGATAAATTTAACAATAATTTTGAAGTAATTAATTTTAATAAAAACATGTGCAGGCTCGTAGGAAGGTTCTTTGATTCAAGTCCATTGTCTGTGCTTGGCTCCAGAGGAAGAAGCTCAAGGTACCATTACAAAAGTGATGAACACGATTGTATTTACTTTACGGAAAGTGAAACTGTTGCATTAAAAGAATGCAACAGAGGAATATTAACACCTTCTCCACCAGGGACATTATACTGGTTTCAGCTATCTTTGCGCAATGTGTTAGATTTAAGCACTAAAAAAAGCTGTGTCAAGGCTGGCATAAATTATTCAGGAATTATTGATAAGGAACATGAATGGCGTATGATAAATGCTATACTTAATACAAAGTCATACTCGCAAGAAATTGGTAAATTAGTTTATGAAAATGGTTTTGAGGGGATATTATATCGATCCATAAAGGATGATGGTGCAAAAAATTTAGTTATCTTTCCAAAAAATATGCTGAAAGATTCTTTAGTTGCAGTTTTAGATGGTGGGCAGCCTGACTATATAAGTCATATTTCTCCAGAAGATCGTATTTTAAATGGGTATATATAGTCTATGACTTAGTGAAAATATACGCCATTTATCCTGCAAACCTTCGTTTGCAGGACTTTTCTCCATCAATTTGGCATGTCCTCAATCTGAGTTGATCTTCTGATTTATTTTAAATTTTGTTACTTTATGTAATCCTCTTGTATTCAAAAAAGTGGAGGATTCATTGATGAGCCGACGAGTTATAACGGATTCTATTTGGCAACAACTTCAAGTTGTGATGAAAGAAAAAGGCTGCCATCGTTGACCTAATGATCGAGAAATTCTGGAAGCAATTCTATGGAAGTTACGAACTTGGGGCTCCATGGCGAGATCTTCCAGAAGAATTTTGCCCTTGGAAAACAGCTTATAATCGTTTTAATCGTTGGGCTGCAAAAGGATTGTGGGAAGATTTTTTTATGTTACGAGGCGAAATTGATACGGAGTGGGTATTCGTCGATGGAAGTTATGTCCGCGCTCACCAACATGCGAGCGGAGCTAGACTTGGACAAGCACGAGCCATTGGAAAGTCTAGAGGTGGAGCAACAACTAAAATTCACATCACCGCCGATGCGCATGGAAATCCGATCGATTTTGAAATCACTGGGGGTGAAGTTCACGATGCTAAAGCAGCCCCCAAGGTTATCGAAAAAATAGGTGAAGCAGAAAATTTTATTGCCGACAAAGGATATGATTCAGAAAAAATCAGGGAGCAATTACGAAACTCTGATATTAATCCTGTGATCCCGAGAAAATCTAACAGTATCAAACCAAACCCTGAGTTTGATTCTCATCTTTATAAACTACGCCATTTAGTGGAAAATCTTTTTGCAAGGCTTAAACACTTTCGAAGTATTGCAACACGTTATGAAAAACTCTCACGTAATTTCAGAGCCATGCTCTTTTTAGCGTGCACAATAATCTGGGCTATAATGTCATCTCAAAAACAGCGTTCGTTTGTGCTTTTTAGGTGTAGTTTTTTATCGTTGTTCACAATTTCTTATGAATCTTTTTCTTCTTTATCTAGCTGGCTTAATTCATCCTCAAGGTTTTCAATGCTAAGAAGTACTTTCTTAAACTCTTCTGGTAATTCATGTGTAACTGATGAAGTTTAGTTATAATTTACCGGCTGCTTTTCTTGAATATTTTGCCGAGAAAAATTAACCAAAGCTTTTACTGCATACTCCATATGCTGCCTACATAATTCAAGAGCTTCAAATATAACTTCAATTTTCATTTCAATTGTTTTGAGGCATTTTTTTATTTTATTTTTCTGCACTTCCGTTAATTCTTCCTCAAGAAGCCATTTATAAAATTGTTTTTCGGAGTAACCTTGCCTCACTAAGTGTTGTGTGAACCTAAATTGCGTTTCTTTAATCATGTAATAATCTACCAAAGAACCAACAGGCGTATCCTTTATAAAAGCAAGTCCTGTCTCCAAACTTAAGTCGTATTCACTATTCTGCAAAAAATTTTCCAATAATCCATCTGAAAAACCATGAAATACTTGTTTATTCAGCATATGATTCGCTGAATTAGACCCCATTGCAATGGCGTTTAAAATATTATTAACTTCACTTAATGTCATTGTAACTTTAAAATCATTCATTTTTTTATCCCACAAAAAGCCATCCGTTGCTTTAACAAGTTCACTCATAATTCCTGGTTCACTGACACTATGCCCTGCATCTGCAACAACAATAAACTTCGCTTCAGGCCAAGCCTTATGCAATTCCCACGCGGTAAACATTGGACAAGGGATATCGTAACGTCCCTGCACAATAACGCAGGGTATATGACGAATTTTGTGCACATTGGCAATCAATTGATCATCCGTTTCAAAAAAACCTTTGTTTATAAAATAGTGACACTCTATTCGCGCAAAAGCTAGTGCGAAGTCCTCTTCACCAAACCGAGAAGAAGGTTCTTCATCTGGCAACAACTTTGACGTTAACCCTTCCCAAATAGACCAAGCTTTTGCCGCTTCCATCTGAATTTGCTTATCATCCGAAGTAAGGCGCTTATAAAACGCCGAAATTAAGTCATCTCTTTCTTCTACGGGAATTGGTTTTAAATAATTTTCAAAGGCATCAGGATAAATGTAGCTAGCACCTTTTTGATAAAACCAAAGAAGTTCTTCTCTACGCAGAGTAAATATTCCACGCAACACCATACTTGTTACTTTTGTTGGATGAGCTTCAGCATAAGCCAATGCAAGAGTACTCCCCCAACTTCCTCCAAACACAGACCATTTTTCAATGCCAAGATGTGTTCTTATTTGTTCCATGTCGGCAACAAGATGCCAGGTGGTATTTTCTTTTAGCTCAGCATTTGGCGTGCTTTTTCCAGAACCTCTTTGATCAAATAAAATAATACGCCATTTTTCAGGATTAAAATATTGTCTGTAGGATGGCAAAATTCCACCACCAGGGCCACCGTGCAAAAATACCACTGGTTTACCATTCGGATTTCCGCATTCTTCAAAATACACTGTGTGTATATTTGAGACTTTAAGAAAACCTGTGTTGTAAGGCTCTATTTCTGGATAAAGTTTAGCTTGTACGCTCATGTTTAACTCCAGGTATTTTTATTTTATTTCGGGGTATCAAAAAGCCCTAGTTCATATAAACGTTGTTTTAGAAATTCATCCGCCAAAATTGGTGCATATTTTGCAGGCCTGCTTGGACTCAAACAATTTTCAAATATTTTTAGCTCACAATTTGCAGCTGCATGCACGAAATAAGGCATAGAATAGCGAGGTAAATTTTTAGAATTTGGAGGATTAATAACACGGTGAGTTGTGGAAGGAATCACATCGTTGGTAATACGAGCGAGCATATCGCCGGCATCGACAACCATTTGTCCTACAGACGATTCCACATCTAGCCATTTGCCTTCACGGGTTAAAATTTGCAAACCCGATTCCGTTGCTTCGCATAGTATTGTAATTAAATTGATATCTTCATGGGCTGCAGAACGAACTGCACCGCTTTTAAATTGTTCTTCTGAAAGAGGAGGGTAATGCAACGCTCTTAAAATTGTATTGCCATCTTTTGCCATGTCCGCAAGTGTGAATTTTGGCAAATGCAAATACTCGGCAACAGCACAAAGTAACACGCGTGAAAATTTGTCTAGTGAAGAATAAAGATTGAGCATGGAGTCTTTAAATTGAGGAATTTCGGCGTTTGGCCAAGCATTTTTTGGGTATTGTTGCTCAATTGCAGTATCTTCAAACTGCTCTCTGCCCACATGCCAAAATTCTTTTAAATCTTTTTGTTTGCTGTTTTTAGCGTTTTCAGCACCAAATACAACATAACCACGCTGGCCTCCACCGTTTTTATCAAAATATTTTTCCTTTGCATTGACAGGCAAAGAAAAAAATTCTTGGACTTGTTTATACCCATCAGCAATAATGGACGGATTAATTTCATGCCCTTCTACAATAACAAAACCGTATTCTTGTAAGGCTTTACCAAATATGGATATAAATTCAGCTTGTTCACGAATGGAACCGTGTGTGTAGGAACGAATGTCGACCGTAGGAACTTTTTTCATAAATCACCTCGCTTGGTCGCCATGTTTATAATTTTATGAGGGGATGTCAATAGATAGGAATTTGAATTCGAGGACCTGGTGGGCTGACTAAACGTCGCTGTTTACTTCTTGATGCTTAGCCTGTTTAATTTCCTGTTCTTTTTTTTGAGCGTCATGATGATCAATTACTTTTTGTGTTAACAAAGCAGCTTCTTGAGCTTCTTTCGCTTTATCCTGCGTCGGTTTTGCAGCAGGAGCGGCATCAACAACATGCTTCTTAGCTACTTCTTGCTTAGCAGCAACAGTTTGTTGAGAAGAAGACTCTGCGGCCGCCTTGCGATTTTCAACAATTTTTTCAGGAGAATTATTAATTTGAGCAGTTGTGACTTTAGAAGCAAAATAAACACTCAAAGCAATTATTAACATACTAACAGCAGCTTCAATACTGAAGCCTGCAGGCAACTCGCCAGACTGAGCAGACTTTGTTAAATTTTCTTTTGTTTTTTCAACAATAGTAGGGATATCTTGCTTAGAAACTGGTATTTGTTTTGCAATAATAGAAGTTGCTCTGTTGAAGCGATCTTGTTGTGTTTCCTTAGAACAGGAGGGCGAAGAAACAAGAAATCCCCGCAAGGAGTTTAATGCAATATGCTCAGTGCCAAACAGCTCTGATGCCCCAATTTGGCTAAAAATGTCACTACTTGATGCTTGAGAGAGAAAAATAGTCATAACATAAGCAAAAAAATCATCACTTTGAGTTTTTAGATGAAAACTATCCCATTCATGACTTCCTAATGAAGCTTTTGAATTTGCATAGTTCTTTACATAAAAAGACGGCTGCATCGACACGGACATTGCTTTCGTTGCTGTCATTATTTTTATTCTCCAATCTAAAGTGATATAGAAAATACACCTAGCGGTGCATAACGGAACAAGTTTACACCCCCAATAACCAGTGTCAAGAAAAATAAATGGAGATTTTTAACACATGAGCCTCTACGAAAAACACTTATTTATATGCGAAAATGAGCGAGAACCCAAGAATCCGCTGGGTTGCTGCGCTAGCAAAGGCTCCAAAGAAATTACGGCCGCCCTGAAAAAACGCTGCAACGAAGCAGGCCTTAAGGGAAAGGTGCGCATCAATAAAGCAGGCTGCCTTGGCCAATGCGAAAAGGGTGCCATCATGGTGGTTTACCCCGAAGGCACTTGGTATCAGAATGTAACTTTAGCCGATGTGGACGAAATTTTTGAGGAAAATATACAGAATAACAGGGTGGTGGAAAGGCTACAACTGAAGAAATAGCTTACTCATCCTTCACTTTTTCAACCTTGCTAAACTCAAGCTCAACAGGCGTTGCACGCCCAAATACGGAAATAAGCACACGTAACTTCATTTTGTCTGGCTTAACTTCGTCAATATCACCCACAAAGTTTGTAAACGGACCATCCACAACCCTAACTTTTTGACCCTTTTCAAAGGCCACAATAGGTTTACTTGGCGCGGCCTTACTTGCTTCAGCAGCCCTGTTAAACACACGACTAATTTCTTCTTCAGGTACAGGCAAAGGGTCTTGGTTTGCTTGTGCTACCACAAATTTTGTAATTTTAGGGGTATCTTTCACGCAACCGAATGTAGCTTTATGCTCGGGATCCATTTGTATGAAAATGTAGCCTGGCATCATGCGTTGCTCAAATTTTTTCTTTTTTCCATTGGTGTCTATTTTTTCAATAGTCATCATTGGAATGAGAATGTGGCCAAAATAGTTTTCCATTTTAAACTTTTTAATGCGGTCTTCTAGGGTTGATTTCGCTCTTTTTTCCATACCCGACTGTGCTAAAACCGCAAACCACTTGAAACGCTCGTGGCTGAAGTCAGTGGGCACAACATTTTCAAGAGATTGCTCTGCAGATTCTTTTTTACTGGATTCCATATTCATGTATCATTCCTATTTAATAACGATTAAGCCGCAGTATTCATAATAAAATTAATTACTTTTAAAAAAACAGTATCTGCAAAAAATAAAACAAATCCAACAACAATGACAATTATAATGACAAGAGCTGTCGATTTTTGCGCCTCTTGCAGCGTTGGCCAGGAAACTCGGGAAAGTTCGTCGCCAACATCTAAAAAATAGTTCCGCAGTTTTTTATAGGCAACAAGCATGGCTAGTACCAATAAAGTGGCAATACTTGCAACAAAAATATGAACTATTTGAAAGTTGCCATTTTGTATACTCAATACACTGGAAACATTTTGTGGGAAAAAATTTTGCCCTAAAAACTGCCAAAGAGAATAAAATAAATAATAAAAATAAACCGCAACTATAGCATAAAGAGCTATTGTGAAGCGAAGGGCAGATTTTGAAGATGCGTGCATAGAAAAAGAGCTCCTGAACCAGACTTACAAATAGGCCTAGTCATATCATGAAAATATTTAACTTGGAAGGCATAAATGTGTCCATAGCCTTTTCGTTTGTTTGTAACCTTTGTGGCAAGATTCCCGATAACTAGGAAAAATACTGTGACCATAGGTGTTTTCACGCAACAGCGAAATATTTTCTGCAACAACACCAACATGAACGCATTCAATGGCTCCGAGCAGTTGAACGTCTGGAAAAACTTTATTGTCAACTCCCCCATTATGCACATCAGAACAAACACCAAACAGATGTCGCAGAGGGCTTTCCTTTATAAATAAGGAGGCTTCATGCTGCACGAGAGCTTCTTTAACATCAAGTCCACATTCATAACTCATACCAAAAATAGCTGGAGCTAAAAATACCTTTAAATTTTCTAAAAAATACTGCGTTTCTAATTTTAAAAGCTGTGCCTCAATAACCAATTTTTTTATGGTGTTGCTAATAATACCCAAGCTTAAACCGCGCCAACCAGCATGAGTGACTCCACCAATAAAATGATGTTCATCTTCATAATAAAAAACAATGGGCAAGCAATCGGCGGTGTTAATAGCAAGATACCTCTGTTCAAGTTGGCTTATTTCAGACTTCACGCTCGCTATAATATGAGCATCTGCGTCTTGTATTTGTTGGCTTGCATTGACGACAACATTTCCATGAACATTTTTCACCATAAATGAAAATGGCAAAGGATTTTCAAGAGAAAGCATGACAGGAAATTGAGCAAATTTTTGATTTAATAAATTATTTTCCTGCAGCTTAATTTCTTGATAGGGAAATTTTTGAAAAAAAAGCTGAGGAATAGAAAAAGAATTACTCGTAGAATAATATAACTTCATAAAACTTAATTTATGGTTGAAGAGCGTGCATACAAACACCCGCAGCAACACTCACGTTTAATGACTCTACGCCTCCTCCATCGCAGCCTGGAATTTTAACCAAATAATCGCAATTTTTTGTCACTTCAGTGCGCAAACCTTTTTCTTCATTGCCGAGTACAAGTATCCAGTTGCGATCTTTAGGAAGTTGCTTGAATTCAACTGATTTTTCTTGCAATGTTGCTCCAATAATCCAAGCCCCAGCTTCTTTTAACTGCGCAAGTGCACGGTTGATATTCACAACAGGAACAAGCATGAGAGAAAATGCTCCGCCTGCAGACGTTTTTAACACAAGGCCACTAATATCCGACTGCCTGTCAGTGGCGTACACAACAAATTTGACGCCAAAGTATGCGGCACTTCGCAATATGGCTCCAAAATTTCTCGGGTCTTGAATTTGATCAAGAACCAACCCCAAACAACCATGCTCAGAATTTTCGACCTTCGTTTTTAAGAGAGAAAGAACATCGGACAGTTGAGAAACTGGGTACTCAGGAATTTTTAAACACACCCGTTGATGGTTTAAATCAACAGAATCTGCCAAAGGCCATTCATTTTCTGCTGAGGTATGGGACATAATTTTTATACCCAGAGCTTTTGCAGACTCCACAATAGGCTTTAGTTGCGCAGGTGCCTTGGCCGCTTTGTCCACAATAATGTGCAAAGAATAATTTGCGACAACTAAGTTTTCTTGAGAATGCAAATTTGCAAAATAACTTTCTACAGTTCTTTTGCCCCATATAAATAGCTCTTTTTTTTCACGAAAATTTCTAACTTTGGCCGGAGCCTCTTTTCTAAAATCTTTTTTTGGTCTTTCTTCCATATCTAATGATTTTGGCCTAGAGGTACGCGGCGAAGGTTTCTCAAAATCTTTTTTAAATACTCGTTTTTCCGTCGGTTTACGAGAATCTTTTTCAAACACCCGTTTTTCTGTCGGTTTACGAGAATCTTTTTTAAACTCCCGCTTTTCTGTCGGTTTACGAGAATCTTTTTTAAACTCCCGCTTTTCTGCTGGCTTACGAGAATCTTTTTTACCCTCTCGCTTTTCTGTTGGCTTGCGAGAATCTTTCCTAAATGAATTATTTTTGCTTTTCATTATTTTTCCCATTTAATTTGTTGTAACTAATTAATTTATTGATGCCGCCTGTTCGTTTAATCGAGCCACCACTCGGCGCACTCGTCTTTTGCTCACTTCCACAACTTCTATACTTAGGTTTTGACTAATATTTAATTTATCTCCAGCTTTAGGAATTTGTCCAAAGTAATGTAACACATACCCGCCCAAGGTATCGAACTCATGGGAGGGGAGATCTTTAGTGAGCGTCTCAGACTTAATATCAAAAAAGTCACAAAAATCTTCAATATGAATTTTACATTCCACCAAATAACTGTTGGGCAACTGCGTTGGACGAATTGCATCTTCTTCGTTGTCAAATTCATCGCGTACTTCACCAACGATTTCTTCAAAAATATCTTCCATGGTGACCACGCCGCTTGTACCACCATATTCATCGAGCACAATAGCCATTTGCTGTTTTTGTCGACGCATTTCTTGAAAAAGGAGATCGAGAGGTTTTGTTTCAGGCACGAACATAACGTCTCTTTTAATTTCAAGAACGGCTGCTTGCTCTAGAACTGACTTGTCTTCATTTAAATGCTTTTTAATATAATAAAGAACATCTTTTACATGAATAAAGCCGGTAATATTATCAATTTTGTCTTCAAAGACTGCAATTCGAGACAACCCAGTTTCACGAAATTTGTCGACCACATCAATCACTCTTTTAGACTGCGCAACAGCGGCAAGGTCAATACGATGCACCATAATTTCACGCACAACAGTATCGCCCAATTCAAAAATACCAGAAAGCATTTCATGCTTTTGTTCTGCAATCACACCTTCTTGTTCACCAACATCTATTAAAAATTCAAGTTCTTCCTCTGTAATTTGAGGATCCGTATTTTTATTTTCTTTTAGAAATAATCCCTGTATGGAGCTACTAATATATGTCATAAGTATAGCAAAAGGTTTAAGAACAAAGTAAATAACGCGATAAATATTCAGCACAGGAACAATAATTTTAAATGCATAAGTTTTTGCAAAAGATTTTGGAATGACTTCTGCAAAAAGAACAATCACAATTGTCATGCCGCCACTGACGAGAAAAATAGAAGACTTACCAAAATAAGTCGTGATAATTTCATCCGCAAAAATAGAGCCAAAAATGATTGCTAAATTACTACCAATAAGCAACGAAGCAAGAAGCCTATGAGGGTGGTTTAACCATAAATTGAGAACTTGAGCTTTTTTTCCACCCAATTCTTGAATATGCTTTGCTTTTAAACTAGATATGCTTGTCACTGCTGTTTCTGTTAATGAAAAAAAAGCGGTTAAACATAAACTCATAAACACGATAAAAATACCTAAACCCAAACCTAAACTTTCTGACATTGATTTCCTCGATATTATTAAAACGACTATAACTCTTACAATAGTTGGTGCTATGGCACAGCAGAACACCAAGACGGCTTTTGTAGATTTTTGACCAATTCTTTTTGTAGTATTGTCTCAAGACTGTTCATAACTCGCCAAGCAGAAGAATTTCTGTCGTGATCGAGGCCTTTTAAGTGGACAATACCGTGGATAATCATTTTTTCCAACTCTTGGGAAAATGTGACTTTAGCTTTTTTTGCTTGTTCCAAACACACCGGTGCACAAATTAAAATATCACCCAAATAAAAATAATTTCCTTCACTATGAAGCGTTGTATTTGGAAAACTTAAGACGTCAGTCGCATAATTTTTTTTTCGGTAGGAGCTATTTGCCTGCTGCATTTCTATTTTATCACAAAATTTAATGCTTACTTCCGTTGAAAAATTGCATAGAAGTGACAAGATAAACTTCACTCTTGTTTTTAGCTCTACCACCTTAATTTTCATTTGAGAATTGTCTACAAAAATATTCGCTTTAAATGATGTCTTCATAATTTCGCCCGAAAACAACGAAAACCATTAAATGCAAAACTTAAACACGCTTCTGCTTTGTTATACCCAGTAAAAAATTCGCCGTTGACATCGCCAATAGGAAAATTATGGGCCAAAACTTTACCCGATTCAAGATTTAACATAAAAATTTGCCCGCTGCGCGTTGCCGCTAGTAGAACATTATTTTTTGTTAGAAAAAGGCTCACTATAGGAGAAGTATCGGTTACATTCGCACTCCAATTCACGAGACCATTGTCTTTATTCAGACTGACAACTTTTCCATTACTCGTGCCTAAAAGAATATTATTTTTGTACTCTCTCGCCTTTGCAACACTGCCTGCGGGATAACTCCAAATTAATTCATGTGAATTAAGAGAAATAGCCTGTGTCATGCTTTCTACATTGGAGACAATTAAACTACTCCCAGAGACAAGAGGTGAAGCAACGATACCATAAAACTTATCGGGCCCTGCTGGCAAAGAAGTTTTTAAACGTTGAGAGTCGTCAGCAGAGGGAACCTGCCATGTCCACAAAACAGCCCCATCAGCAGGATTCAGTGAGAGCAAAGTTCCTAGGCTATTTCCAACAAAAACTTCGGTGTCGGTGACAGTAAGAGCATCGGAATTTAGACGAAGATTTCCTGCAGGCGCAAGGCGAACTGCCCAAATTAATTTTCCAGTCTCCCAATTAAATGCCTGAAAATACTGACTAGAAGCGTAAATATACACAAGCCCATTTTTGATAACTGGATTGCCTATAAAACCACTGGATGCAGAAAAAATCCATTTCACCCCTTTGGGTATTGTGGGTGGAGTATATTGGCTTGCAACAGCTGGCTCCGCAGAGAAACCCTCTACGTAAATTGGTTTTGGCCTGAAGCCCGCCATCACATTTCTTGAGTTGGAGCCCCATAAATTGAGTATTTCGCCATTTAATTTTGGCAATTTTCTGTTGTCTTCGTTGGCTTCCACTCGCATTAAAAAACCTTTAGCGGTGCCCATGAGCCAAGAATTATCGTAAAATAACGGTGTAGAAGAAAGTTTTCCTGGTATTGGAAAACTTTGCAAATAAGCACCACCCTTATTGAAATCAAAACAATTTAATGTGTTTGTTTCTGGAGATGGGCCACACCAGGGGCGAGCTACTTTTTTACCAAGCTCTAATTCAATTCCACCAAACTGAGCAAAACTCCGCATGGAAGGCATAACAACTTCTGGTTCTGTGGAAATTGCGTGAGCTCTTCCTGGAGCGTAGGCGGACAATTCTTCGCGAATTTCAGGCTTAGGAGGAACAACCTCAATTGACGGCAAAGCAAAAATTGCAGGAAAAAAACACAACAACACAGCAAAATAAGCAAACTTCATAATTAGAGCCCAATTCTGTTCAATAAAACTTTTGCTTGATGCACTAAATCGCTGGAGTCAGGCGATGCAAATGCATCTTGTGCAGACGGCTCAGAAATAATTTGATTGAGCACTTTTTTTGCCTCAGCCTGCTTATTTGCAGCAGCATAAATTTGTGCTTTTAAAAAACGGCTTTGGTTGGGCATTGGATTGTGCGGAAAATTTTCAACAATTGTCAGCTCCTCTATGGCCTTTGGAATATTATTTTGACTTGCGTAAATACCAGCAAGAGCCGTTCTTATTTTAATTTGTACCAATTCATGGTTTAACGTGTAAGGTAACACAGCTTCAAGCAGTTTTTGTGCATCAACAAGTTTATTGATTTTAATAAAGTAAATACTAGAGCGAATAGCGGCCTGCCATCCGTAAGGATTTTGCGGATTTTTTATGGCAAAGTCACGGAATTTAGGCATACTATTTGAATGATTATCGGTGTTTTCTTGGTTGAAAATATTTTCAATTTCTGTGTATTGTTCTGCAAGAACGGCGTCGCGAGAGGACTTTACCTCGTGATAAACAACAACTGCAATAATAACCAAAAGCACAAATACAGCTGCAATAATTGAGGTCCATTTTCTGCGATGGGCAACTTTGATTGCTTTCATTGCGTTGTCTTCAAATAACTTACTGTTCGCCACAAATTTTATCCTTATGCAAATATCAAACACAAAACAAGCCTCACGGATTGAGGCAAAACTTCAAATCAAAAATAATGTATACATGCAAATTTTGCAAAAGTCTTTTTAATCTCAAGACACCACTAAAAATAGCACTCCTTGACACACCGGCAGCAATTTCCAGCATGGGGCTTTTTCGAAGTGAAAGTCAATGCTATGATGACCTATGAAAATCATTGTTACTTTTTTCATTTCATTGAGACCATGGAGGGTCCCTTGGTACTTGTGCTCACCCGCAAAGTTGGAGATGTTATTGCTATTGGCGATAATGTTAAAATTATCGTGATGTCTATTAAAGGAAAACAAGTCCGACTTGGGATTGAAGCAGATAAGTCAACCATCGTCCACAGAGAAGAAATTTACCAAAAAATAAAACAAGAGAATGTGCTGGCAGCGCAAACAAGCACTTTTTCGACGAGCCAAGCACATGAACTCTTGAAAAATCAAGATAGAAACGAAAATGAGAGAAACGGCAGTAACTCCAAAGAAGAATCACCGTCTCAAAAAATATTCATAAGAAAAAAGAAAGTTGAATAACTTAAACGTTAAATTCATCTTTCTCAACAATAGAAACATCGGCTCCCATTTGTTTTAATTTGTCGAGCAGGTGATCGTATTTTCTCTGTAACTCAAAAAAATTACCTAAATATGTAGAACCTTCCGCAACAAGTCCTGCAATAACAAGGCACATGGCTGCACGAATGTCTGCCGGCATTCTGAATTGATTTGCATACAAAGGAGTTGGCCCATACACAATAGCAGAATGTCCATGATTTTTATTTCGAAATCGACAAGGAGCCTCACCAAGACACGCAGAATGAATATAAATATTTGCGCCCATTTCATTTAAATAACGAGTGTAAGTTAGCCTATCCTCAAAAATAGTTTCATGCAAAATACTAATGCCTTCCGCTTGTGTAAGCAAAACCATAAATGGTTGTTGCCAGTCCGTCATAAAGCCCGGATGAACTTCCACCTCAATATGGCTTTGTTTTAATTTTTTTCCTTTAGGGGCAGAAACATAAATACCTTCTGAATTGACCCTAAATTCCGCACCCATGCGCTGAATAAAATTTAAAAAACTATACAAAGGATCATGGGGAATTTTTTCAAGCAACACATTTCCACCTGTTGCAATTGCAGCACAAGCAAAACTCACAGCTTGATTGCGGTCGGGCATAATTCTAAGCTCACAGCCACGAAGCTTTTTCACGCCTTGAATAACGTAAGTTCTGTTTGCATTCACCATGATGTCTGCTCCCATTTTTTGGAGCATTTTTACAAGTTCAATAATTTCTGGCTCAATAGCTGCATTTTCAATAATTGTTCGACCTTTAGCAAGCGTGGCAGCAATAATTAAATTCTCGGTAGTCATAACACTTGGAAAGGGAAGGACAACATGAGCTCCATGCAAACCCTGTTCACCCACAGAAATATGATAAAGATCATTTTCTAGAACAACTTCCGCCCCCATATCCTGAAAGCCTTTAATATGAAAATCAACCGGTCTTTTCCCAATTTTATCGCCGCCAAGTGTGGCATAAATTTCCGCTTTTCCAAACCTGTGCAGCAAAGGCCCCACGGCTAAAATTGAAATTCTATTTTTTTTACATATTTCACGAGAAATAGAACTTTTTCCAATATTACTAGCACAAATACGAATGGTATGTTCATCAATATATTCAACGTCACCACCCAAATAGCAAAACAATTCTTCTGCAACTTTACGCTCACTCACATCTGGAGCACTTTTTATAACGACATGTTCGCTTGTTAAAAGAGATGCTATAATACATTTTGTCACCTGATTGCTGCTTCCAGCAATGGCAACACGTCCACCAGTCAATTTCTGACCGCCATTAATTTTAATAATTTGTTCCATTAAATGTGATTAACTCCTCGTTTATCGTTCACATATGAGATGAGAGAAGAAAGAGCTTTCGTTGGCAACATGGATGCGAGCGAAATAAAAAATTTATTAGCAACACCTGGAATACAAATTAAATCACCTCTATCAAGTGAATTTATTGCCTGACGCGCAACTTCATGCGAAGACATGCCTTTTAAAATACGATCTTGTTTAATTTTGGAGCGAGCCCTAAATTCAGTTTTTGTTGTTCCAGGACACAATACCGTCACAGTAACTCCATGCTTTTTCACTTCGTGAGCCATTGAAAGAGAAAACGATAATAAAAAAGATTTGCATGCTCCATAAACTGCTTGGTAAGGCACAGGGGTGTACGAATAGACAGAACCAACATTTAAAATAGCTCCACTCTTTCGTTCAATCATGCCTGGTAAAAATAATTTTGTGAGAGAGATAACGGAAGCTGTTTGTAAATTGACCATATCAATTTCTTTGTCGAGACTTGTTTCACTAAAACTTCCATGCACACCAAATCCTGCATTATTAACAAGAACATCAACCTGAATATGAAGAGCTGACACTAATTTCTTAATTGCAGCAAGTGAATTTTCAACCCGACTTAAATCACATGACAACGTATGTGCTTGCACGTGGTATTTTTTTTCACATTCTTCTTTTAATTTTTTAAGCCGTTCTGTATCGCGCGCTACAAGGATTAAGTTGTATTTTTTTTTGGCAAACTCATGTGCCAAACTAAAACCAATACCACTCGAAGCGCCAGTTATAAATGCTGTTTTTATTTTATCCGTTTCCATAATTTAAGCTCCCATAAGCTAAAGCTCGTCTGTTTCGCGTCTCTAATTATGCCACAGGCTACTCTCATGCAATTCATTAGGCAAATAATTGGGAAAATGTTGAAACCTGATGTATGGTTTCATGCCACTTTCTGGATCCATGGTGAAGTGGATATCACGTAGGCCTCCGAAGCCTGAAGCGCAAGTTCGATTCTTGCTGGATCCGCCATTTTATGCAACTTATTGTTGTTATTGACTAAGAGTAATCGCTGTTCCTGAAGCAAAAGAGCCCGCTAAAGCGCTAGGTATAGTCAGCGTAAATGTTGGGGCTGGTGAGCCTGTTGCAGGGTAAACACCTGTCACTGTCGAAACAGCAATCAATGACAACGCACCACTGCCTCCAGATGTTGTACTAAATCGAAGTTGTGTGGGGCTACCACTGCTAATCGCATTGTATCCAGAAATACCGTAGTAGCTAGTACCATTGTAAACAACGGCAGCTGTTCCACTTGTTGGAAAAGTGAATACACAGGTATCGTCGTTTAATCGCAATTGCAAGCTTGCAAGGCTTACTGGTACTGTGGAGGTGCTGTTGTATGCGTACTGACTTAGACAACCACTTACAGAAACGTTGATTGAACTCAAGCTGGCTCCATAGTCACCCCTAGAAACAATTGAGACAGGCACGACAGTATCTTCCGATATTTCTGCATTTCCTGACTTAGTTGCTTCAGGGGCGCAAGCAGATACCAGAAAAAAAAGGACTGTGGCTGTTGCGGCTAATATTTTATGTGAAGACAACAAAAGCTTCATCTCTCCCCCAAACCATTCAAAAAACTACTCTGCCAGCTCCATCGGCACTTATCGTAATAACGCTAAAGTGACTAATTCTGAAACTGGAAGCAAACTCTTTGTATCAACGTTAACAAGCACCACGTAATAAGCTAGTCCCGTACTAGGAAGCACATAGGGAAGACGCCATGCCGGTGAACCACTATTAGCCGCGGACGTATTGTAAGATGGCGTTGTGGAAGGGCACGGATTCCCACTTGTAGGAGAGCAAGTTGGTTGCATAGGAGAATGCACTTCCTGCAAAAGTGCTGGAATACTTTGTGCGCTACCACTGGTATAAACATTGTATCCGGTAATACTCCCCCCTCCGTAAGATACACCCAAATAACCAGTACCAGAACCCCATAAATTTGTAAGACTCACACCAGGAGTAAGTGTTTGAGACCCTCCTTGCCATACAAAAACAGGATTTACGGTTCCATAGGTTGTTGGATAAAAATAATTTATAAAACAGTTTTGAGCCGCCGCTGTGTTGGTACCAGTGGGGCTAGAAGTGACGCTTCCCCAACCAGAAATTCCGCAGGACGCCGCAGACAATTGCGAAGGAATAGCCCAACTTGGAAATATAGCCCAAAATTGAGCTGGTTGAGGATTTGTACTCGGTAAAGTGAACACAAAGGTAGCAGAATTTTGAGCGCCAGCTGTACTCGGCTGCAAATAGCCTTTGCTATCAACCCAAAATTTACCATTATTCGTACCAACAGGAAAAGAAGCGACGTAATTTGGAGGGTTAACGGAATTCAGGCCCGAACCAGTAGCAGTTGTTGCATAAGATCCCGTGAGAGAATTGCTAGAAAGTAAAGTTGCATCTTCCTGATAGTTAATTGTAATTTGCCACGCATTTGTGGCTGTGGACCAAGCCATTTTAGCGGCAACATAAATGTTCGGATTCGTGCTTACCGTAGATGTAAACTTAGATTGAGCACCAAATTCTGAGTTAATTGGCACAACTAAATTTGAGTTTGCTGTGTATGTTACATTTGCAGAACCCGCAACAGTTGCCACAATGGAGCTGATGCTTATGGTACACGAGGAATTTTCAGCATTGTTCGCTGCCAAAAGTAAAGTCGTTATTGCTGCTGGACTAGCGCCAGATTTGTACTGAGTACACGAAGCCCCTAAGACTCCGTTGACGACAGGAGAGGCTATGGACACGCTTTTTGTTTCAAAAGTTACAGTAGGACTAGATGCGCTGGAGGAGGCCGATTCGCTCTCAGATGAGGATTCACTTGATGTTTGATTTGGCTGAGAGCACCCTATAAACGAAGCCCCCAGCGCACATGCAAACATTCCCACTGCAGCAATTTTTTTAATTTCTCTTAAAACCATTGCAAAATCTTCTTTCTGTTTCGAACCAGCCCACCAGTGACTCTTATTAAGGATGCACAACACCTATTTGAACAACTTCAAAAGTGGGAACAACATAAGATGTGGAAACATCAACGTGTACCAATATTTCTGTGTAGTAGACGGGAGCTGCCGTCGTTTGAGCGGCAGATAATGTGTAAGGCAAATACCATGCTGCCGAGTTACCTTGTTTTGTATTCCCTGCAGGAGTTGTGGAAAGACATTTCGCCGTTACACCTGTTCCTGAAACTGTTCCAGCATTCGCAGTACCTGAACCACTTGAGCTGCTGTAAATCAAGGACGAGCTATTCCAATTACCACAAGGAGAAGTGCCGTTCACCGCTTGGAACAAGTTCCAATTGTCACCCATACTGTTTGAAGCGTAGTAACTTGGAATATTTAACGCCGTAGTTGGAGCCACAAGAACGAGTGGCATAAGAGAGCCTGATAGAGGGCCTTGATAATTTGCCGCCGATGCATCTGTCGTTTGGTAATTTGCTGTTGTATTTGCTGTCGTGATGGTTTTAAGAGCCCCTCCGCTAACAAAGATAGGATTTACTACACAGCTTGTTACCCCACCAGAATTCATGACCGAGCCTGTGCCACAAAATGCATTGACAAAGCAGCTATAGGTTCCTGCCAATGTTGGACTTGGAACACCGCCTACCGTAGGTGTTGCTGCGTTAAACGATATAGCACCCGCAGCACAGCTACCAAATGCTGATGGAGCTGCATAGCTTGGAAAAAGCGTCCCAAATTCTGCTGTTTGAGATCCTGGAGTTAATGGAAGCTTTGCAGTTGAAGAGCCGAGGATGTACCCATTGGAGTCTAAGTACAGGCTACCAGTAAGCCCAGTCGTCGTATAATCTGGATTAGGCACACCATTCACACCTGGTCCTGCCATTGCCGTAACAACCGTTCCTGTTTGTGTTTGGCCAGAAGAGCCACCAGAAGCGGGTAGCAAAGTCGCATCTTCAGAATAGCTAATGGTGATATTCCACACATTATTTGCAGAATTCCAAGCCATCTTGGAGTTAGCGTATAGGTTTGGGTTGCTTGCAAGAGTAAATGTCGCCTGATTTCCGGAATTACTGCTAATTGGAGTCGTTAAATTTGTGCTTGCTGCGTACGTTTGTGGGCTAGCTGAACCAGCAACTGTTGCGAGAATTTTAGTGATAATCACCTTACAATTACTAGCATCTTCACCACTTGCACCAGGAGCAAACATGAGAGAGGTAATTGGAACTGGCGTTGTACCACCAGATTGAGATTGCGTACAACCGGTGCTATAACCCCAGGCCACAGGCGAAGTTATTGTTACGCTTTTACTTGCGGCATCCCAGACGATATTTGCAGGCACTGCTGCCACTACGCCGCCAGTTCCCGGCGAACCTCCACCAGAGAGATTCCCCTGGTTTGCTGAGCATCCTACTAGCAGCGCCGTAAGCGTTGCCATGGATGCCCCTACTAAGCCAATTTTTTTAAGCATTTGAGATAGCATTCGTTGTCCTCCCCACATTTCATTCAAGGTGTTTTGCGTTCTCTACGATTGTTCGGCTTTTCGTTTTAAAACATGAATTTTTGGGGGATGTGGTTATAACTCAAAGGCTTTATATATTAATATACTTAATTTACTATGATTACCAGTATAAAAAAGAGTATATTCAAACTTCGAGCAACCAACGAATTAGCGTCACCCTACCGTTGCAAGATGATTTAGCGCTCAACCTCAATGGCACAAAAAGAAATTTAAAAAAGCAGACTTTCTGGCCTTGGCGGATCACCTTAAAATAGGCCCGCATTTGATGGATGGTTTTTCAAAAAAAAGAAAAAAGAGTTTGCTGATGATCCAAGAAACGGTGGAAAAAAGTTTTTTGCCGGATAAATATAAGAAAACGTTTATGGAGAGGTTTTTAGTTAGGTTGGGTAACTGCGGTTAAGCCTGTTCGATTTGCTCCTTGGTAAGGCCACTATACTTCATAATAGTCAAGAGTGGCACGCCATCCGCCTTCATTCTTCTGACTACCGTCAACGATGCTTCAAGCTTGCCTTCTTCTTTGCCTTCTTTTCTACTCGCATAAATATCATTTTGATGAGTAAGCAACGCCATCTTACGAGCTTCGTATTCAGCCCGTTTTTGAGAATTTTTACTTAAATCTTGTAGATCTCCGAATGCTCTCGCAATACCTGCGTCTTGCATAGCTAGCTCCTTTAAGGTCTCTTCCTTTGGTTCTTTAAAGAACAGCATCCACTTTTCTTGTGGGCTAGTTTCATCGTAACATGTTTTTTTAAATTTGGGCACTTCAAAGAAATGCATTTCGAAGTGAGGGTTTCGGCGAATTTCTCTATGATTCCCATCAACGCAAATGACTGGTGTGTGAAAATGATCCGCATCTTTATAAAGTTCAAAGTTAAGAATATTCACCATAATCACAGGTTTAAGTTCATGAAAAAGTTGATTTTTCTTCAATTGAGAGGCAAAAATCTTTGAAAAATAGAAAGTAGAGCGTTGTTCAAAATCCTTGTGGTCACCGTATTGCATCTCTAGATTGATGTACGCGCCGTTGTTTAGCTTGGCAAGCACATCGAGAATAGCGCCTCTATCACCTTTCTTAGCTTTTGGCATTTCTTTATCTAAAAATTCAACGCTAATTATTTTTTGATCTTCTTTTAAATCAAGGATCGCGTTGGCAAGGTTGATAAAGTTTGTTTCGTCACGCCCAAACAGTTCTTTAAAAATGATATCAACCTTTGGATCCATAAGTACGTCTGTTACAACAACTTCTTCAATCTTAATTTTAGGTATTTTTTGATTTATCAGTGTTAAAAAATGTTCTTGATCCCAATGATATCTCGCCGAAGATCTCGCATTTTCTTGCACAACATAGGAAACATCTTTGGCGTACCTTTTCATTTGGTGCATGATATTTGAAGAATCTCTGCTAGAAATAATTTCTAATTCAGCGATCGAATAAATGCCATCTTCTAATTCTCGCAACCATTCAGGTGCCGGTCTGCCCATTTTTCCGTTGTTTTTTCCAATATTTATTTTTCTTTTTTCAGTCATTTTAGCTCCAAGTTCAGCTCCAGGAAAAAACATTCCCTGATTAAATCAGGTTTTGCGTTTATTATGCACATTCGAATGACTTTTATCAAGTAGCCGGGGAGTTGTTTTTGATTGGATAGTGGTTGAGGACGCAGGAAACAGTGGAAAAAAGTTTTTTGCCGGATAAATATAAGAAAAGGTTTATGGAAAGGTTTTTATTAGTTAGGCTGGGAGACTGAAGAACAGGGTAGTGTTCCCTTAAATTCTTCCCATGGTATGTGATTGCCACGTTTGACACGCTTCACACTTTGCTCAGAAGGCTCTTCCTCTTTCACTAAATCGGCAAGATTTCGTTTTTTTAGCCGCTCCACTCCTTCACTATGAGTAGAAATTCTTGTTTGCCAAACATTTGTTATAACACTTGCCATTTTGTCAATTTCTGACTGAGATAGATTTATTTTATTACCAGCAATCAATTGATTCTTATCAATCCCTTCTATTTTATCACTACCACGCTCGTTCAAATGTTTTTTTGCACTTACTAAAAACTGATTAAGCCCTTTTATAACAGCCGATCGAGCGTTGTGTCCACTTGCTAAAATTTTTTCTAACTCTAAGACAGCACCGTCTGTACTATCTTGTAGCCTGTCAATTATATTCCAAATGACTTCGGGACAACCATATAGTTTAAAAAAAACCTCTGTGAAAATCTCTTTAGTGATTTTCTCTGGACAACGAACAGAAAGAGCTTCTTGCTTCATTGGTGATGCTCTGGTTACCATTTTCGGATAATCGGCGCCGCCTACGGAAGAAATACTCTCCTTCACTGGGGTTTTATTAGCGGCAGCAAACAAAGCCGCCATACTAGGCCCTTTGCTCGGAGTTTTAGACGCATTTGGCGTTTTTAGTGTTGCTGAAGCACCAAAAGTTTTTGATGATGTACCAGAAACAGGAAGGGTTTGGGGAGTTCTCACAGGAACTTGGAAGGTTTTTTGAATAGGAGTAGAAACAACTTGCATAAGAGCCTCAGAAAAATAGAAAAACAAATAAATTAAACAAAACCAACAAAAAAGACTCATCGAGTCATCATTGACGTCCTCCTATGCGCTTTAATTGGTGTTTGATAAAGCAGAAGATCCTGCTCCTCCGATTCAGCAATAGGCAACAAGTCATTTGTATTAGAGCAAGCTCCTTCTCCAAACACATCAAGCTCTTCTTCCTTGAAATTCTGTGCAACAAATTCAGCTACATCATTAAGTTTATCTTCAGAATAAACTTGCCTTATTAATGCCTTCACTTCCTTAAAATACTTCCCCAAAATTTGTGCATAAGAAGCATATTCCTCTGTTCCTTCTTCGGGCATTTTTCTAAAATTGTATCCCACAGCTGCACCAATATAAACTATCGCCAGAGCTGCTAAGTTATCCCCAATCACCTCAAATCCATTTGTCAACTGGGAGGCAATGTAGCCAGAGAAATCGGAGAAAAGGCTATGAACTTCATCCTCATCCAGCTTTTGCTTCAGCCTAGCCTCCATTACTTCAATGGAAGGCTCTTCCGAGTCCAATACAACATCAGTGACAAAATCTCCTTCTTCCCTGGAATTCTGTACAACAGATTCAGCTACAGCATTAAGTTCCTCTTTAGAATAAACTTGCTTTATTAATGCCTTAACTTTCTCAAGATACTCCCCCAAAATTTGTGTATAAGAAGTATATTCTGTTCCTTCTTCGGGCATTTTTCTAAAATTGTATCCCACAGCTGCGCCAATATAAACTATCGCCAGAACTGCTGAGTTATCCCCAATCACCTCAAATCCATTTGTCAACTGAGAGGCAATGTAGCCAGAGAAACAGTCACGAACTTCTTCATCACCCCCATTCAACTTTTGTTTCAGCCTAGCCTCCATGTCCTCAATGGAAAGCTCTTTTGCAGTACAGCCCTGAGAAAGAGCTTTATCCCATTCATTGGCTAGACCTAAGTCTGGGGTGGTATCACTATCTTGACTAAATTCAAGCTTACGGTCTACGGGCGTCCCTGCAGATTGAGTCGCCACAGTCCGTTCCTCTTTTACTAATCCCATTTTTTTGGCTAGCAATTCAAAATCTTCAGCGTTAAAACCTTCCTTTAACGCCTTAACTACAGCAGCACTATACTTGTTTATCAAAGCAAAAAAATATGCGTTTTTAGGACGTTCACTGTCTTGAATAGCTTCAATTTCTCCTGCAAAACCAAACTTATAGGCGATATATACTTCTGCCATTTTAGCTGCACGCACATCTAAACTGAAGGTTGCAAGGGCTGAGCCAGGTTGTATGATAAACTTTGCATTCTTGAAAAATTGCTTGACGTCTTCAGGATTAACAACAATAACCCCATCCATTCTCAGCTTACGAGCATCTCCAGCTTCTTTAGCTTCTTTTTTCGTCTCAGCTTCTTCAGCTTCTTTAATCTTTTTAGTTTCTTCCAACATCTTCTTTTCGAGCTCTCTCATTTCATTTAATTCTGAAGAAAACTTTGCTTCTAAAACTGAATTTACAAAAGGACGATGCTTATCTATAAGAATTTGATCTGCATCAACAAAAAATTGTTTCTTGATATACATTGCAGTTATTTTAACTATATGTGCATCAAAAGAAGAAGTGGTTTCGCTGCTATCTGGATGCAAAAGAGATGAATTGTCTTTAAGAAGTTGCCTAATAGTGTCAACCTGTCTTTCTTTTGCTTCTTCATCTTTTTTAGTGGTTTCTTCCTTTTTCTTACAAGCTTCTGTAAAAAGCTCAGAAACATATTTTTTGGCTTCTGGAGTAAGAAGAGAACTCATTTCTTTCTTCATTTCCTCCTCTTCGCTACCAAATTGGCTAAACATTAATTTTAAATTTTGGGGGCATGGAGACGAATCTTCACCAGCGTAAAGAAAGTTCAGAAAGGTATTAAAAATCACCGCATTCCCGTTGGACATAGATTTGGCCCCAGGATCCAAATTAACTCCTCTTACACCTTCTCCATTTAGTCTAAGAGCGTGTAAAGCATCTAAAAATTCTATACACAACCGATTAACAAATTCCCTTTGATACTTGAAGAAGTTTTTGTCCTGTAAAAGGGACTCTAAATTGGTTATAATTGCGTCATCACAAATCTTTTGCAAGCTAATTAACTTATCCAGCTCTTCAATCTCTTTTTTGAGTTTTTCAGGATCAACAGACTGAAATTCCTCCAACGGAGTTTCAAGCTTGCCTTGTCTCACACCCATCAAACGAGAATAATCCACATTCTCGTACTGCTCCTTTGCGCTTTTGCTACTAAGCGGCCGACTCACTGCCAAATTCAAAGCAGCTGCTGCAAATAGAACTAGCTGCCTCCTCAAATCGCGAATGCTGTGGAGTTGAAAAGCAAGTTTTTCCGCTTTCTCCTCCAAATTTTCTGAGGAAGGAAAAAAATTAACCGGCAATCTCTGCTGCTTGCTTAAGGCTTCAAAATAATCAAAATTTGCGTAATCCTTCGGAAGAGTTACCAAGTCACCCAGATTTGCTGCATTCTCAGTTTCTCTATCCACCACAGTCTTTGAACAAGAAACTTTCAATTTATCAACTAACGACTCGTAGCCGACCGTAAAATAAGAACTACAAACATGTTTTGCTCTTCCTTCCAACCCTGCTTTAAAACTATCTAAGGGTACACTCATGTAAAAGTCACTCAACCACGCCTTAAGGTGAGCGGAACACTCTTCCTTTACCGCAGCTACACGGTAAGGGAGGGCACCTTGATTCCTTGCTAAAGCCCAAATAATTTGAAGAATTTCAAGAGGTTGTCCTTCCTTAATATCTGAACAAGCTGCAAGCTCTTTCATAAAAGACTCACACTGAGCGTTAAAGTCGACAGGCTCCGTCTTAATACCAATAGGAGGTGCATCGGGTCGATTGGCAATCACGTTGCAAAGACTTTGCGCCAACTTGACTGGAATTATAGAAGGCAATTTATACTCATTCAGCTTCGTAACAAGCTCCGATTTATTTAACCGCATGAAGCCAAGCTCTTGCCAACGAACATCCTTAGTCTGCTCCTTGTAAAGGTCTACGTAATTAATCTTCTTTTCATCCTGTGAAAGATTCGGTTGTTTGATTTTTAACTCAGGGAGTTTAATGTTCCGCGTTGGAACATAATTGGCAGAATATTTAGATATCGAGACTTTCATAGTAGGCGCAGACATAATCCCTCCCTGGTATTTTTAATTCTTAAACTAAAGTAAAACTCCACACATCCTTGCATGGAAAAAATCGAAAAATGAGTGATACTTACCTTCCTCATTTCTTGAAATGCCACCCTAACACAAAGGTTCTCGCGCGTGCAAGTTAGAATTCTCTAAAAAATTCAAGGGAAAAGTCGAATTTTTGATATGGTTATAACTCTCTAACATGAAAGGGTTTAGCAATTTTTTTTTGTTAACAACTGACAAATGGTGGAAAACAAAATTTTGTAAAGAGCTATAACAAAGTTATAAAAAATAAACATTTCTAATTGCAAGCTAAAAAACATTCACGTATTTTGTTTTCA
>JAZKEW010000201.1:0-7336 GCA_040386785.1 Bdellovibrionota bacterium
CTTGCTACGGAATAAAGGCAGCCATCTTTATTTGAGGTGTCAGCCCAAATTAAAGCTCCGTTTGCGTAAAAACGACTGTCATCAACAAGAACGAGATCTTTAAATGAAGAAATCCATCGTTCTAAATGAGAGCCTTTAACAACAACACTCGTTCCACTGCTTGATGGCAAAACTTGATTTATAGATTGATCTTGAACCAGCTGAATTTTAGCAGAACTTCCCGCACATTTTAAATTGACTCTATAAGGAAGCTCAGCCTTTAAATGGACTTTAGATTGAGGTAGTTGCTTTACGTATTCTGAAAATTGTTTACCTGAAACTTTGATAACGCCTTGTCCAACGTGGTGGGAGTTAAGTTCGTATTTTATAGATAAATTATGGCTTGTTGAAGAAAAAATTATTTTATCTTGCCCTGAAAATGAGAGCTGAATCCAACCAATATCCGCATCAATTTGTGCAGCACTTACAGCGTGAAGAGCATTAACTAGTTTGTCTTTATCAAACGTCGCAGAAATTTCTTCGGTAAAAGTTTGATTTGATGTGAGAGAGAGTTCTTCTCCATTATCTGATAAAAACATGCAAACACTCCTTTCCATGTAACAACGCCCCGTATGCTAACAAAACTATCGTCTTTATACCAGTCAAGAACTCAAAAGCTACTTCTTAAATAATAAAAAATATGAATCTCATTTTGTTTGTAGTAGTAGTAGGCGAGCCCATTTTGTGTGGATAACTTTTTGGTATTCAAATACTTATTCTTCATAAATAACGATTTTAGTTAAAAAATGACTCGAAAAACCATGTGGATAAGTCTGTGGATATCCTGTGGACAAGGTGTGGATAACCCACTTTTCATGTGGATAACTTGCGGAGACCCTTGCGGTTAAAAAAGTTATCCACAGGATATCCACACGTTATCCACAGACTTATCCACATAGGAAATTGATTAAAATTTAAGCATTATTTTTGTCGTAAATTTTAGCAGTGTGAATGTGGATATGTGGATAACTTTTTGAAGTATGTGGATAACTTAATTTTTTAAAAAAAGTTAACTATATAAAATAAGGATTTATAGATTTTTTCAAAAAATTGTTTTATGTGGATAACGTGTGGATAACTTTTTTAATTTGAGGATAATGACTGGTTATGGCAAAAATTTTACCTGTGGACGAACAGACAATTTTTTTGTGCGCAGATGAGTTGAAAAAAGGCAATCTCGTCGCTTTTCCAACGGAAACTGTTTATGGACTTGGAGCCAATGCTTTGAACTCATTTGCAGTGGAAAAAATATTTGAGGCAAAAAAAAGACCAAAATCAGATCCTCTTATTGTTCATGTTTCTAAAATTGAAGACGCTTACAATTTGATCGATGCAACTCCATTTCAAAAAACTTGTTTCGAAATTTTAGGAAAAAAATTTTGGCCAGGACCACTGACTATTATTGTAAAATGTTCCAATCAGGTTCCTAAAAATGTCACTGCAAATTCTCATTATGTTGGAATTCGAATTCCAAATCACCCCGTTGCTCTGGAGTTATTAGAAAAATGTGGATTTCCTGTGGCAGCACCCAGCGCAAATCTTTTTGGGCATACGAGTCCGACAACGGCGGAGCATGTGGCTACTGATTTAGGCTATTACCAAGATTTAATCATTTTGCAGACAGATGTTCCATGCCATGTTGGAATTGAATCTACAATCATAAAAATAGATGAAAATAATGAAATTACGCTGTTAAGACCCGGTGCTATTAGTTCAATTGAAATTTCAGAGCATATCAAGTTCAATGTTAAACATAAAAAACGAGAACTGACTGAAAAAAATATGGGGGAGTTAGAATCTTCAGGACAATTACTCACTCATTATGCCCCATCTTTAGAATCGTTTATTTTAGGAAATTTAAATAAAGGATATGTTAAAGAAATTAATTTTTTATCTCAATGTGTCTTGATTGATTTTAATTCTATTCATAAAGATATGAAAAAAATCGTGACAGCTTATTTTGATTTATCTTCACTTGGTTCATTTGCAGAAGCTTCCTATAATTTATTTGCAATATTAAGAAACGCTGAAGCTGTAAATGGTGCAAAGTATATTTTATTGCCAGACTTTTCAAATTTTAATGATGAATTGGCGATAGCTGTTTTTGATAGAGTATATAGAGCAGCTTCAGGAAAATATATTAGTTTGAATCAATTTTCTTTTTAATTGAAATTATATTTTCTCTAAGTTCTGGGTCTTTATCTAACATTTCTTTTACTTTTGCGATAGCGTGAAGGGCTGTTGTGTGATCTTTTTTACCAAATGATTCTGAAATATCTACTGCTTGTAAATTCAGCATTTCTTTTGCAAGAAACATGGCAATATGTCGTGCTTGCACAAACTTCTTTTGTCGAATGTTTCCCATTAATTCAGACATTTTAATTTGAAAATGGGCTGCCACAGCTTTTTGAATAGTTAAAATATCAATATCAAGTGAAACGCTATTTGTTGGAAAACGTCTTTTTAAGACATTTATCACAAGTTCTTTTGTGAGAACATTCATATTCATTTCTTTTACAATATGGAGATCTTTTAATAAACCTTCAATTTCTCTTACATTTGTTTTGGCGTGGGATGCAATTAAAAAACAAGATTCTTGATCTAAATTTAAAGAGACAAGCTGTGATTTGGATTCTATTAATGCAACTCTATCTTCAAATCCAGGAGGTTCAATATCCACTAAAAGCCCTTGTAGAAATCGACTTTTTAATCGCTCTTCAATATTTGGAATGTCTTTTGGAAATTTGTCACATGTTATAACAATTTGTTTTTTTCTTTGGTATAGCTCATTAAAAGTGTGGAAAAATTCAATTTGACAGGCATCTTTATTTTCTAAAAATTGGATATCGTCGACAAGAAGAACGTCACAGGAGTTGTATTTTTTTCTGACCTCTTCCATTTTACCTGCTTTTATACCCTTGTGAATAACGTCATTCACAAAGTCGTTGCTGGTAACATAAAGAATATTAAAGTCCTTTTTGTTTTTTAAAATTTCGTTGCCAACGGAATGCAATAAATGTGTTTTACCAAGTCCAGTTGAGCCATAAATAAATAGAGGATTGGAAAGATTACCTGGGCTATTGGCAACGGATTCGCATGCTGTATAGGCGGCAAGATTACTTTGGCAGCGAACAAAGGTGCTAAAATTAAGCTCAGGTTCCAAAGATCTTTTTAATGAGGGAGGTATTCCAAGTGGAGGTTCCAGTTTTGTTTGTATTGGAATTTCAGTGTAAGTGAATTTTTTTTCTGAATTTACCTCAGGAATAAGTTGAGATAATGCGTGAACTGTTTTTTTTAATTGTGTTTTAGAATCTTGTTTAGGTTGTTTTGATATTTCAAACGTATAATTTTCACCCCAACAACTTTTTACGACCAGTTCAATTTCATGTTTTTGTGGTGTGATGATTTGATCTCGATAAAATTCATCGGAACATTTTGATATAATTTTATTGTTGTCAATTTCAATTTGAGACATGAGTTTTGAAATTTTAGTCGCTGTGTTTTTAGGAAACCCCAATTCAATAAAACGAAGTAGAAGTTTTTCAGAAAATATTTGTTGAAGTTCTTTGTTTATCATAGAATGAGCCTTGTGTTCGTTATCCGAGAGTTTCCATTCCTGTCTTCAGGGTGACTCAAGGCCCTCAAGAGGGAGATTGATTTTTACGGCTGAGGCCCTTAGGGTCAAGTCTTTTCTTTATTATTTTTCTTGAGTCAAAAAAAGGAAGTGGGTTTGTGTTTCTCTTAAAACTGTTTCTATTTGCTTTATCTGGTTTTTTAATATTCTATGGCCTTGTTTTGCAAGTCAGAGGGATTATGAGAAAGGCGTTGTCAGAAAAAACAAACTTCATCAGCGTAGGGGTTACCTATAAAATATTTGGTATTCTTATTTTAGCGTATCTAATAATAAACTATAAAACTCAGGATCTCAAATACGGCTTGATTTCTTTTTTTGTCGTCGCTTTTGCAACAATTTCATGGATACTACTTGCCAGACGGGGGCGAATAAGGTAATTGGCATTTGTTTGACTTTAATAACTACCCCGGTTTTTGCCTGTGGTTGAAGGAATTTTTATGGCTTCTGGTGCATCATCTCCAGTTGAAATTGTTAACTGGTACAATATTATTCTGACGAAGTTTATTTCGTTTTTGAGTCCAAGCTTGCCAATGGAAGTTGTGCATGAAAAAGCAGAATTTTGGTTTCCCGTTTTTGCTTCTGCATCGGCCGTTATTTTGCTAATCGTTATAGCATTTGTTTCAGGATTTGCAAGATTAAAGCCTGAAACGATGACGGACGCTCAACTTCTTCCTCCAAAACGTTTCGGTCTATTTGCTTTCGTAGAATTGAGTTGGTCGGTTGTTTTTTCAACACTTGAGTCAACGCTTGGCGAAAAAAATTGGGCTCGTTTTGCGCCAGTTCTTGGTGGAACTTTTTTCCTACTTATAATTACAAATCTCTCGGGAGTTTTTCCTGGGTTTGAACCCGCAACTGCAACCATGAGCTTTACTTTTGCTGCTGCAATGACAATATTCATCTATTTTAACTATTATGGTTTTAAAGAGTCCGGTTTTGCTTACGTAAAACATTTAGCGGGGCCCGTTATTTGGATTGCTCCACTTATGTTTGTCATTGAACTTGTGAGCGTTTTTGCTCGTCCAGTTTCACTTTCTCTTCGTATTTTTGGAAACGTAACTGGCGATCATTTTGTGTTCAAAATTTTTTCAGGATTAATGAGGGATATTTATGTTCCCTTCGTTCCAATTCCTGCTGTTTTTTTAGCTTTTGGAACTTTTGTTGCTTGTGTTCAAGCATTTATTTTTATGACGCTTAGTGCCGTATATATAAAGCTTGCTCTTGATTCAAAGGAATCCCATTAATTACTTTTTTTGTTTTTTTAAGGAGAGATTTTATGAAAAAATTTTCGTTGTATGCTGCTGCCTCTACAGCTTTATTAACTGCTTTGCCTGCTTTTGCTGATGACGCAGCAACTTCTGGTACGTCTATTGGTACGGGCCTAAAGTTAATTGGTGCTGGTTTAGCAATTGGTTTGGCCGTTGTTGGTGCTGGTCAAGGTCAAGGGCATGCGGCAAAAGGTGCAATTGAAAGCATTGGTCGTAACCCACAAGTTTACAGCAAGGTTTTTACATTATTCCTTCTTGCTATGGCTCTTATTGAATTTCAAGCAATTTTGGGCTTGATCATTTCGTTCATTATTCTCAGTAAATAATAACTACTTATACCAAGGTTTTGCACCGTATTTGGCGAGTAGTTTATCCATATCCCCGCTTTTAATCATTTTGGCAATGGTATGTGTTAGCCTATTTTTTCGATCTTTTGATTTCGGATTATTAGGCGAAAAGGCTATGTACAAACTTCCTGTCTTTACACACCCAGCGTCAACGATATCTTTAATATCAGGATGTTTTTTCATCATATAGGAAACAACGCTAGGGTCTTCTACAAAAGTATCTAGCCTGCCCAGTTCAAGCTTTAGAATAAGTCTATCTTGAGCATTGTTTCCGTAGTGTTCATCAAGCTTTTTTTTATCTCTAATATTTTTTTTAATGTAGACTTCTAGTTCGTTGAAGTATGTATAATCTTTAATGACTCCAAGTTGTACAGAATTCAATGAATCAATGCCGGTATATTTAAATTGACTGGTGTTTTTTTTATAAAAACAGTTTTTGCTTTCTCCAACAGGCACGCTAAAAATAAAATCAGGAGCATTTTCGATTGAGGCACCAACAATACCATCGTATTTATTCTTGCGGGTTTCCAGAATTGCTCTCGACCAATTCATTGTTTGATAGTCAATATTTTTTTTGCCAAACGTCATTTGCAAAACTTCTATCATGTAGCCAGGATCATTGCTGCCAGGTTGGCAATTGTAGGGACACCATTCATCTGCTCTGATTTTAATGAGCTCCTGCTTTTCAGCATAAGAGGATTGAGTATTTACAACAGCAAATAAGCCTAACAAAGAAAGGATTGATTTTTTAAACACGCAAGTATCCCTTTCATCGACAAACTGTATTTTTAAAATTATCATGGACTTTGGGTGCAATTAACATCTACCAATCTATCATAGGGACTATCCGTGCATAATATAAATACTGTAGCCATTGTTTTGGCAGCTGGACAGGGAAAAAGAATGAATTCAACTCTGCCTAAGGTTGCACATTTGTTGGCAGAAAAACCTCTTATAATATGGGCAATTGAATCGCTAATGGCCGCAAAAATTAAGAATTTTATTCCCGTTATTTCGCCCACTCAGAATTTAGTAAAAGAAATTATTACAAGTAAAAAGTTTTCATCTAATATGAATCTTCAGTTTGCCTACCAAAATGAACAACTTGGGACAGCACATGCCGTTTTCTGTGGCGCAAAATTGGTTATGGATTTATATAAAAATCAAATCCCCTCTAATTTAATGGTTATAGTATCTTATGGGGATACCCCCATGGTGAAAGCAGAAACTTTCAAGAAGCTCATGGATCTGCATTTGAAACAAAATAATTCGTTTACAGTACTCGCCTTCAAAGCGGAGGACCCTTTTGGCTATGGAAGAATAATCACAAATGCGAATGGCGAACTTATAGCTATTCGTGAGCAAAAAGATTGTTCAAAAGAAGAAGAAAATATACAAATATGCAATTCTGGAATTCTATGCGCAAATTATTCAAATTTGACAGCCATTTTGCCATTAATTAAAAATAATAATTTGGCAAAGGAATTTTATCTAACAGATATTCCTATTTTTGCCCTGGAGCAGAGGTTAAAAATTGGACTTATGGTAGAAGATGAGGAGGCACAGTTTTTAGGTGTGAATACACAGGAACAGCTTCAAGAATTGGAAAATAGGCTCATTTTAGAAAAATTATAAGAGGAATTAGTTATGTGTGGAGTTATTGGTTATGTTGGGAGTTCGGCAACCCCAGAATTTTTTTATAATGGTTTGAAAAGGCTCGAGTATAGGGGCTACGATTCCGCTGGAATCGCAATGCTTTCTCTAGATAAAATAGCGATAGAAAGAGCAGAGGGAAAACTTATAAATTTGCAAAAAAAGCTGCTGAATTTACCTGCAACTTGTACTGTAGGTATTGGACACACTCGTTGGGCAACCCATGGAAAACCATCGGAAAAAAATGCCCATCCTCACCGTTCGCAAAATATTGTGCTTTTGCATAATGGAATTATTGAAAACTATTCTGAAATTAAAAAAACATTAATAAAGCGTGGGTATGAATTTGAAAGTGAAACAGACACTGAAGTTGCAGCGCATTTACTGCATTTTGAATA
>JAZKEW010000202.1:0-7658 GCA_040386785.1 Bdellovibrionota bacterium
TTTTTTTCTAGGGATGAATTTCTAAAATCGCCTATTTCTGGATGGACACTAGTTAACTTGTCAAGTAACAGAAAGAAAGGAAAATTTAAATTTTCAGGTGAGACTATTTATCGTTATTCTTCTGAAAAAAGGCAAGTGGCTTTGTTATTCCTTACTCGACTGGCTGCTGATGAACCTCATTTTGAGAGATGTCTATACGGAGTGGCAATAACTATTGTTGACAGAAGTACTCCTCCTCAGTTATGACCCCGTTGTGGCCCCTTTGGCCCCATTGTGGCCCCATTACTTCAGCCTATAGATAGTTCCTTTACCGGTAGTTCCCTCCACAATAAAAATATCCTTAATTTTCAATTCATTTAATTCTCTTGAGGCAGTCCTTTTTGAGACCCCTGTTATTTTTTGATATTCCGAATTTGAAATGGAACCATGCTCTTTTGCATATGAGATAACTAGAATTTCTCTTTCGGATAGCCCCTCTTTCAATAAATAATTTTCCGTTGGAATTTTCCTATAAAAGAAAAGGCGGAAACGATCTGCTTGTGATTCAAATTTAGGAGCAGGAAACCCCGCGTCTTGAAGCTCTGCATTCATTCTTGTTGTGCCACTCCCCCAACGTTCAATAAGACCAGAAAGAAAAAATGCTTGTGCTATTTTTCTATTTCTTGGAATTGAATCATGATCTGTCAACAACATCTCTGTGGTCAAGCCGCATGGAAGTCCACCCGCATTCCAAATTTCTAAATGATCATCATAAAGCCTGATTTGACTATGAGCTAAGCTCGTATAATCCCTATGGCATAAAACATTAATAACGGCCTCACGAATGGCGCTCAATGGATATTCCCATTGAACTTCTCGTTCTGGATTTCCTGTGATTAAAAATTTTGTTTCTAGCCGTTCTCTAAACCAGCTCATGGCACCATCAAGTTGATCAAATAATGTGCCATGAACTTCACGATCATCAACAATATTTGTTGGCGAACGAAAACGTCCTATTTTTAAAAAGGCGGAGGGGAAATATGTGTCCGTGTTTTTTGCAAACAAAAGCAAGGCAGCTCGTGTTGGAACGCAATCTCGAATAAGCTCAATTTTCCTAAGGAATTCTTGTTCTAAAATTTGTTCAGGAATTGGCTGTCTTCCTAATTTTTTAATTGTTTGAATAAATCGATTGATACGATCAGGATCAAGATCTTCATATTTTGAAGAGGAATCTATAACTGTATCCCAACTGAGTCCCGTGCTTGCAATCATTTTTTGCATGATTTCTTCATGGCTCATGCGTTGATTTGTTTTGCCAACTCGACGAAAATAACGACCACGAGCACTGATTGGAGCGCCGCTTCCTTGAGAAACTTTAATCATAATCACCGTTTTTTGATGCTCAGAAAAAAAAGTGATAGAAGGCTGCATGCGTGGATCTGTGGCATCTTGAATACGATTTGCAATATCTTCAATGGTTTTTGTGCCAATCTGAATTCCGCAAATAACACCAGAATCTTTTATACCAATAAAAATGCTGCCTCCACGAGCATTGGCAAAAGCACTCACCGTTTCAATTGCATCTTCACCAAAAGACTCTTTAAACTCAACTATTTCTGATTCACCTTTGTTAATCAAGTCAAAGATATTTGATGTTATTTCGTTTATATTATTATCCATTAAAACAGCCTTTGCCTTTAAATTTTTTAAAGTGACTCACGTTTATTTTCCCTGTGCATCACATTATAATAAGTTTTCTGTGAAATTCTGTATTTTTTGCACAAATCCACAACTGTCCGTTCGCCAAGTTTCATGTCTTTAAGGAGTGAATTTAAATCAAGTTGTCCAAGAGCTTTTGGTCGTCCTCGTCCCTTCATTTTTCCTTGCGCCTTTGCAATAGCAACACCTTCACGAACGCGTTCACGAATTAAATCACGTTCTAATTGGCCAAATACTGCAAGAATTCCAAGCATAGCCTTTGAAAGATGGTCGTCCTTTGTTGTATCCACAACTTTTTCGGTGATGCTTCTCACCCAAATGCCACGTTTAACAAGTTCGTCTAAAATTTCAAGTACGCCAAGTAAAGAGCGTCCAAGTCTATCGAGCTTCCACACGAGCACGGTGTCGCCCTGCTGCACTTTATCGAGCAGCTCTTCAAGCTTTGGGCGAGCCATACTTTTGCCCGAGACTACTTCCTTAAAAATTTTTTCTGCGCCAGCTTCTTTAAGAGCAGTGATTTGAAAATCTGAGGACTGGTCGATTGTGGAGACACGGGCATAGCCGAAGATGGTCATATTCTTACCTCTATTTTTTACACTACGGTATGCACACATCTTTAAAATAGCTTAAAAACCAAATAAAAGAGCAAAAGCTAGCTCTCAAAAATATTTGTTCGAAACCTACAGCATACAATGTGGTCAAATAGACCAACGGCTTGTTTGGTCAACAAATGCATATATGGTCAAACGAACTTAGCTAGACTTAGTTTAATTTTGCATATATGCGAAAGGCCTTCAGGTTGTAAGTCTATACTCTCTCAAAAGATGTGTGCATACCGTAGATTTTTTACAGGGGGATTATTACATACTTTTAACATAGATAAAATGCGGAGTGAAAATATCTATCTTTGCCTATAGGCTACGATACTCCAATGTCGATTGATTTTATTGCATTTCTTACCCACGGAGTATGTAAATTAAAATGATTATGGAAAATAATTATATTTTTTGTTAGGTTCTCCGATGTAAAAAGTGTGGTCTGTGTATCTTTAAATGGCAAATATCAGGAGATAATATGAAAATATCAGGCAGCATTAGGCGTCAGACGTCAAAATTCATAGTTCTTGCTTCATTTATTCCATGTATGATTTATTCAATGCACTCAAATGCCAATTGCCCAGATCCATCTCTAATCAGGGTTGAAAATGACCATTTTGTAGTGAATATGCCGGAGGGAGTGTGGCGTGACGTCAATCCAACCTACGGTGTTTCTCCGAGCGGAGCGACTCTTTGGATGGCTATAGGTGTTATAAATCCTTATGACAGCCCTCATAATGTAAAGCAAATAACAAGCGTCTCTTGCGATTATGAGATTAAAAATCCAGTTCGAAAATTGTTTGGTCTTGTTGCACCATATGGCTTTATTTATGAGATTAACGGTAATAATTGGCGACTTGAAAAACATGAATCACCACCATTTAAACCGACACAATATCAAATTTGTATGTATCAACCAATAGATTCATGTGCTTTTAATTTTATTAAAAATCGTTAGTGTCATTCTCGTTAAATTAAAACCAATACAAATCTATTACTATCATTTTTGAAATGACTATATTACAGTATTTTTTTTAATATTTTGTTTATAAATTCGAATTTTTACCCTTCCAACTTATATCCAACTCCTTCCGATAAGCAACGAACCCCGCCAATGCAAGTGACTCGTGGTCAGAGGTTTAAATTAAATGAGTATTAAAAATAAATATTTGCAAGGAGTTGAACAATACACAAGAATTTGCTACCTATAGGCCCCTGGGGTCGGTAGCTAAATGGTTACGGCAGCTCGCTCATAACGAGACGATCTGGGGGTTCAAGTCCCTCCCGACCCACCATCTCTCCTTCTTTGCAAGCCAGCTACAAGTAATTATTTAAAATTAAGAAAACGAACAATATCTTCACCCAGTCGAGTTATATTATCCACTGAAATAATGCTTAAATCATCTTTAGTGGTATGCCACTCACCCACATTTGTCCAATCAATAATGTGCAACACGGGTACAGAATATTTAGCGAACGGCACTTGATCATCTTCAATATAAATAGGCGCTCTGGTAATAGGCGTTTTTTTGCATGCGGCTATAAATTTCTCCGAATAGCCCTCATTTGAACCCTGTGTAATATATAAATTTTGATGTTTATGTCCAATCATATCTAATATAACGACAAGAGAAACTTTATTGTCTTCAATGAATGTCTCATGATTATTCTGTTTAAAATATTTTTGTACAAAAGCGCGAGAACCATATAAGTTATCTTGAATATTATATTTTTTTTCGGCATCATTCCATCCGTTTAAGAGAGCTTCTTCTCCATCAAATAGAACAAAATACAATGAGCAAGAACCCAAGCTGCCACGGGTAAAATGGCTTTGCTTTAAGACCCGAGCTAATTCAAGAAGCAAAGCTGTGGAGGAGCCTCCATCGTTAGCCCCAATAAAGTGTTGGTCTTTGAAAAATTTCGTGTCGTAATGCCCTCCAAAAATGACAGAGCATTTACCACGGCCTTGTATTTTGCCAATGACGTTATACCCAGTTCTATTGGTTAATCCTTGTTTTGTGTCTTCGACATTTGTTCTTTCGACGTTTGTCCCTTCGACGTCTGGAGTCACGCTCTGGAATTGCTGCAAGGACGATTTTAACCCAAATTTAGCAAGACTCTCCCTAAGGTCTTGTGCTAGTTTTTTTTGAGCAAGTGAACCCATGGGGTGTGGTTCTTGTACAAACCGGTGTAAAAAAATTTCTTCATTTTTACTTGAAATATTTTTAGTGTTTTCAAACGCAAGTGGTGTTGCATTCGCTAGAAAGAATGGAAAAGTCACAAATAAGAACAAAACAGGAGGTTTTAAAAGTTTATGCATATTCTTCTCACAAATGACGACGGTTATCAGGCTAAAGGAATTCAATCTCTTTATAGCCATTTGAAAAGTTTAGGTCACAAGGTAACAATGGTTGCTCCAAAAAGCGAGCGTAGTGCGCAATCTCACGCCATGACTTTTTACCAGCCTGTGCAAGTAGAGCAAATTTCACATGATATATACGCGGTTAGTGGAACGCCAGCAGACTGTGTTGCTATTGGAATAAGTCGTGTTTTAAAAGATAATTGCCCAGACATTATTGTTTCCGGTATAAATCACGGTTTCAATGTGGGAGTTGACGTGAATTATAGCGGCACCGTAGGAGCAGCTACAGAAGCTGCACTTATGGGGCATAAAGCTCTTGCTGTATCTATGGATAACGTAACACCTTCTGTAGAATTATTAGAAGAGAATTTTAAAAATACAGCAAAGCTTGTTGGTAAAATATTAGCTAATATTCAAAATATGGACTGGCCTAAGCAGCAAGTTTTAAACGTGAATGTGCCTTTAAATTATAAATCTATTGCAGTGGCACAGTGTGGTGGAGAGTCTCTGTACGTTCCACATATTGAAGAATTTTCTTCTCAGCCGCGAAAAGAATTGAAGGTTTATTTAATTGGAGGCATTGCCCGTTATGAACCCAAAGATTTATCGCAAGATGTGTCTTTAGTTGAAAGTGGCTATGCAACGTTAAGCTTTATTGCTGCAAGACAAAGCAGCACTGAAAGCAATAAAAACCTCGAAAAAATACTTGGCTTTATTTCCAATGGTTAAAGTGAAAGAGATGTGGGGAAAAGAACTTTCTCAGGGGCTCATCTCTGTGAATCAGTTAGTTGCTCACAACATTATAGATACAAAACAGGCTCATGAATTAAATGAAATTAAAAATCATTTCGATATTCGTGTGCCGCAATCCTATTTAAATGAAATAAAAGACAATAATGAAGTTTTAAAAAAACAGTTTATTCCTTCAAGTAATGAGTTGGTTTTTTTTCCTGAAGAGCTAGAAGACCCCATTGGAGATGAAATATGGTCGCCTGTTGAGGGAATCACGCATCGTTATCCTGATAGAGTTCTTTTAAAACCCACCTATATGTGTGCGGCTTATTGCCGTTTTTGTTTTCGTCGATACAAGGTTTCGCATACGGAATATAATTTAAAAGAAGAGGCTTATCAAAAAGCCTTAGAATACATAAAATTAAATTCACAAATAGAAGAAGTTATTTTAACAGGGGGTGATCCCCTTACTTTAACCGACACCATTCTCGGAAAAATTTTAATTGATTTAGCAAATATTGAACACATAAAAGTACTGCGTTTTCACACAAGAGTTCCTTCTTTATTGCCCTCTCGTATTACTCAAAATCTTGTTACTTTGTTAAAAAACACAAAGAAATCTGTGTGGGTTGCTGCGCATATAAACCATCATGATGAATTTAAACCAGAAACAAAAAAAGCTCTTGCATTATTTATTGATAATGGAATTCCTGTTTTATTGCAGTCCGTTTTATTAAAGGGTGTGAACGATTCCACTGAAAATTTAATTCAATTATTTAAAGCTGCAGTAGAAAATAGAGTAAAACCCTATTATTTACACTATCCCGATTTAGCCAAAGGCACAAAACATTTTCGAATTCCATTGCGTGAAGCAATTCTTCTTGTCAAAAGTTTGCGCGGAAAAATTTCAGGTTTATGTATTCCACATTTTATTTTAGATATTCCTGGTGGTAAGGGTAAAATTGAAATTAATCCTCACTATTCCCGTGAAATTTCAGCAGGACTTTGGCAGTTTGAAAGCCCACGGGATGGTTCAATAACTGAAATTCGATACTCGTAATTCAATAGAAAGGAAAAACTATGGCCACAACAAGTTTAATTGAAGAAATTTTATCCTACAAAAAAAATGAAATTTCTTTGGAGAAAAAAACCGCTCTTATTACTGGAGCAAGTTCTGGTATTGGTCTTGCAACAAGTGTTTATTTAGCTAGAGAAGGCGTTAATTTAATTCTTGTGGCAAGAAGAGAACAACAACTCGTACAATTGAAGCATGAGCTTGCAATTGCTTTTCCTCACGTTCGTGTCAACGTACTTGCACTTAATTTAGCGCAAAAAAATATCACAGAACAGCTCAAACAATTTGACAGTTTAAACGTGGATATTTTTATTAATAATGCTGGTCTTGCTAGAACTCGAGATTTTGTTCCCGATTTACAAGAAGAAGATATTGATGAAGTTGTTGATATTAACATTAAAGCAGCCTTTAAAATATCTGCAGCTGTTGCAAAAAGTATGGTGAAAAATGGATCGGGCCATATTGTGCATCTTGGGAGTATTGCAGCGCACCATACTTACGAAGGGGGTTCCGTTTATTGTGCAACTAAATTTGCATTAAGGGCTTTTAGCCAAACAATGCGCCAAGAACTGTTTGACAAAAATGTCCGTGTTTCTTTTATTTCTCCAGGCTTGGTACAAACTGAATTTAGTGAGGTCCGGTTTAAGGGAGACAAGGAAAAAGCAGATAAAATTTATGAGGGAGTTGATTGTTTGCGTGCGCCAGATATTGCGCGAGTGATTGTCAAGGCCCTAAAAGAGCCGAGCCATGTGAATTTAGATGAAATTGTTATTTTACCCACGGTGCAATCGCCTGTTACATATAAAATGAAGAGGGGTTAGTTTTGGATTCTTACTGGAGGTTGCATGATCAACCAAACTCTTATTCGAGATGAACTTTCAAAAAATGACCTCAACTATTAGACACCCCTGAACTATGAGGTAGAGTTGAAAGCTAAAAAACGTGCAGCATAAATTTTCTGTTATTTGAATATGCAAATTGCGATTTTTCGATGCTCATTAGAGCATATTTTCATTTCAAATTAAAAAATTTGTTGAAATGAGTGACGAATTGAGATAGTTCTGATTTATTGTTTTTTGGAAATCTATAAAGGAGAGCCTATCAGGGCTGATTCAAGTTCGAAAAACCAAAAGATTGCAGGCACTTGAATTTTAATAGGAAAAGTGGAACATTGAGGAAAAACTTAACTACCAAG
>JAZKEW010000203.1:0-4900 GCA_040386785.1 Bdellovibrionota bacterium
AAAATTTAAATGAAAATTCATATGCCTATTTTAAAAAAGCAGAAAGAGCTATTCCATATCTATTATCCTCGGTAAATTTTTTTTTTGCACGAGCTTATATGAGATGGCAAAAGGGCTTAAATTAACAAAAGAACAAGAATATATGTTTCACTCAAATTTAGTACCTGCAGCATATTTAAGAAGAATATCTAAACAAGAAAAATATGAAGAAAAAACAAAAATGAGAAATAGAGCTGATGAAATAGAAAAAAAAGGTCTTGAATTATTTTCTGATGAACAAAAAAGTAGTGTTTTAAAATCAGCTAAAGATGCCGCGAATATGTATCAAAGATCTAGCTCAGTAGTGGAAGGAAGAAACAGTAGTTTATCATTAAAAAACCACTCGATGAAAAAATTGACATCTAAAAAACTTTCTATTTTAACAACAATTCAAAATTATTACGTGAAAGATAATGATGGAAAAACTGCAGCGGAAAGGTTTTTTAATAAATCACATTCTAGTTTATCTAAGTATTTAATTGGGAATGTTTTGCCAACACCTAGGGCGTGCTATAAATCGAGGGAGAAACTAAATTAATTGGTATTTTATTTGGACGGACTGGCGCTCAACGCCGGCCAAGGTGAAGAGCCCTGTTTCAATAAGTAAGGCTTATCATCAAAAATTTCTTGTGCAGATTTTACAGAAAATTTATCAAAATAAAATAATGAATATTTATGACTTCTGACAACTTGGTTTTGAAAAAATTCTAGACAAAATTTATGGAGTATGGTAATCAGAATTTAACTGTCAATAAACCTTTTCTATGAGGGTTTATCAAACACTAAGGAGAAAAAAATGAATCAGTTCTACCAGGCTATACGCACGCAAAAAATAATAAATGGCCATATGGCTTATGTTAACGTTCCTCCTCGTATTCATGCTCGTTTTGGAGACTCCATTGATTATTTCGCTGGAGAACATTTACAATATTACGAAAAAGATGATTCTAGGCATGGTACATCATACCCACCAAAATCAAATTACTTCAAAAGTGTAACTCCGGCAAAGCGAGATTACATAAGTGAAATCAAAAGTGAAATTCAGACAAGGTCAACAGCTGAATATCCTTCTTTCTCTCAACTTTCGGACGAGCCTTCTGCAAAAGAAACTGCAATTTCACGCTATCAAAAATTCGTTCATGATGCTATTCATTCCCAATCAGGAGCTGACTCTTTTAAAAAGAGGCTTGAAATTGATGAAGAAAATTTAACCCATTTAAGTCAAGATATAAAAACAGAAATACATCAAACAGCCAAAGAAAATGATAAATTCCAAGAAGAATTTTTAAATAATTATACTCCTGGGATATTCGGTGGAAGAGTTGGAAGAATACTCAAAAGAGAAAAGCCTTTTAACAAAGAACTTGCTATTTCTCTTGCCAAGGCTAAGCCAAACTCTGCGACAGCTAAGGCGTTAGATAACATGAGAATTAAATACTAAAACTCCATTAAAAATATGGAAACATACAATCAAGATTATTTTTATCAAATCAATCTAATAAATAATTCCTATGAAAGTCTTTTAATAGGCAAAAAAACTGTACTTGCTGCTAGTGGTTCTGTCGCAAAAATGGTCGGCCTGTGTCCTCCCAATAACTAATTTTTACCGTGAATTTAAAAGCTGATATTTTTTATACGGAGGTATTTTTGAGCTTGTCGATGGTTTTAAGATAATTCCACGGAAGCCATTCTTGAGGATTTTTTGTCCAAAGGTTTTTGTGTAAGAGCAAATGGCGTAAGTAGTCTACTGAATTTATGTCGTTGACTTTTGCAGTGAATAAAATTGTTGTGAGTATGTCAGCAACAGCGGCTCCAATTTGAGTTTTAAAGAACAAGGAATTTTTTCTATGACGAATAATGGATTTCAACATTCTTTCCGACAAATTGTTACAAACAGGAGCTCCTTCAAGCGGCTTTGGTCAAAGATCGGGCCAAATAATGCTCATAGCCTAAAATAAAGGCAATTTATTCAAGGTAACAAAAAAATAATTTTTGTAGTAAAAATGATGCCTCAAATCAATGAGGATGCACTTGTGAGTGAAACAAAAACAGAAAAAATAAATGATTATCGTTGGGCTCCTAAGGAATATACACAAAAATTAACCGCATATCGAATAGCATTAAAAAATGGCTTAAAAGAGAGAGAAGCCTCTAGAACTGTGGGAGTTCCTCGCTCAACCATAAAAATTTTGGATTCTCCAATTAGTACAAGCTACGACGAAACAACAACAAGATTTTTGCAAAGTGAAGAAGGCTATTTTTTTCTACATAGGATTCTTATATCAAGTCTACTGACTTTTGTAAGTTCGGGCCATTGCGGTATACGTAAATTTTGTAGGTGGTTAAATGACTCTGGTTTATCTAATTTTGTAGCAAGTTACGGTACTTGGCAAAATATTGCAAAAGATGCTGAAAAAACAATTTTAAAGTTTGGCAAAGAGCATCAAGAAATATTATCCAAAAAAATGCCATTTAAAGAAATTTCAATTGCAATTGATGAAACATTTTTTCCAGCGATATGTCTTGTTGGTATTGAACCTGTCTCTGGCTTTATTTTGATTAAAAAATTTTCAGATAAACGAGATGCAGCAAGTTGGGAGCTAGCAGCATTGAGCAGCACCAAAGAAATGAATATAAAAGTTGTTCAGGTAGTTGGAGATCAGGCCTCTGGAATTATTTCATATGCCAAAAAAAGTTCGGCTAATTATTCTTCAGATTTGTTTCATATGCAAAGAGAAGTCTCAAAAGGAGGATCTCTTGCCTTATCAAGTCAAGTTAAATCTGCAGAAGATATATTGGAAAATGAAAAAATTAATTTAGAGAAAATAATTTCAGAAAAGCTTGAATCTGCTAAAGATAGTGTAATTTCTCAAAGCAATATTCTTAGAATAGATAAAAAAATAAAGATTGCCGAAGACAAAGTAAAAAATGCTCAGGAATATTATAATGAAAATAAATTAAGGCAAGATAATTTTAAAAAGTCCTTGTTAGAAATTAGTAGTTCTTATCATCCAGTTGATTTAGAAACAGGTATGCGGCGCGGTGTATCTCTTGTTGAAGCTGATGTCAGAGCAAATATAGAAATTATTAGAAATATTTTTTTGGAAGCAGGCCTTGGAGAACCATCGCATAAATATCTTGAAAAAGCTGAAAGAGTTATTCCTCACTTTCTGTCTTCAATAAAATTTTTCACAGATGTTTCTGACTCAATAATTAAAACTTTCAATATGTCAAAAAACAAGAATATTATTTTCAAGCTTATCTTTTGCCATCTGCATATTTAAAACGAATTTCGAAAAAGTCTTCATCGAAAGAGAAAAAAATACTTCTCGAAAAATCAAAAGAACTTGAGGATATTGGAATTAAATATTTTAATGAAAACATGAATGAAATATTATTTGCTGCAAAAAATGCAGCAGATATGTTTCAAAGATCCAGCTCAATTGTTGAGGGGAGAAACGGTAGTTTATCATTGAAACATCATAGCTTGCATAAAATATCGAAAGAAAAACTTGCCGTGCTTACAATATTGCAAAATTATTTTTCAATTTCTGAGGATGGAACGACTGCAGCAGAAAGATTTTTTGAACAAAAACATCCAAACTTAAGCGACTATGTTGTTAATAATGTTAAGCCTGCACCAAGAGCTTACTACAAAAAAGGAACTCAAAATTAATTTTTATAAATTATCATTGGTTTGATTTATGACCAACGCCTCTGCAGGGGTATCTGGATGTGAAGAGTTATAGCTCTCTGAAAGGTTATTAGCGGCTAACGTATACTCGGCGTAAATGAATTTGCGCCCTAATAGAATCCCGACTCTCGCCATAGTTGCGTGACGTATTCACAAAGATCCAACTTCCTGCCTTGCTTTTTTTGCTAAGAAATGATGGTCTAGCTCTCTTTGAGTATATAATTTGATAACAGCTTGACGACTCACATTTAATTCCATTGCAACTTCGTCAAGTTCGGACAATGTTTTTACCCCAAAATCAACATTTACTCGTTGAACTTGTTCCGACAGCGGTGGCATCATGTTCCCGTGGCTAAAATATTGATTTACATCTTTCCCTTTAACGGCTTCATTTTCAATTTCACTTATTGGGTGAACTTTTTTTTCTTTTTTATCCTTTTTCATAGAGACTCCTTTCAGCTTTTGTTGAATGCCAGTATGTTACAAAATGATAATACTCACCTTCATCATCTTCACGAGACTCAAAAATAAGGGTAATCAATTTATTACCAACAAAGCCTATTGCACGAAACTGTTCTGGATATAATAATGAAAGGAAAACAATTCCTTAACCTTATCAAAACCCAGGCCCCTCTTTGGATCCGCTTTCAGTACTTTGTTTTTGTTTTCATCCCATTTAAATCTCATATCCAAATCGTATAACTGTTATACCATAAAAGCAAGCTTACATGACAGACTTATTTCTGAGAAAGGTTACAACCAAAATCGTCACTACAAGGTTTCTTGCTTCAATTTGTTCGGAATTATGAAATCAAGGCACTAAATGCCGTTGGATTGCTAGATCTTTAGGGTTTGATTATTTTGTTTTAAATTCCTTTTTTAATTCGTTAATTCATTTGATTAATTCTTCTTCTAATTCCTCTTCAGTAGGAAGGTGAAGTTGGTATTTTTTTTCGAAAATTTGTTTAGAATTTTCTCCTAAAGTGTACGCCTAATTCTTGAACCCATTTCTACCACACGAAGGTCCCACCCCATAGCCCATGCTAATAACTTAAACGAAAACCGCCGATACGAACCCTAGAGCATCCTATACTCGTTAAAGTTTCAATTTTGTTGAGAGAAACAGCGTTATGACAGGGGAAACCACTCACGCGAGGCATTTCATAG
>JAZKEW010000203.1:4910-7132 GCA_040386785.1 Bdellovibrionota bacterium
TATTGTTGGCTATTTTGATATCCTCATGCGGAGCTCCCCCTCCAGAAGATACTAACTCAGCAACGCAAGGCACAGCGATAATTGAAATTAGTGCCTCTGACTACAGCGGAACGGCTGTTACGGCAACGCCTTATGTTTCTATTAGCAACTGCACAAGCAATTACACCTATAATAGCTCAGTGGCATCACCAATTGCATTAAACACCATAGGACTGGCATTAAACGATTCTTGTACCTTTAATTTTCAAAGACTTGTGGTGAGCGGAACAACATACTACGGAATAACCGGCTACATGACGATTAATTCTAGTGCAAGCACAGTTCTAAAATTTAGCAGCACTCAAGGCAGCTCGGCTCCCGCTATTTACGTTAATGCCGGGACGACAAATGTTTACCCTTCAGGAAGCCTGCCATCATTTTCCTTTCTCGTCATGACAGAGGCACAATTTACAAGTGCTGCAGCCTCTGGCGCTTTTTCAACAGTAAACGCCTCAAGCTCCTCCGGAAACATGGGCGTTGGAGCAATTAACGTTTCAACATCAGGCTCAAACATTTTACAAACGGGGGCAACGCAAACATACACCACCACCGCGACCAATGCGGATGGCTCAACAAATGCAACAGCAGCCACTTGGAGCTCCTCCAACACAAGCGTAGCAACGATTGACTCGACGACAGGAGTCGCCACTGGAGTTGCTGCGGGCAGAACCACCATTATAGCAACAATAACCGACACCCTTGGCACACATTCCACAAGCACTGCTTTAACCGTTAGAACCCCATATCTTTATGTTGAAACAAGTGCTGGTAACATCATACATACATGCCCTATTAGCAGTACAGGAATATCCTCTTGCCAAAACATGACTTATACTGGTCTCTCAACTCCCGCAGGCTTTTTTATAAACGGAAATACTTTCTATATGGCGGATGGTGGCTCGGGGAAAATTTTTAATTTTCTCACGAACACAGACTCCACGCTCCAAAAAACAGGCGTGCAAACGTCAGCAACTGGTTTGAGTAATTTGTGGAATGTTGCCATCAATGGCTCTGCAGCGTTTTATAGCAACAATTCTACGATATTTGGCTGTGATTTTAATACTTCTACCAAGGCGATAAGTGGTTGCTCCTCTATCACAACCTCAGGAACCAACTTTAGCTCCCCACGATATCTCGCCGTAAATGGCGGGTACTTGTATGTGGCAAACTTTGGCAATTACAGTATAACGAGTTGCGCCATTAGCGGCAAAACTTTGCCCAGCTGTGCCAATTTTATCTATTTTGATAGCCCAACAAGCATTGCCTTTTATGGAAATTTTATGTACGTGACAGACTTCAACACAAAAGATATGAGGGTTTGTACAGTGACCAATGGGAGCTTTAGCTCAGGTTCATGCACCACGCTGTCGATTTCTGGTATCGGAAACCCTAACGGTCTCGCGATTTTCGGTAACTACATATACATATCAGAATGGACATCAAACAAGAAAATTTGGCAATGCACGATAAATAGTACGACTGGTATTCTAAGCAGTTGTTCCGTAAAGTATACATCCTCATACGGTTTAGCAGGAATGGCTATCTATTAAATTTTTAAAATATCAGATCAAGAAACCCATTGAATTGTTTTTATTGAACCCATAACAACTCATATTCATTGCCTATTTTGTAAGTATAAAAATATTATGGGAATATATTTATGTTACCTTTATTTTTTATCTATTTTATGTAGCCAAGGTGAACAGATTAGATTGGTTATAAATATGTTGGTCTGCTAAAAAAAGTCGGAGACGAGGCACTACGAGCGAGACTCAAGGCGCGGGCTTTCCTGGCTCGTAACGCCTCAATTTGTTCGGAATTATGAAATCAAGGCACTAAATGCCGTTGGATTGCTAGATCTTTAGGGTTTGATTATTTTGTTTTAAATTCCTTTTTTAATTCGTTAATTCATTTGATTAATTCTTCTTCTAATTCCTCTTCAGTAGGAAGGTGAAGTTGGTATTTTTTTTCGAAAATTTGTTTAGAATTTTCTCCTAAAGTGTACGCCTAATTCTTGAACCCATTTCTACCACACGAAGGTCCCACCCCATAGCCCATGCTAATAACTTAAACGAAAACCGCCGATACGAACCCTAGAGCATCCTATACTCGTTAAAGTTTCAATTTTGTTGAGAGAAACAGCGTTATGACAGGGGAAACCACTCACGCGAGGCATTTCATAG
>JAZKEW010000204.1:0-1940 GCA_040386785.1 Bdellovibrionota bacterium
TTGTTGTGCGTTTTTTGTTGATATGACTATGCGGCTATTTCTGGATGGACACTAAATAATAAACCATAGAAATCATATGTACCTTCAATAACTCTTTTTTCTTCGGACATATTTTTTACAGATATCTTTAAATCCTCATCATTATTCGGATATTTTTCTTCTTTAACTTCAAGTCTTTGAAGCTTTGGAATTGGTTTGACTTGAGTATGTTTTTCAAGTAAATCAAATGTGTTCTCAAAAAGAAGTGGCGAATTGTTTAATTTTTCTTTTTCATAATCAATAAATGCAACGGCTAATCTATAAAATTTTTCATATTCAAATTCATTATGAGCTACAGCGATATGTTTTATTATTTTCTGCTTGACTTTTTTACCTTCTCTAACATTACTGCAAATTTGTATTCTGATATAACCAGTTTTTTTATCTACAACTTTTCTGACGAACATTGATGGCATATTTTGTCTCTCCAAAAGTTCACTCCAGTTTTTGTTTTAACAGCAACAAAAATCTTGTAAACCCTTTTGGACACTACACGCCAACTCATTTTTCATTTCTTGATTTTATTGAATAACTTTAATTTTTAGGACCGAAAAACTGCGAAGTCGGGATTATTGCATAAATCAAACAAATTCGAAGCTGGCATCCCCGACCATTTCAGACTGTCTATAAAAATGTCAGCAAATAAAAAAATCGCACTAAATCTTTTCCTGACTCTTTAAGAGTTTTTTTGCAGCTCGAGCATCAGGCATGTAAAGGCATACGTTGAAATAATTTTTATCCTGAGTGGAACAAAAGCGTAAGCCATCAGTATTTGTTTGTGCGTGCTCCATAAGCCAATGGCCTAAAATTTGACTTGGTGAAGGTATTTTAAGATCCCCCCAACATCCATTCATACTTTGAGTTCCAATTAAACTTCGAATATTTGGTATTGGCAAAGAAAGATCTTTTAAAACATTTTCAACTTCAATCAAGTTTAAATACTTGCGTCGTTTAAGTTGAACTTGATAAGTGGTAGCGGTTGAGCCTAGCATCCCCCAATCACCAAATTCTTTTTGTGTTGTGACAATGTCTTCTCCTAAATAAATTGCACCACGTTTATTGCCGATTGGATTAAATTCATTGCGAAATTGACTTGAAGTTTGAGCACCGCCAAGATTAAAACGACCTCCGTCACTCAAAGAGCCTGCAACGTCGAGTTCATCCCTATTTCGTCCAACACGTCTATAATATATTGGTTTTTCATGTTTAAAAACCCAATTTGCATTAAACTTCAGCCCTTTTAGCAACTGAAATAAATGACGACTTTCAGAGAGACGGAGATGTTCTTCAGTTTTAAGAATGGACTCCAGTCTTAGTTTTAATTTTTCAAATGCGCCAAAATTTGTAAAAATATGGGTGCCATGATTTGCGAGAAGAATGAGATTGAGCTTGTCTAAAAATATTTTAATTTTTTTGGCGGGGATCACGATTTAGGCTCTTCTGTCCCAAGCCACTCATAAAGTTTAGCAAGAACACTTTCTGCTTTACCAGCAAGGGCCATTTCAAACGGAGAGCGACCAAAAAATAATTGATTTGCATGCATAACCCAGTCAATTGTTTTCTTTTTATCCCCTTTGTACAATTCATAGGCACAATCGCTGATCATGGCAACATGCACCAATCTTTCTCTAATTTCACGATCAACAGGCGCAGTGGGTTGATACAACATTGGGCGAGAGAGATGCAGATCCTTAGCCAAGTCTTTGATAGAAATTTGGCCACTTTCTGCAAATTCTCTTATGTTTAAGGTATTTAATTTTGTGTGATTCGTTTTAGTGGCAAACCATCCAAGATTGTCTGGAATTTCTCCAGTAAACTCTGCATAACTGTGATTGCGCATAAAAGTCACCTCCACTTATGCCTATCGGGTACTTTGTCAAAAAACATGAATGAAAATATTG
>JAZKEW010000205.1:0-3041 GCA_040386785.1 Bdellovibrionota bacterium
ATGGCCTATTTTTCTTCCAAGCCAAATATAACAAAAGAACAATCAAATAAAGAATGCGTTATTGCAATGGTTTTTGGTTTTTGTATTATATTTTTTGTGTATTCGTGTTTAATTTATTTAGGGTCTTTTTATTCTGCGTCCATACAAAATATTCCACCAACCTCTATTTTACCAACTATTGTGCAAATGGCTCTAGGATCAATATCAGACTATATTATTTCTTTTACACTTATTATTGCCACACTGGTTACAGCCATAGCACTAACGTCTGTTACGGTAGATTACATTACAAATAGAATTAACTTACTCAAGAACAGAAAAATCCTAGTATTAAATACAAGTGTGCTGGCCACTTTCGTTTTTTCTGCCATGGGCTTTAGTTCCATTATGGATTTTTTAATGCCTATTTTAAAGATATTTTATCCTTTAACAATAATTATTTTAATGATCAATATGGTAAAGCTATACAATAAAAGAAGGAAAGATACGAAATATGCTTGAGCAGACAAATGAAACCATCGTAAAGCAACTCAGCTGGCGTTATGCTGTAAAAAAATTTGATATCAATAAAAAAATTTCTGAGCGAAATTGGCAAACCTTAGAAGAAGTGTTGCGCCTTGCACCGTCCTCCTATGGTTTACAACCTTTTCAATTTGTCGTTGTCCTAAACCCTGAAGTTCGCAAAAAATTAACCCCTGCATCTTTTGGACAAACTCAAATTGAATCGTGTTCGCACCTTGTTGTAGTGACGCACTTAAAAACAATGAGTGAAAATTATATTGCAAACTATATTGAAAGAATTGCTCAGGTGCGTGGCGTTACACAGGATTCTTTAACTCAATTTAAACAAACTATGGTTGGTGATTTAGTGCATGGTCCACGTGCGTCGCTCGTATCGACTTGGGCAGCAAGACAGGCCTATATTCCCATGGGTGCATTTATGACGGCGGCGTCTTTATTGAATATTGATGTGTGCCCAATGGAAGGGTTTGATCCTGCGCAGTATGAGGAAATATTGGGGTTAAAAGATACGCCGTACACGCCTGTGGCACTGATGGCTGCGGGGTATAGAGCCGATGATGATGGGTACCAGCATGCGAAAAAAGTGAGGATGGAGAAGGGGAGTTTGATTAAGGTGGTTTAGTGTCGTCATAGTGACGAATTCTCTCGTGATTCGTGTTGATAAACTAAGTTAGCTGTATCAGCTTGTTTCATTAAAGCAAAAAAATCATTATTGAGTTGTTCCATAAGATCTTTGTATTTTAATGAAAATTTGTCTTTCTTATTTTCTTTTAAATATACTTTATATTGACATATTAAAACTTTTTCTTGCAATTCTTGGCTAAGCTTTACAAAAATTTCATGTCGGATAAATTCATCAAAATCGAATTGATCGTCCTCTTGTTGATGTTGAAGAATTTGCTCCATTTTAATCTCAAAAAATTTCAAATTTAAAATGTCAAATTGAAGTTTAAACTCAGACCATTTTTTAAATAAAAAACTGAAGAAATCATTCATTTTTTCATATGAAATTTTTGGCAGAAGACACTTTTGTTCTATGGTCCTTGAACGTGCAATATAAACAATAATTTCAAATTTTATTTGCGGTGTAAAATTCTTGAAATTGTTATGACTGAGAACAGGCTCAAAATTTAAATAGGAAATATTTGGATCTTGATGGCATACAATTCTATCTAGCAGCAAACAACATTTTATATCACGTTCTTCAGGATCTGTTTTGTTTTGAATAAATTCTAAATAGTTTTTAGCTATATTCATATCACTCAAAAGTTTTGGTGTGTGGTCTATTTTTGAGAAATCTTGCTTGTTATTTTTCAAATTAGCAACGAAGTTATCGAAATTTTCTGCTGTGAGCACATTTTCAATAATGGCATTTAATCTAAACACAATAAACTCGACTTTTCTTTTATCTGTCATCAAATGAAAGCCTTGATAACCAGTTAAATCTAGCAACTCTTGTGGAGCAGAATTGTAAATTTTCTTTATTTCTTTGTTATTTTTTGCTTGTGAAATGGCGTTCCATGTGTCGGCTGCTTCAAATAAGAGTCGCTCTTTTTTTGTTGGATCTTCAGCGGAATTGTTTAATTGACTCAATCTTTTAGTAAAACAATCGGACACCCGTTTGCGTTTAAAATGAATATTTGAGACTCTGAGCACTCCCCTGAATATCATAGGCCACTCCTTTATTCTGTACTCAATAAAATGCCAAAAATTTATTTAAGTCAAGAATAAAATCAGCTAGCGGAGTTGGGTTGGAAATTGGAGTGGTTTATTCAGTTGTTGTGGAATTTATGCTGGTATGTTTCTCCAGATTAATGGATCACCTTCATCCACTTCAGGAAAATTAGCGACCGGCTGCCCTTTTACAGATTGTGGATAGTGTGCAGTACAGGTCAAAACATTATTTGGGTCATTTAAAACTTCTTGAGCCTTTTGAACACTATTGTTGATACTCTTCTTTCTAACGCGCTGTTTTTTTAACCGCTTAGGAGGAGATTTAACATCTAGCTCTTTAGTATCATCTAAATGCTCAACGTTTGCTCTAATGACAAGGGGTCTACCATTCCTAATGTTCTCTAAAATCTCAATACGCTCTTTATTCTCGGGTGAAAAGCCCTCACAATGTTTATTGAGTTCCTTCAAATTTAACCTCCCAACAGATGGCTCCAAATCGAGCGCATAGCATTGCAAAATTAAACATTCATATACCGCCGTTTCCTGCGGTCCGTTTTTTGATTCACAGCTAAGATCAATATACGCTTGGGCCACTTTTATAAGCCTATTTGCTGGTGATAAATTAGATGTTACTTGTTCTCTGAATAGTTGATCCAGATTTTGATTATGACCTAATTCTTGATGTAGTGCATTAATAGACAATTCCAAACGTTTCAAAATGATGTTTATTCTTCTACTTTCCGCACCAAATAAGTCTCCAAAAATTTCATTCACGTGACGGTGGTAATTACCAACTACATCCCTTACTTCTACTTCACTTCTTAAAGCTTCTTTTTTCGCTTTAT
>JAZKEW010000206.1:0-7295 GCA_040386785.1 Bdellovibrionota bacterium
CATGAATACGAAGTGCGTTCTAACCGTGAAACAGGAGAGGGTAGGGCCGATATTTTGTTGTTGCCAAGGAATAACGCTTTACCTGGATATGTGTTTGAGTTCAAAGTGTACAAGCCTCGTAAAAAATTAAAAGTCGTGCCAAAAACGACAATTACGAGAATATTGAATCTTGCTTTAAAACAAATAGAAGAAAAAAATTATGCGGAAGAGTTTAAGGCTCGAAAGGTAAAAAAAGTGACAAAAATTGCCATGGTTTTTTATGGAAAAAAAGTTTGGATGAAGTGCAATTAGAGTGCAAGCGGTTTTTTTTCATTTTTGGTTTTTAACGGTAGGCCTTACCACCTAATTTTTTGGTACGTTTCTTGCTTTATGAAATTTTTGTTCTGTAAAACAACTTAATTTCTAAAGAAAAGAACCAAAACATGAAGACAGATGCAACAAATTTTAGGGATTCCTCCTTTTTAATGCAAAAGGATTGCCCAAATTCCACTCCACAAGGGAGCTCATTAGGAGATTATTTTAATCCGGTAACACAAGGGCAGAAGGAACAAGCTACTCTAGAGGGATGTTTGGGCAATGGAAATGGCCATGGGGAGCCAGAAGCTTCAGTAAAAATTGGAGAGTACGAAAAGACTCCCATTACTATGGTAAAAGTAAAAAAAGACGGAAACAGGGTTGCGATAGTATGCGACAGAACAACAATCACAGGCACAATTGAAAATGGCTCGTTGGTAAATGTGCGGGTGTCTTATAAATTTTCTGATCGCACAATGATAGCTAAACTTGCAATAATACCTGCTCTATTCGACTGTAACGAAAAAGCTGACCAGTCGGCATTACAAACTCTTTTAACGCCAAATTGTAAAAATGGTTATATTGGTTTCTTTGATCCCGAAGCAGGTGGAAAAATAACAAAAGAATACAATGGAGAAATTCAAGGCGGGCTTCCAATGGGTGAAGGTACACTCAACATTAGTGCTAGGAGAGAGGTTTATAAGGGCATTTTTTATAACTATCGCGTCAGTCAAATAGCGTGTGTTGGGGAAAAAAAATGCGGATCGAATAGCAGGGGTATTAATGGGATATGGGATACCATAACTGGTGATATACACACGTGGGCAGACACACATGCTCTTCTAAAAGAGCTTTGTAGGAGTTCAATAGTAAAACTTACTTCAAAAGAATATAATGCTATGCAATACTCTCAAGAAGAACAGTTTAAGAGGGACTATGGCAATCCTGGTGATGGAAAATCCCCATCTCGTAATCTGCACCTTCAATTACCTACCAATGAATCTGTGCGATTAGTTGATATCGTTCAAGCAGATATGGCTTTGGATACGACTAAGGTGCTTGTTCCTATACCTGAATTTAGCGAAAGAGTAAAAAAAGTTATTCCTCTACTGATCAATCAAAATTATTCTGCTAATGCTGGAATGGTTCTTACAAGCGCCTTATTAGAAATGGGCCTCTATCTCGATGATTTTAATCAAAAAATTATAACGGTATTTACAATACAAGAAAGATTTAATTTCAGCATTAACAAAAAAGGGGTGGTTGTCACGGTGAATTCACGCTTTAATAGCAAAGACAAAGACCAAAGCGCTGAAATAACGTACGAAATATTTTTTTGCGATAGATTTTTGGATAGTTTTAGTTGGAATACAAAAGATTTAGGAGTTTCTTCAGGTGAGCTTGTCGATTTCTCAGTAAAAAATCCAAAAAAATTTGAACAAACTTTTAATCAAGATGACACTACGTCGGAAATAGGTGTGCGGGATTCAAAAGAAACACTCCTGGCCCAAGAGAAGCTGAATAAAGCTAAAAAAGATTATTCTGACGTAGTTGAAGAAATGAATATAAATTTAGCAAAAGAACCAACGGCGATGCTTTCTAAAGAAGTTTTGAATCGTTATTTAGAAGCAAAGAATGTTTTTATTGGTCTGCTAGACAAAGGAAATCTTAGTAATGAAGATGGTGTTGCAAAGCTAGCGCTAACTTCAACTAGCCTGAACGTTCACCTTGTATTTAATAAATTGCTAGAGGCGGGGTTAGGTGGAATAGAGGGGGAATTGGATAAAGAGCTGAGGGCAACACAAGATGCTGCTATTGGAAGTCTAAAAGATAAAGGTCCTCAGATGCCTTCTGAGAGTGATGCATTATTAGCACAAAAAAAAGGGGTTGAATCTGATCTTGAGATAAAATCTAAAGAGCTACATGGGTTAGAATCCGAACTTGGTGCAGAGAGAGAAAAACCAATCATAAATCAGACTACGGTTGCACAAATAGAGAAAAAAATTGAACACCTTAAGAATAGTCGTCAGGTCTTGGAGGGACAAATGAAGAAGATCGAGAAGACGGTAAAGCTTGAAGAAGAGGTTTCATCAAAACCCCTGAAGGTGCCCTTGGAGGACTTTGTTATGAATGATTATATGACCTGAGAGGGCAAACGCATTAAAAGTCTTTATTTATCAAGCCTCGTGCTTTTCATGATTTCTGTCAGGTAATCATTATCATAGCAGCCCTCATTCGTTTTAAATTATTGCTTGGGCTATTTTTTTGCATTTGGAGCATTTTTTAAAATATTTACCGCAAAACTCCACATGTCTAGCCTCCCTCCTTCTTAATAAACACCTGGTCAAAAACCTTTCTCTCATCATTCATTGTGTATGACTTTTTTGTCTTTTCAATGAGGTCGTTCGCAAATTCAACCACCTCTGCCACGGTACAATTTTGAAAGCCTTTTGTTAAAAATTTCATCATCCCTTCATTCAATCTTTTTTGTGCTGTGAGAGCATGTTCTATTCTCTGTGATTGAATATCTTCAAAATTAAGTGATTGAATTAAAGTAAATATTTGTGGTTGTAAGCGTTCCTCTAGACGGCAAAAGCTTTCCAGCTTTTTGGCAACGTCGGCCCAAATTTTATTTGTGCTGCAATTTAATTCCGCCAATTCAATTGGCTCTTCTACTTGTGTGTCCTTGGATTCTTCAGAGGTTGTTGGATTTTGTTGCTGAAACAAACTTTCAAATACGTTTTGAGCAGATGCCCCCTCAGCAGCCACCATAGCATCCATTTCCTGAATTGCATTCGACATAGAAGCCACAAATTCACGAACATTATTTTGTAAATCATTCAACTGATACTCATTTAAAACAGAAAAATAAAAGTTCAATTGCACCAGTATTTTTTCTGGAGTGGAATTATTATCCACCTCAAAAACAAAATTATTGCTCATTATGCTGCTCCACTTAGTTGACTAACCCCAAGTTCCTGTAATTTTTCTTTGGCTTTTGTATATTCGGGACTTATTTTTAAGACTCGATGGAGTATTTTAATAGCGTCATCTTTTTTCTCCCATACGAGAAGAGCAATGGCTTTGTTAAAAAGTATAAGATGATTATCAGGTTGCTTTTTTAGAATAACATTGTAGGTTTGAACGGCTTTTTCAAGCTCCTTAGAGTCTCGGTAACAAATGGCAAGAGAATTTAAAAAACTCACGTTGTCTTGTTCAAGTCTCACGGCTTCTTTTAAGTAATGAATTGCTTTTGTGTATTCTTTTTTAACAAAGTAACAGTAGCCGGTTCGTTCTATGATGTATGGATGCTTTAATCCAGCAGCAATTCCTATTGTTAAAATTTGTAAGCATTCTTCTATTTTGTTTTCTTGAATTAAAAATTCAGCAGCTTTTTCGTAACGAGTTATATTTAGAGGGCTTAATGTAACTGCTTTTTTAAAGTCATCAAGAGCTTTTTCGTAGTTTTTTAAAGTAGTATAAACTTCTCCGCGTAAGGAAAAAGCGTGCACGTAGTTTTCATTTCGTTCAATAGCTTTGCTTAAAAATTGCAAGGCTTCTTCATATTTTTTTTTGAGAATGAGAACCCTCGCCAGGCCAACAAGAGGGCGCGCTGCTTTGTCCGAGTGTGTTGAAATTGCCGTGTAAACAGAGGTCGCTTCTTCTAAATTATTTTCCCTTATTTTTGCTTTTGCATACTCATAAATCCGTTCCGGATTTTTTGTGCTAATAAAATTTTCATAGGCTCTTTTAATTTTAGGAAATAAATCAGCTTGTACGAAAGGGCGAAGCATGACCTCGTCGGCCCCGTTCTCAAGAGCAAGCATGAGTTCACTTTTATTGAGCGGTTTGGAAATAACGATAAATGCAGGACGCCTTGCTTGAACATCTTCAGAAAGTTCTTTTAAAAGGTCGTAAGCATTTAGGTGGAGAAGATCATCTCCTTCAATAACAACATCGGCAGGTGTCTGCTTTAATTCAGCCAGTGCAAGATAACCATTTCGAGAACTTCGGATATTAAAAAAACCTAGTTTTTCCAAATGGTGCTTAATAATGAGTCTTATTTCGTTATTTTCTTCGCCAATATGCAAAGCAAGCTTAGAGCCAAAGGGCTCTGGTATTGCAAGGCCGAATTGTTTGTAGAGTTCACTGCTGTCCGCCATATACCCCGTTCCTATGGAAAGGGTACGGCCTTAGCAACACACGCTACTTAGTTTGTACCCTTATAAACCTGTTGCTAAAAGCTTTCTTCCTTGTGGGAAAAGAACTTCAATTTTTTTCAGGCCATTCTCTGCGACCACAAAGCCTATTCCAAATGTTTTGTGGTTGATAATGTCACCAGTCTTGAATCGTAATGTAGCCTTATATTCTTTAGCAGAACTGATGTTGTTTTTTTGGGCGCTGAGTCGTGCGTCGTATTGAGCCCTATCTTCAGGAGTCCCTTCGAGCATACTCAAAGGAAGTTGCGACATATTTTTGACAGAAGCCTTGCTGAGTTCCGATTCCTCTTTTGTTTTTTTGGGTTTTGCTTTGGCTTTGCTCTTCTTTTTAACGACATCATCGGAAATAAGAAGTTTAGCTCCAGCTTCAAGGTCAAGATCGACTTCCTCATCGCGTTCCATATTTAGGCCTCCTTTTTTTTCAGTTTTTGGCAATAGCTTTTTCGGGGTGTATTGTCTTTCTGTTTTGCAAGTATTACACAACACACGCGCAGGCTTACTTTGCTTGTCTAGTGTTACAATAGTATGAGTTAAATTCATTTTGCAACGGGTGCAGTAAGATAAAATGTCATGTCCCACTCTTGAACTTGATTTTGCTTGTTCAGAAATAAACGATAAATTGCTGTTGTTAGTTATAGACATGAGTCCTCTTTCAGAAAAATTACTTAGAATCAAAAATAAAGTTGAGTGCGCATCCTGCAGTCTGTCTGACAGAGTTTGTATCACCTATGTCAGAACTTGCAAACGTATAGAAGAGTTGAATGACAGGTGCATGAAAAAAAATTCCTGCGCCCCAGGCATTTTTTTGGTCCTTAGTGAGATATCCGTAACTCCCTTTGAGGTCAAGATATTGATTAGCAACAATTTGAAGGCTTCCAACCACTTTTTCTAATCCACTTATATTCGATGACAAGCCATCGAGGCTCAAAGAATAAAAGCCATCAAAAAATGCTGTTGAAATTCCCGTGTCATATTCAATTGAGCTGTCAGTATCAAATATTTTATTGACACCAACACCAATAAAAATTGGCCTTCCCGACTTCATGATATATTCGTATAAAAACCCTGTGCCAGCAAAATAATTATAAGAACTTGATGATGATGTGAGATTTGTTAAAACGAGTTGCTCATAATTTGCAGTTAATCCCAGGCTTAAATTAGTTTTTGGAATTTGATAGGAAAGTCCAAGAGTGAAGCGCCTATCTCTGGAATCAATGTCATTGGGAACGGATTCTCGTACGTGAAGTAGTGTGGCAATGGAGGTTGTTGTATTGTCGAAAATACCCCCGCCCACGAGGTTATCGTAATGCTGCCAACTCGTGTCCCCAAAGAGCACATACTGCTTTTTAAATGCAGACATGATAGCAGGGTTTACGTCGGCAGAGGAATAATCTCCAGGCGCTGCCGCTCCAAGCCCACTGTAGGCAGCAAGCGATGCTGTTGGCAGGTCAAGAGCGTAAGAAGGGGGAGGGGTTTTTGAATTCGAATTGGTTGCTGCAAGTGCAGAAAGAACAAAACAATGAGTTGCAAAAACAGACTTGACGAGATGAGAAAAAAAATTTTTATATTTAAACTTCATTTTTAACTCCAAGGATGATTGAACCAGCTTCTGAAATTGAAAGGATTACTTTCCAATGACCACAAAAAATTTTATTGCTAAACTCCGTGAGCGAGGGCTTATTGCACAAATTAGTCATGAACATGAATTAAATCAAATTCTAGAAAAAAGCTATTGTAATGAAAAGGGAATTCCCTATGCCGTCTATTGTGGTCTCGATCCAACGGCCGCAAGCTTGCATGTGGGAAATCTTGTACCACTTATGATGTTACGCCGAGCACAAGACGTTGGCTTAACTCCTATCGTTGTTTTTGGCGGTGCCACTGGTTTTATTGGTGACCCCACTGGGCGTCAGGAAATGCGCCCCATGAATACAAGAGAACAAATTGAAAAATATATTACTAATTTTAAAGTATTGGTGTCTCGTTACTTTAAAACGGATGTGCCAAACCCTCCTATTTACGTGAATAACTTTGACTGGATTGGCCCTATGAGCTGGCTTGATTTTGCTCGCGATGTGGGGAGCCATTTTACCGTGGCTCGCTTGCTTTCTGCCGATGCCAATAAAACCCGCTTTCAAGAGGGTGGCCTCACTTTTATGGAATTAAGTTATCAGCTTTTGCAATCTTATGACTTCTTGCATCTGTATCAAAAGCACAATTGCATTATGCAATTTGGTGGTGACGATCAATGGTCTAACGTGCTTGGCGGAGCCGACTTAATTCGCAGGGTTGTGCAAGGAAAAGCTTTTGCTGTCACAACACCACTTCTTGTGGGCAGCGATGGGAAGAAATTTGGAAAGACCGCAGGGAATGCCATTTGGCTTGATCCCACAATGACATCTCCCTACGAATTGTTTCAATTTTTTAGGAACATTCACGATGCCGATGTAGGGCAAATGCTGCGAGTATTCACTTTCCTTTCCTTGGAAGAAATTAAAATTATTTTAGAAAATAAAAATATCAATGCGGCCAAAGAACAAATGGCCTTTGAAGTGACAAAAATAATTCATGGTGAAGAGCAGGCACAGAAAGCCCTTGAAACAGCGAAAGCGCTTTTTTCAGGCAATGCCACCGACTTTAGCAGTGCACCGACAACTAAAGTAACAAAGGAAGAAATTGCAGAAGGGTTAGATATTTTAAATTTACTTCTTCGTTGTGAATTGTCACCAAGCCGAGGTGAGGGAAGAAAGCTCATTCAAGGGGGAGGGCTTTCCGTGAACG
>JAZKEW010000207.1:0-8030 GCA_040386785.1 Bdellovibrionota bacterium
ATAAAAAGAACTGCTTCCGTAAAAGCAACAGCGTCAACAATAGTGAGAAAAATACCTGTTGAAAAATGCACCATTTTGATTGATTCTGACCCACATTTCTACCGAGTTTTTCACTCACTATCCATTGATTTAGCTAAGCGTATTCGAACAACTTCCGAGACAGCACTTGCTGGGCTACAGATTCAGCTTGAAGAAATTAAAATTCGAACAAAAATGGCTACTTTTTTTATCAATATCGTTGTTATGCTCTGTTTATTTTCTTGTTTACTAGGGGTTTTAAAATCACTTATTGCCCAATCATCTTCAACAACGTTTATAACCACAATTGTTTTAAGTGTGTCATTTATTGTTTCAATTGGCACTGTCATAAAAACAGATATTCCACTAGAATGGCTTGGTTTCACAACTAAAAATTTAAAAAAATCAATTTACGAGTCAATTTTTTTTAGTGCTATTTTTCTTGTTTTATTTGTACTTTTGAAATGGATTCTTATTTGTTATGTGCCTCGCTTTCATAATATATCTCTTTTTGAAGTTTGGTGGCCAAAAAAAGAGAGTTCATTTTTTGGTATAAATTTTTCTCTCCAATTTATTCAAATATTTTCAATTATTATGTACGCTTTTATTGGTTGTTTTATGCAAGAAGTTATTGCAAGAGGCGGAATGCAAGGAGTTTTAAGCCACTTTTTAATTGGAAAAAGAAAAGCTTATACAGCGGCTGTATTTTCAAATATAATTTTTAGTACAATACATATATTTGTCAGTAGCACTTTAGCTGTCATTGTTTTTTTTCCTGGCTTATATTTTAGTTGGCTTTTTATTCGGCATGGTAATTTAATTGGATGTTCTATTGCTCACATTATACTGGGAACAATCGCGATTTTTTTTATTGGCTTACCTGTGAGTTTTTAAACATTCACATTGTAACTCAAATTTTCTAAAATATTTTTTGCAAGAAACATTGCAGTTGTTTTGCCTTCTAGTAATTTTTCATATTCGCACGGATCAACCTGTTCAAGCTCACGCAAAAACTTTTCTTCCAGAAGCGAAATCATGCTTTGCATGATTTCTTTTTTTGCTCTCTCCATTTTTATCGCTTTACCAACAGGATGTCGCTTCTCAAAATCAGCATGAGCAAAAAACTGCTCAACAATTTGCTTCACACCTTCTTCTTTTGCTGCAGACGCTTTTAAAACTGGCGGATTCCAACTGTTAACATCTGTCGTTGAAATATTTTCTTTTAATTCTTGAAGCATTCTTGAAGCATCTGCTAAGTCACATTTATTTATGACATACATGTTTGCTAATTGCAGAACTCCCGCCTTCATAAGTTGAATTTCATCACCACTATTTGGCATAAGCACAAGCATAGTGGTATCCGCAATACCAATTATGTCACTTTCACTTTGCCCAATGCCCACTGTTTCAACCAAAATGGTATCAAAATTAAGAAGACAAGCTAAACGAATAGCAGCGCGCGTTGCTTTTGCTACACCGCCTAAAGCGCCACGAGCACCCATGGAACGAATGTAAACATACTCATCACGAAAGTGATCTTGCATGCGCACCCTGTCACCTAAAATTGCACCACCTGAAATGGAAGAAGAGGGGTCGACGGCAAGCACGGCCACTGTTTTGTTCTGAGCCCTTAATTCTTTGACAAATAAATTTGTCAAAGTCGACTTGCCTGCACCGGGCAACCCTGTAATTCCAATAACCCTTGTGTCTATTTTTTTATGCAATAAAGTTAATTTCGTATGGGACAACAGTTTATTTGTAAGAAAAAAATCATTTTCTACGAAAGTAATTGCCTTGCTCAAAGCTCGAATTTGTGATCGCCATGGATCAACGCCTGCAAGAACAACTTTTCCTAAAAGCGAGTCGACAAGGTTGTCGATATCAATTGTGTGATTGACTTTCATTTTGCATCTCGTTGCACAAGAGTCAGTAAATTTTCGCCAGCTGTGACATTCACTCCACTTGCAATTCTCACATTTTTAATGACGCCTTCAGCCTCTGCAAGAATTCTATTTTCCATTTTCATGGCTTCAATCACAACTAAAACATCGCCAACTTTGACAAAATCATCATTTTTAACGGCCACAGAAATTATTTTACCCGTCATGGGTGATTTTAATTCTCCAAAACCTTTTTTAACTGCTGATTTTTTTGGCTCCACGGGACGTATTAAATTAAATTGAACACATTTTTTTAAATTGTTCATACGAACAACTGTTTCATTCAATAAAAGACTGCGTTTATCGGCAATAAAAGATGCTTCAATAGGTGTTTTTGTGCCCTCTTGCAAAATAAAAACAGTAAATTTTTCACCCAAGCTCAATTGCTTTATGTTGATGTAAGATGGAATTTCAATAGTACAAGAATTTTGTATTTTAATTTTCATCTGCGGGTTCCTTCTTCACGATGCGCTTTCGTCCAAGAGGAAGGAAAATCACTTATTAATGAAGAATTTTCAGCAGAACTTGTTGACTGACTTACTATTTTAACGGCATAAGCAACAGCTTCTTGGTCTGAAAAATTAGGACGATGCTCTTCACAAATCTGCAAAAGATTTTCATTTTCTTCCACAAAACGTGTTGTGTAATTTCCTGAGCAAAAATGTTCATTTTCAAGCAAAGCTTGGTGATAAGCAATGGTAGTTTGCACACCTTCAATATAAAATTCACTCAGGGCACGCTTCATTTTATTTATGGCATCATGTCTGCTGCCACCATGCACAATGAGCTTAGCAATCATGGAATCATAAAATTCAGGAATTTTATAGCCAGAAAAAATATGAGAATCCACTCTCACACCAGGCCCTGCAGGAAACTCAACTTGAGTAATTGTCCCAACATCTGGTCTAAAATTATGATAGGGATCTTCAGCATTGATACGCGCTTCAAAAGACCATCCACGCAAAGCAATATTTTTTTGCGCAAAAGGGAGTGCTTCTCCTTGAGCAATTCTAATTTGCATTTGCAATAAATCAATCCCTGTGACGCATTCAGTTACTGGATGTTCCACCTGAATTCTCGTATTCATTTCCATAAAATAAAATTGTGTTGGAGATTCCAAAATAAACTCGACTGTTCCGGCATTGACATAACCAACACTTTGTGCGGCTTTGACAGCAATTTCTCCCATTTTCTGTCTTGTTTCTTCGCTAATATAACTAGAAGGAGCCTCTTCAATCAATTTTTGATGACGCCTTTGAATGGTGCAATCACGCTCAAATAAATGCACGGTATTTCCATGGCTATCCGCTAAAACTTGAAATTCTACATGTCTAGGATGTTCAATATAGCGCTCACAAAAAACATCGGGATTGCCAAAATAAGCCTGAGCTTCTCTTGTGCAAGCAGCAAAAAATTCAGCTAATTCAGCATCTTTACGCACCACGCGCATGCCGCGCCCACCACCACCAGCAGCCGCTTTTAAAATAAGAGGGTATCCTATTTTTTGCACGACTTCTTTTAAATCAGCAAGGTCTTTGAGGGGTTCATTTTTTCCAGGAGAACAAGGCACACCGGCCTCTGTTACTTTACGCTTAGCAACGGTTTTATCGCCCATGGCGTGAATGGACGCAGGAGATGGGCCAATCCACACCAAGCCTGCTTTTAAAACTTCGTTGGCAAATAAAGCATTTTCAGACAAAAAACCAAAACCTGGGTGCACGGCTTCGGCCCCCATTTTTTTTGCGGCTTCAATGATATTTGCAATATTGAGATAACTTTCACTACTCGGGCCTGCACCAATACAAATGGCTTTATCGGCGAGGGCCACATGCCTAGAATGAAGATCGGCTGAGGAATAAACAACGAGCGGAGATAAATCTAAATCTCGGCAAGCACGAATAATGCGCACAGCAATTTCACCGCGATTGGCAACGAGAACTTTTTTAAATGGTTTGTGCGTGAGGGGAAGATAATTGTTGTCAATCATAGCGGTATATTCCCATGCTTTCTCTTCGGCAATGTTTTTCGTTTATTTTTGTTTGCATTTAACGCTTTAATTAATAAAGGACGTGTCATTTTCGGCTCCACCACATCATCAATAAACCCCTTGCCCGCAGTCACATAAGGATTTGCAAAAGTATCCCGATAATTTTTAGTCAATTCTCTTCTTTTTTCTTCTGGATTGAGAGCCTCAGCAATTTCATTTTTAAAAATAATATTACAAGCGCCTTCGGGCCCCATCACAGCAATTTCAGCGGAAGGCCAAGCAATATTATAGTCGGCGCCAATATGTTTTGAATTCATAACATCATAAGCGCCGCCATAGGCTTTTCGAGTAATAATTGTAAAACGCGGAACACTCGCTTCACAAAAGGCATACAAAAGTTTTGCTCCATGTTTAATAATTCCACCCCATTCTTGCTCAGTACCAGGCAAAAACCCAGGCACATCGGTAAACACAATGAGAGGAATATTAAAGGCATCACAGAAACGGACAAATCGAGCGGCTTTTATGCTAGCATTGATATCAAGAACTCCCGCTAAATTCATGGGATCATTGGCAACAATGCCCACAGAATTTCCATCAAGTCTTGCAAAACCAATAATCATATTTTTAGCATAATTTGGTTGGAGTTCTAGAAAAGAACTGTTGTCGCACACACGATTAATCACTTCACGCATTTGATAAGGTTGATTTGGATTGTCAGGAACAATAGAATTTAATTCAACATCAGCCCGATTTGGTAAATCAAGTGATTGTATTTTTGGTGGATTTTCTAAGTTATTTTGTGGAAGATAGGAAAGAATTTTTTTGACAAAAGCGAGGGTTTCATACTCGTCATCACAAGAAATATCGCACACACCACTTTTTGTTTGATGCGTATCTGCACCACCCAAAGTTTCAAAATCAACATCTTCACCAGTCACTGTTTTAATCACGTCAGGCCCAGTAATAAACATGTGAGATGTGTGGTTTGTCATAATAATAAAGTCTGTCATAGCGGGAGAATACACAGCCCCACCAGCACAGGGGCCTAAAATGGCACTAATTTGTGGAATCACACCGCTTGCTAAAACATTGCGATAGAAAATATCTGCATAACCACCAAGGCTTATCACGCCTTCTTGAATGCGTGCACCACCGCTGTCGTTAAGCCCAACAATAGGTGCGCCATTTTGCACAGCGAGCTCCATAACTTTACAGATTTTTTTAGCGTGCATTTCGCCTAGGGAGCCACCAAGAACGGTGAAGTCTTGCGCATAAACATACACAAGCCTTCCTGCAATAGTGCCGTAACCAGTCACAACTCCATCGCCCAAAAATTTTTGTTTTTCCATATTAAACTGATTGCAATTATGGACAACAAAAGCATCTAGTTCTACGAAGGAGTCTTCATCTAAAAACTCTTGAATTCTTTCACGGGCAGTCATTTTGCCTTTAGCGTGTTGTGCTTGAATTCGATTTTCACCGCCTCCGAGGCAAGCAAGTTCGCGCTGTTCTTGTAATTTCTGCAAAGATTGTTCTTTTGTAAGCATTGCTATTCACTCTTTTTCTAATATTTTTTTAATTTCTAGAATAACATCTTGCACGGTAGCACCTGGTGTAAATACGGCCTTCACACCGACTGATTTTAAAAAAGGAATGTCGGAATCGGGAATTACACCCCCACCAAAAACAGGAATGTCTTCTCCACCATGTGCTTTTAAAGCCTCAAGCAACTTTGGAAAAAGCGTATTGTGTGCCCCTGACAGGAGAGATAAACCGACAATATCGACATCTTCTTGCACTGCGGTACGGGCGACATCATCAGGTGCTTGTCGAATTCCTGTGTATATAACTTCCATACCGGCATCACGAAGGGCTTTTGCGATATATTTTGCCCCTCGATCGTGGCCATCGAGACCACATTTAGCAATAAGAACCCGTGGAATTTTGGAAAATGTGATCCCATCAATATTTTTCATAAAAAGCCCCAATCATAGTCAAACATCTAGTGTAGTTATCATGACTATTTTTGCAAGTGGGGCTTCTTTTTAAATTTCATCTGTTTTATTCTTGCCAAGCGACAAATAAACAGATACACGAGAAGCGATGAACTAAACCAAGAAGATAGGCTCAGAAAATGCACCAATCGTGGCAAAATAAAGCACATAAACTACACCCCCTCAAACACAACCTCACTCGTAAGTCTAGGCTCATTCGTTCGAGAGATCTTTCTATGAGTACCCCTTATTTCATTGGAATTTGTGGTGGCTCTGGAAGTGGAAAAACAACTTTCTGTAACCAAATGGTGAGTTTACTTGGAGAAGATAGAGTCTTGCATATTAGCCAAGACAGCTACTACAAAGACCTCGCCCACTTACCGCTAGAAGAAAGAGCAAAAATTAACTTTGATCACCCTGACATTGTTGAATTTCCTCTTCTTGTGTCCCATTTAGATGAATTGTTTTTTGGAAAAACCATTCTTCTTCCTAAGTACGACTTTTCCAAACATATTCGTGTAACAAGTTCAGAAATTATTATGCCTAAACCAATTGTTCTTGTTGAAGGTATTTTACTATTTTCCGATGAAGACACACAAAAACGCCTAAATCATAAAATATTTATTGATGCCACCGAAGACATTCGTTTTGAACGTAGACTCAAACGGGACACTAAGGAACGTGGCAGAACAGAAGAATCGGTGCAAAATCAATTTCAATCTAGCGTAAAGCCAATGCATAATTTGTATGTTGAGCCTACGCGTAATAAGGCAGATCAAATTGTGTCGGGAGAGAAACCTTTTGACCAAGAAATTCGTGAGTTGTGTTTGAAAATATTGAATGAGACGGTGTTGTAGCTTAAGCCAGAATGCGCAACAAGCATAAGTCGCTTATCGAAATAGCCCCTTACCTTGTTCTAAATTTGATATTTTAATTTGCTCATAACAAGTCAAAGGCGGTGTCCGATTTTCTGTCGTTGGCGTTTGTATAAACTGAACTAAAGTAGTTATAAAACCCTTCAAGTGTTCTTGATAGCTTAAAGAAATTTTTTCGCATACTTTTTGGGCTAATAACTCTACCCACTGAATGCTGGAATTCCGAGAATTTTCAGAGAGAAAATTTAAAAAATCTTTCCGTTCTTGAACATTCAATAGCAAAAAATGCCCTGTCATAAACCAAGAAAATAAAGAAATAATTTGTTGAAGGGGAACCTGGCCTTGCTGCCTCTGGTTGGACGACTCCCATACTTTCTGAGCTGCAGTCAATGAAGTCATTGTACCATACGCACGGTCAGCACACAATAACGGAGAAAATAGGTAGTCAACCATTTGAATAGAAGCTTCAGTAGGCTTCATACTTTCGAAGTTGTCTATTTTTACGATATTACCATTTTCTAACATCAAATTTGCAGGTTTAATATCCGTAACTAAAACTCCTGCCCGTTGTAGAAGCAATAGCCTGCGAGTAAAGTCATTTACCTGTTGAGCTGTAAGCTGCTGAGCAGAATTGTCTAAACTACTTCCACGAACGCAACGCATAATTAAATTGACTTGTAACGTTGCTCCGCTATCTTCTATTCCAGTAGGAGCCTCAATAATAAATGCTTTTTCTAGCTCGGGATAAGCCTGAAAAGCATCCAAAATAAGTCTAAATTGCATTGCCATTTGAGAGTTTGTCCCCGAGTCTGGTAATAGTACAACACGCTCAACAGTAACTCGTTTTTGAGCCAAAGTAGCGCCTTGCCAAGTGACCACCTCCCCTTGACTACCTGCTCCAAGTTGTTTTGAATTCGTAGATGTCTGTGCTTTATGGCCTAGTTCATAGGTTTTATCATTCTTATCGTCGTATATATAATAATATTCTTTTTGCCCTGATAGTAATTTCAAAATATAAATACTCTTATCTATACACTCCACAGCTGCATGCAATAAACACACTTCAGAAGCTATTTCATAGAGATGTTTTCTTGCATGAATTTGTTTTAATTTTGTTAAAAGAGGATCATTTTCAGGGAGCATGAAATCGGTATGTATTTGTTTTAAAATTACTTTATAATCTTGCGAATCCTGACTAGGCATTGCCTGCACA
>JAZKEW010000207.1:8127-13765 GCA_040386785.1 Bdellovibrionota bacterium
TCAAAAATACTGATAGAAAAATATGGGGAGCGAAGTGCCGCTTTAAAAAAATGAGCTACCTCTGTTACAACGTACTGGTTCACTCCAAAGCAAGACGTGGAATCTTGAACTAAAGCATTGACAGATATATTGCTAAAATCGCTATGAGCCTTTAAAAAATTTTCCAAAGAGAGATCCCCCATAAGAAATTTAGTCAAATTGCCAGCATTATTTTCATTAATTTTTGAAAGAAAAGACTTTAACTCATTTTTATAATTTTGTTCGATTTTATTTTTTTGCCATTGAACTAATCTTGATGAAAGTCTACTTTTGGTTTTTGCAATAAAATTATTTGGTTTTAACGAAGTACCACTCAAGTTAAGCCCTTTCCTTTAAATATCAGCAGTGTAAAAAATTTAAACTGACTTTGTCACAACATTTTTTTCTGTCTCCCACACCGTCACCGAATACAGCTTTGCTTGCGTGTTTAGGGCAGTAAAATAATTCTCCAATCGCTGCCAAATTGCTTCCACAAGAACTTCCGTAGTAGGAATTTTTCCTGCAAGCCAAGGCACATCAAAATTTAAATGTTTGTGGTCAACATCGCACAAAATTTGAGTAGAAATAATATCTTTTAAAGTTTGTAAATTAAAAACCATACCAGTTTCTGATGAAATTTCGCCAGCAACACCCACTTCCAATTTATAATTATGTCCATGCCCATGCACGTGCGCACATTTTCCGTATACCTGAAAATTTTTTTCATCACTCCAACTTGGATTAAAAAGCCTATGGCTGGCGCAAAAAGACTCTCTTCTTTTTAAAATGAGCATATATCTTCATCTTTCTGTTGTTGCGATTTTTTTATGTGTAAAATGCGAAGAAAAATTTCCCGTGCAGAAAAAACAGAACCTAGTTTTTCAATCAGCATTAAATTTCCTGCAAGGCGCCTGTTCATAAATAAAATTTCTCCACTAGGCGCTCTGTATTTTGTGAGTTTCATGTATAAAAAAGTTTCTGCATTCATACGTTTTGTCAAAGAACAATTTAACCAGCAATAAGTTTCAACTAAAAAAGGCTCTAGAGCCAGATGGAAAATTTTTACAAAGCTGTCTCGAATATTGTCGGAATCGCCGGTCTCAATAAAACCCAATTTTTTTGCGTGACGAAGAACTTCATTTCGACTTTCTTTCAAACCTGCTTGGAGCAAATTAACATAACTATTCACAAGATCTCGCCCCAATACCTGTGTTGCTCCAAAATCAAGAAGCACTAATTTATTGTCCTTACTGACTAAGAAATTGCCTGGATTGGGGTCCGATTGTATATGATTTAATAATAATATTTCTGTAAATATGACCTCAAACATAAGCACGCCTATTTTATTGCGTTCTTCAGTTTTATCTTCATGCAGGTCTATCCATTTTTGTAAATTTAATCCATCTATCCATTCCGTTACAAGAATTCTTTTTGTACACAGATGTGTAATGGTTTTAGGGATAATAATATCAGGGTTATTTTTGAATTTCTTATGGTACAGGTCATAAAAAATTTTTTCTCTTTCGAAATCTAATTCTTGTTTAAACATTTCTTCTGCAGCAATAAATAAATTGTCATAGTTATCCATATTAGGCATAATATTTGCTAGCTTAATTAATCTTTTCATACTTATTAAATCAGACTTGATATTTTTTTCAAGACCAGGATATTGCACTTTAATAGCAACCTTTTGGCCATTTTTTAAGTACGCACAATGCACCTGAGCAATGCTTGCTGCATGCACAGACTCTCTTTCGATGACGGAAAAATCATCTAGTGAACCTAATTCAGCGCGAATAATAGGCTCAATTTCTTGCCAAGGACGCGGAGTTGCTTCTGCCTGCAATTTTGAGAGCGCTTCTTTCCAGCCTTTTGGCAGCAACTGCTCATCCATCATGCTCAGTATTTGTCCAACTTTCATAGCGGCACCTTTGAGCTCATCAAGGCCTTTCGTTAATCGAATAGCCGCATGGCTTACGGAAAAAGACTCATCACTCGACATATTTAATTTTTTACGAAGAGCTTCATTGCCTGCCTTAACAGCTGTGCTGCCAATGGTTTTTAAAAGGGAAAATACTCGTTGTTTTGAATTTTCTTTCTCTGCGTCTTTCATGTAGAAACAAACCCTTTCTTTAGCATGCAAGCGAAAGCTAGCATATTATTTAAAAATGATGTTATTGTTAAATTTTTGAAGATACAAGGACAATTATGGAATCAACACAGGCCACTGCGCTTAAACCAAACAATCAAGCATTTTATCTACTCATGGCGACGGAATTTTGGGAAAGATTTAGCTATTATTCAATGCAACTTTTGCTTGTTCTATATGCTTCAGCAACTCTCAGTCAAGGTGGGCTCGGATGGAGTAAAGTAATGGCTTTACAACTCGTGGGCATTTACGGAGCTGCTTCTTTTATTTTACCAATTTTTGGCGCCATTCTTGCTGACAGACAACTAGGACAAAAAAGCGCGGCCCTTATAGGTGCTACTCTTATGGCTTTTGGGCATTTTACGTTAGCTATTCATGCCACATTTGCTTTCTATTTGGGTTTAGTTTTACTTGTTGTTGGTAGTGGATTTTTTAAATCTTGTATTCCTGCCATGATTGCACAAATATTTGAAAAACATAAAATTAAAAAATCCAACGCTTACTCCACTTATTATATGATGATCAATATTGGGGCGGCATTAGCTGGTTTTTCAACAGGACTTGCACAGGTTTATTTTGGATATCACACAGCATTTACCATTGCGGGCTTTGGCATGGCAATTGGCTTTTTTACTCTCTTAATTGGCTGTAAATTTTTTCTCAAAGGCATTGGTAGTAAGCCAGAACAAGACACTAAAATTAAATTAAAACGCCCTTCAATTAGAAAATTACTCAGTGAAAATACAGTTGCTAGAAATAGGTACAAAGTTTATGTCTTTCTAACTGCTTTTTTCTTAATTCAATACTGCTTTTATTATATTGTGACCAATGGACCTTTAACTCTTTATATTGAACATAATGTTAACAGACACATTGGCAATTTTCTTATTCCGACAACATGGTTTCAAACACTTGATTCTATAAGTACGGTTGTGGCTGCTTTTATTTGGAATATGGTTTTCCTCTATTTTGCGCAGAAAAAAAATACCGTTATTTCTGTTCCTAACAAAATAGGCTTTGGACTTATTGGACTGGGTATTTCCTTTACCATTATTGCTTACGCAGCATTTCAAATTTATTTGCACCCAGATTCACTTATTTCTATTTGGCCTTTTGTCGCATTTTTTATTCTTAGTAATTTTGCAACCATGCTCATTACGCCAACCGTTTTATATGCATCCAATGAATATATACCGCAGGGGACACACTCTTTTCACACGGCAATTTACTACGTTATGATTGGGATAGCCTCTTACGTTGCAAGTTGGGTGGGAGCTCTTATTTTTATTGTTGGTGCTTTTCAGGTATTTAGTATTATTTCAGTTATTATGGTGATACTTGGAATTATTCATTTAGTTATGGAGAAAAGATTGAATAGCCTTACTTAATTAAATTAAAAATTTATTACACCATTTTGTAATTGGATTTGCTGATTTAAAATATTGGGATAGAGAACCAAATCTTAATAAAAGAAAAATTATCTTTATAAAATAATGTTTTTGTCTTCACTCTCTGCGATAAAAGTAGAAATGGTGAAATTAATCGAGAAGGAAATGTTACGTTTTCCAAAAAGGAACTCGATTGCATGGAAATATTATTAAAAAAATATGAAGGGAAAACTTACAAGCAAAAAAATCCTTTTCAAAAGAAAACATTGGCTTGGTGCTCATGGAGTGAAGAAATTCTTGTGGATCCCACGATTAAATCGCGGGATGACAAAACAACAGCAATACGCTCTAATTTTAGCTTTGAGCTTGCGCCACGAAAGGTATTATCCATTAGGTCTACGAAGCATCTCTATTAGGTCTAAGAAGCATCTCTATTAGGTCTTTATTGCCTCCTGCTAAAGCGAATTCCATAGCGCTACCAAATTCCTGCTTTGCGCTTACATCAGCGCCAGCCAAAATAAGACGCCTTGCAATAGTACAGTCACGTCCTTCCTTACAACACATTGCAAACATCATCAAAGCTGTGTTTGAGCATTTATCCTTTGCGTTTACATCAGCGCCAACCGAAATAAGAAGTTCTACAATTCGAGTATGACCCATAAATGCAGCCAATATTAAAGCAGTGTGGCCCATTTCATCAGCTGCATTTACATCTGCACCTTCCTTAAGAAAGCATCTTACAGAATCAATATCACCTCGCCTTACACACGCTATCAAAGTGGTTTTTTCTACTGTCAAAACAGTAGTTCTTTTTACAGTCTTGGCGCCCTTTTCAATCAGCAATTTCACAGCCTCAGTATTATTTTGCGCTGTAAATATCGTCAAAGCGCTGCGGCCATCTTCACTAACCGCATTTACATCAGCGCCCTTGTCAATCAGGAATTTCACAATGTCAGTATCTTCTATCTCCGAAGCTATTATCAAAGCTGTGCGGCCCATTTCATCAACCGCATTTACATCAGCGCCCTTGTCAATCAGGAAATTCATGGTGGCAATACTACTTCTACTTCTCTCACATTTCGTCGCAGCCCAGATTAAAGCTGTGCAGAGCACTTCATTAACCGCATTTACATCAACACACCTTTCAAACAAGAGTTTCACGATCTCAATATTACCGTTCATCGCAGCAAAGAGCAAAGCAGTGCATCCCATTTCATCAACCACATTTGCATCAATACCCTCTTCAATCAGGAATTTCACGGTGTCAATCTTACCGTTCATCGCAGCCCAGATTAAAGCAGTGTATCCCATTTTATCAACCGCATTTACATCAACACCCTTTTCAATCAGGAATTTCACGACGTTACTATTACCCTCCTCCGCAGCCAAGATCAAAGCATTTTTACCTTTTATATCGGTCGCTTGTATGTTAGCTTTAGCTTCAATAAGCAGTGTTAAAGCACCAATTCTGTTAGCAAGTGCAGCGTCCATCAATGCAGTGCGGCCCATTTCATCAACCGCATTTACACTGGCGCCAAGTTTTATAAGTTGTGTTAAAACTTTTGTACATTTTAAATGTGCAGCTACCATTAAAGCAGTCCTGCCGTTTCCACAGGCATAGCTAGGGATGCTAGGGCGACGACCTGGTCGAATATGTGGTTTTCCATAGTAATCCCACCTTTTTTTTAAATCACCTCGTGCATCAATATTTCCACCTGCGACAGCAAATACATTTAAAAAATCGAGATATTTGTCGGTGCTCTTATGCTCATCAAGCTCAATGAGCTTATTAAGATCATAAAACCAAAAAAAAAGAAACCATGGGTCAATATGGTTATCTAAACTTGAAAACGCTGTTATCTTTTGTTGACAGCTGAGATCTTTTGTATCGTACTCTATCCCATCAATTTTAACTTTTTCTTTTATATAAGCTTCTATTTTCTTTAAATATTTTTCCAGCTCTGCTTTTGCCAGTAATGCTTTATTCGAGGCAACTCCAACTTTGCAGGTTAGGATAAGATTACGCACGCTCATAATGTCTAGATTCTTTGCCACTTCACTAAGAATATCATCTGGCAATTCA
>JAZKEW010000208.1:0-6441 GCA_040386785.1 Bdellovibrionota bacterium
TAAAGGGAGAGGCAAAGAAAACTGCTTCAAATTCCATGTTTTGAGTTTTCCTTCGTACAAAAAGGAATAACCTCGCAAAAAAATGCGGTTAGAAGGGTTTGGTTCTTTAAAAATACTGAGCCTGATAACCTTAATATTTTGGCCTTGATTTTGCAGCGCAGACAAAGCGCTTGCTTCATGCTTAACGATAGCAAAGGAGCTTGTGCCTCCCCCCTTATTCAATTTCTCAACCATAGGCATTTGAGAGAGCGCAAGTACGAATTCATACGAGAAGCTCTTCATATTTTTTAAAACATAAGCAATAATTGCCTTAATTTTTTCAACTTGCTCAAATGCAAGATCGAGAAGAATGACATTAGCAAAAGAAATAAGTAAAGCAAAGAAAAAGACCATGGAGCCCATACCAAACACGAGCCAAGCCATTCTCTGCCATGCATTGTAAGACAAAAATTCATTTAATTCTTTAAAACTTCTCAAATATTGAACTTGAGAAAGAGCTTCATCATATCTTGCAACCAAATTTTTTTCACTTGAAGCAGATACATTCGTTTCGACTTGTTTTTGAATTTCCTGCTTTTTAATCAGCATATTTTGTTCAAGCCCAGACAAAGCCTTATTAAATTCGGTTTTATCAAGAAAAGTAATTGAACAAAACGACATAAAAACAGGAATAAGTAGCACTACAATGGACGTAATTTTTAGGCATACTTTTTCTCGCAACACCACAGCTAACATAAAAAATGGAATTGAGACGAAAAGTAAAACCGCAGAAATAAATAACAATGAACTGTTTAGAACCATGAAAAGCACAAACATAGCAACAAAAACAAGCGCCATAACAAGCAGGCCGTACCTCTTACCAAGCATGGCAGAAATTTGTGCCACACTGTAGAGAGCAAAAGGGATAAGAAGCACAATATAGCTCATTGCGACAAACAAACCTGATAAAAACAATACAGGCGCTACTTTTTTTGTTCTTAATTTTTGTTGTTCTGTAGAATTACTCATCGTCGCGATGGCTTCCTCTACGTGCTTGGAAAGACTCAGAGTCTGCTTTTTCACGTGCAAGTTCTGCAGCTCTTAGCGCAGCTTCTTCTGCTTGTTTTTGCAATTCAATGCGGCGGGCATCAACATTGACAGTGTCGGCAAGTTTAACAATCATGGCACGCAATACATTTTCATCGAGTTTTAAAATACGTTCCAACTCTAAAACATTGCCTGAATCTGTTGCCAAATCGTAAACAATGTAGTTGCCACGGTTTTGCTTATTAATTGGGTAGGCCAAACGGCGCACTCCCCAAGTGTCTTTTTTGACTACTTGGCCACCACCAGTTCCAATAACAGCTTCCCATTTAGAAACCATTTTAGACAACTCGGCTTCTTGTAATTCAGCTCTAGCAATAATCATTGCTTCATATTCACGCATCGTATTCTCCTTATGGAAGGTTTAAAAACTTGAGCCCCAAAAACAATGAGGAGCAAGGAGGTATGGGTAAAACCCAATTGAGAATATGAGGTCTAACCCTATTCATTGGATTTTTCAAGTGAATTTTGGGGAAAATATGTGTTTTAAAAAAATTCAATGACGCCAACAATCCACCAAATGATCGTTAACCATGCCTATCGCCTGCATGTAAGCATAAATAATTGTGCTGCCAACAAAAGTCATACCACGCTTTTTTAAATCTTTAGACAATAAATCGCTCTCTTTTGTTTTAGCAGGAACGTCACTAAGCTTTTCCCATTTATTTAAAATTGGCTTGCCACCAATAAAATTCCACACATAAGAATTAAAAGAACCAAATTCATGTTGAATTTTTAAAAAAGCAACTGCATTTTTTCTCGCTCCAAAAACTTTTAAACGGTTTCGTACAATGGCTGGATTTTTTAAAATATCTTCCAATTGTTTGTCAGTCATTGCAGCAACTTTACTTGGAATAAAATCCTTAAAGACAGCTCGATATCCTTCTCGCTTTTTTAAAATAGTTTCCCAACTCAAACCAGCCTGTGCACCTTCTAAAATTAACATTTCAAAATGATGGTTGTCGTCATGAACTTGCACCCCCCATTCAGTGTCGTGGTAGTGTTCGTAATACGGCTTACCAGTTCCAACCCAAGGACAACGAATTTTATTTTCCATTGTAATTCTCTTCGTTAAAAATTTACTTTTGTGTTACGACGGCACTAAGGCATGCTATTAAAAAATAGCCTTTCTCTCATATAAAGGAATTTAATTTGAATAACAATATTTTTCAGCCATTTTCACTTAACAGCATTCAACTCAATAATCGGTTTGTTATGGCTCCCATGACGCGCTCTAAAGCTCCGAATAATATTCCAAACGAAAATACGGCTCTTTATTATCAAAAAAGAGTACAAGGTGGTGTTGGTTTAATTATTACAGAAGGAACTTATATTAACCCATTTTCTGGTGAAAATTCATTCACGAATCCCAAAAACGTTCCGAATTTCTTTGGAGAAGAAGCTTTAATAGGATGGAAAAAAGTCGTTGAAGCTGTTCATAAAGTTGGTGGAAAAATATTTCCACAACTGTGGCACGTTGGCGGAGTAAGGCAACCAGGCTTATATCCCGAACCCACTTGGTCTGGCTTTGGTCCCTCTGCTGTGACACATCCTCACACAAATATAAAAGAACCTGCAAAAGAAATGACGTTAAAAGATATTGAAAACACAATTCATGATTACGTCAAATGTGCCGTATCAGCAAAGGCAATTGGTTTTGACGGCATAGAATTGCATGGAGCACACGGCTATTTAATTGACCAGTTTTTTTGGGAGAAAACAAATTTAAGAACAGACATATATGGTGGAAAATTGCTGAAAGAGAGAACTCATTTTGCCTGTGAAATCATAAAATCAATTCGAAAAAATGTTGGTCCAGATTACCCTATTTGTTTTCGCTTTTCTCAATGGAAGCTTGGTGATTATAAGGCTAAATTAGCAAACTCTCCGAAAGAATTGGAATCATTTTTACTTCCACTACTCAATGCCGGAGTGAATATTTTTCATGCAAGCAGCCGAAATATTTTTGATCCTGAGTTCGAAAATTCTCATCTTAATTTAGCGGGCTGGACAAAAAAAATGACCGGCATGCCGACGATTACAGTTGGCTCTGTCGGCCTTAATCAAGATTTCATAGATTCTTTTTTGGGTAAAACAGCCGCCTCAAATGACTACCGCGCCAAATCAAATATTGAAGAATTACAAAAAAGACTCTTGGAAGGTGAATTTGATTTAATTGCACTTGGTAGAGCTTTAATTGCTGACCCCAATTGGGTGAACAAGGCAAACAACAATAATTTTGACGAAATCATTTCATTTAATAAGACTATGCTGGAAGTTTATCCTTAATCAATTTTTGATGCACTCGTATCTATCACTTTATTTTTCACCAAATACAAAGGCCTATTTTTAGACTCAAAATAAATTCTTCCCAAATATTCTCCAATAATACCTAAAAACATAATTTGAATGCCACCAATAAAAAGAATAGCGACAATTAAAGTTAAAAACCCCTGAAAACGATCACCATAAAGAAAATATTTTAAAATATAAAAAACAGCTAAACAAAATGAAAAACATGCAAAGAAAAAACCCACATAAGTCGCAAGTTTAAGTGGAACATTGGTAAACGATGTAATACCCTCTATGGCAAAATTCCATAATTTAACATAATTAAATTTAGTTTTACCAGCAGAACGAGAATTTCTTTCATAATAAAACCCTTCTTGTTTAAAACCAACCCAAGCAAATAGCCCCTTCATAAAACGTTGAGTTTCTTTTAATTTTCGAATAGCCATAACAACTTCTTTTGTCATAACACGAAAATCACCAGTATGTTCTGGAATATCAATAGAACTTATTCTTGCAATTAATTTGTAAAATAAAAAAGATGTGATTTTTTTTAACCGTGTTTCGCCATCTCTTTTTGTTCTGACACCATAGACAACATCGAGTTCTTTTTGTTGCGCTAAGGCTATCATTTCAGGAATAAGCTCTGGTGGATCTTGTAAATCTGCATCAATTTGGCACACATATTCACCAGAGCAAAAATCAAAACCCGCACTCATGGCAGCTTCTTTGCCGAAATTTCTGGAAAATTGGATACATTTTACTCGACTGTCTTTTACGGAAAGATTTTTAAGAATAGAATAACTTTTGTCCCGACTTCCGTCGTCGATAAAAATAAATTCAACGGTTTTTTCATAGACGCTAAAAACTTGCACGAGTTTTTCGTAGCAGAGAAGGATAGATTCTTCTTCATTGTAAACTGGCACGACAATACTTAAAAAAACGCTCACTGTTTCACTCCATAGATTGATCCAACTCGTCGTCATGGTATGGCAATTGAAACGCTGTTGGCAATAGCCTTTTAACACTTTCTTGGCTTATTGGCTTGCATTTGCGCCAGAATCGCGCCAGAATCGCGCCAGAATTCGAATTCAGCCAGAAAATTTTCTATCGTGGTATAAGAAATGGTCTAAATAATTCTCTATGAAGCTTAAAACAAATTTCTTCTTCTTTATTTTTACATTATACTGTGCAAACTGTTTCGCTCAAACCGTGCTAGAAATCCCTGTCACCTCAAATAATGATTTAAATTCTGAAAATAATCAAAAGAATTCTGAAAATAATAATTTAAATTTTCAGAATTCAAAAAAATCTGTTAAAAACCCTGCGTCCACAAACCCCAATACAGAAGTTGTTAATGCACAAACACCTGATGGCTCTAAAGCTGCGACAAAGTCAATGATAGATATTATTTCACAAATAAAATCGGGTCAGGTGCAACAATACGGCGGTGAAAATGGCTTTATAGAAATTCATTTAAGAGGGGCCCGCGCCTTTGACCCAGCCTTTTATTTTAATGGCCTCCCTCTGACAAGCGCCGTAAGTGGAGGACAAAATTTAAATTTACTCCCGTCTTCTGCAATTGGCTCTATGAACATATACCCCGATAATGCCCCATTTTGGCTTGGAAGCATGGGCATTGGCGGAGATATTGATATTATTTCTTGTACAAAAAAATCTTGTTTTGACGACATAAATCTAGAAAATAATAATCGTTTTAAGGCCTCAACCACTATTGGCTCCTATGGTTTTAAAAAAATAGCTCTCACACATGCGCTTACATTGACACCACAAACACAAACCTTTGAAGCACTAGAATATACAAAAAGTTTAGAGGATTACCCTGTATTTAATAACAACAACTCAACACTTCATGCAGAAGATGGAACCTATGAAAATTTACAAAACAATGATTTTAAAAATTTTACCACGGCTGTTAGCGGGTCTCATTTTTATGCCCCTCTTGGCAAACTCAATCTAAATTTAGCCTTTGGCACAAGAGATCAAGGCGTACCCAGCACAGTTGGAACCATTTCAACAACCCGTTTAAAACAAAATTTACTTGTTGGAACCTTAAAATTGGAGAAATTTTTTCCTACAAACGGCATTCAGTGGACAAATCAAATTGGCGGACTATTTAACAAATCGCAAATCACTTCTGGAATTTCTACATTTTCAAATCAAGGATCTCTTTCCAATTCAGCTACTTTTCAGGCAAAAAGCACCCTCATCATTCCAAGCGAAATTATTTTAAATGAGCAAACTGGCGTGTCTTTTGAACTCTTGAATTCAAACACAGAGGCACAAACTTTTTTTATCACCAATCCAAACCAAACTGCCACTCAAACAAATTCAAACAGATTAGAATATAAACCCTCTTTTTTTGAAGGATTTATCCATAAAGTAAATGATAATTTAAAAATATCCTCCGGTGCAAATATTTGGATTTCTGAGGCACAAGATACAACTAAAATTAGTTGCAATTCAGACCTCGTCAGCTCTTGTCATGAAAAATCATCCACACAAAATAACACACCGACTTATGGTTATACTTTTTCTTTGCAAAGCGAAATGTATTTTTTAATTCCTTATCTCCGCTATTCATTAACACAACGCAGGCCATATTTAATGGAACTTTATGGAAGCCCTGGTGGAATATTGCCCAATAATATTTTGCTAAATGAACAAAGTAAAAAAGAAGAATTTGGTATTCAGCTTCCATATGGTGACACTGGAGTTTTTCATGCCGACGACAAAAATTTAATTTTTCTACAACAGGCAAGCCCTGTTACTTCACAATATGTCAATTTACAAAGTGGATACAGAAATGGATATTTTTTAAACTTAAATTATGAACTTTTTCGCCATTGGGAAACATATTTTCATTATCAATATTTAAACTCTATTATGACGCAAGATGGACAAAACTTGGTCGTGCCGCGTTCACCAAAACACACAGCAACCCTTGCAACAAATTTGAAAAACGTCCCACTTATGGAGTTATTCCAACAGAATATCCATTTTTCGAGCTTTGCAAATGCTCAATACGAAAGCCCATTTTATATTGAT
>JAZKEW010000209.1:0-2732 GCA_040386785.1 Bdellovibrionota bacterium
ATTAAATATAGCATTCAACCCATTGCATTTAAAATAAAAATACAAAATGCGCCAATCAGCAACACAGAATATTTTCGCTTCAACAAGAACAAAACAACACATAGCAAAGATAAAATAATAAGCTTGCTACTTGCATTGTCATAAATAGCATATTTAATAACATATTTTGAATAAAATATAAATGGCAACCAACACACAGAACTCAATCCAAGAGCAATAAAAAGAGAATAAAAGTATTTTTTATTTTTGAGTACATAACCAAATACAAAAGCCAAAGCTAATAAACCAACAAAAATATGGCTCAAAATGCAAAGTGTTAAAAAAATTGTAATTTGTAAATAATTTTTATTTTCTATTATTTTCCGCATTAAAATAAGAAAAAATATTGTCCCTAAAAATTGAGTTGAAAGCCCTGTCTGCATTAAATCAAAAAAGGAAAGCCCAATGCCAATACCTGTATTTTTATCTAGCAACAACCATAAGGTCACAAGAAATAAAAAAGTACTTTGCACAAGTGGATTGTGTATTATTTTTGCAAGATAACTAATAGAAACTAAATAAAAAAAGTAAAGTAAAGAAATGTAGACAAGACCCGCTGTTGCAAAATTTTTAGATGTGAAAAATGAAATTATTGTGATGATAATATCTTGCATGGGAGGGTAAAATAAATTTTGCACGAACCCTAAAAATTGAAAATCATTATAAGCATGAAAGTACCCCTGAGAAAAAAATTTTGCTGAAGCAAAATGCCCCGATAAGTCGTACACGGTTGGGTTATTGCGCGTGCAAAAAAAATAAAGTGCAATAAACATATTGATAAATACAAATAAAATGACAAAAATATTTTTTTTCACCCAATGCATTTTATTATTCCCTTTTTTTACTACCATGCAGTTGTGCCACAGCCAAATATAAAACAATGGAAACCGTATTGGCTAAGTTAATACTGCGAACACCTCTATTAAACATTGGAATCGTAAGTTTATGTGCACCTTTTTGTATTTCTTCATCCATAATATATTCTGGAATACCAAAGGTTTCTGCTCCAAAAACAATTAAATCACCAGGCTCAAATTGAAATTCATAAGGAGTTTGATTGCCTCCAGTTTCAATAAAAATAAGCCTTCTTTGTGTGCGAACTTTCTTAAACTCTGCAAAATTTTTGTGAATAAATAAATTGACGTGCTCCCAATAATCGAGCCCTGCCCTACGCACGGCCTTTTCTGTTATTTGAAAAGGCATGGGTTCAATTAAGTGCAACGTTGTTGAAAATGCGGCACACAGCCTGGCAATAGAACCCGTATTTTGCGGTATTTGCGGACAATATAACACAACCTCTGGATGAAACATAAGAAGATCGTCACGGATTTTTACATCAACATAACCCGATTTTTCATAAATAAGTTCTGGGCATTTTTTAAGGATTTTGTCTTCTTTATTTAAAAGAGATTCCCCTAATTGATAAACTTGTTTTTCTTTGTTCATTTTTTTCTTACTCGTTTCGGTGTTCATTTCATGTTCATTGAAAAATTAACTTAAATTATAATGAGTTGTGTTGACAAGGTAAATTTTACCGAAACTTCACAAACTTTACCTAGCCATCCTCTTGCTTTTTTATTTTTGATGTGTTTTAAACTGGTTTGCTTATTCAGAAAGGAGCAAAGTTATGAAAAAGATTTTAGGTATATTCGGTTTAGCAGCTTTGGCGTTAACTGCTTGTGGAAAAAAAGATAATTCTAGCAACCCAGCGGGTGACTCCGCAGAAACAGCGACAATAAAGAATACGGTTTGGCTTGCAAATCCAAATGAAACTGCATTCTCAACGGTTTTTCATCTTGAAACAGATTCAGCAGGAACATATGCAAGAACTTGTACATTCATGCCAAATAAAATAGATACAGCAAATGTTTTAAACTCAAAATTCGTTACTTGCACATATGACCGCGACCTCCTTGTTGAAGGCAACACAATTTACCAACAAGACACTAGCAAAGAACCAACGTTTGGCCCAGATGGAAAACAACTTCCATGGCCTCAAATTGCATACGCTGTACTTGGTGGAAATGGAGCGTTAACTCTTTTAAAAAAATCAACATCAGCTTACTCTGCTGCAACAACAACGCAAGTTCAAATTTTGAACTACAACATGACAAATCAAGGCTTTGAACCTTTTTCAAATGATACAACACATCCTATGGCTGGCAAAAATGACCTCACCACATTAAGTGCTTGTACTTTTATCAATGGTTTAACTGGAAACCTTTTGTACATTACTTGTACTTTCAAAGATCCAAGAATACTTGAGACGGATCCAAAATTTGGATATACTTGGTACGAAACTTTCTCAGTTCCTAATATTTCTGCTTGCACCGCGGCAATTACATTTACACCTCCAAAAGTTGAGACTAAAACGCCTGCTGAAGATGCAAAATTAGACTGCGGCGCACCAAAATCATAAGTTCTTAGCTTCGTTTTAGCAGATGCGTAATCTATATATGCAATGCATGAAAGCTATGCACATACATGAAAAAAAACCACCGAAAGGTGGTTTTTTTTCATTTTTATTCGTTGAAAATAAAAAACTATTGTGAATTTTTAAATTTTAATTTTTTAGAATTTATGATCGAATTTGCCTCAACCATTGCAGTACGAGTTTCAATATTTGGAACTTTTACTGAAAATGGCAACTGTTTTTCCGCTGCTACACGCGTTAAAAACACACGAACTGCATC
>JAZKEW010000210.1:0-1157 GCA_040386785.1 Bdellovibrionota bacterium
AACCGGGCGTTCCAAGGGCAATTTTTTCGGTACTGATGTTTTCTACATGTTTAATTTTTTTCATGTGTACAGTAAGAATTTCCTTACGACCACGAACATCCGGAAGGTTCACCATGACTCTTCTATCAAAACGACCAGGTCTTAACAGAGCAGGGTCGAGGACGTCGGGTCTATTGGTTGCTGCAATGATAATGACGGCTTCATTGGCTTCAAAGCCATCCATTTCAACAAGAAGTTGATTTAAGGTTTGTTCACGTTCATCATGCCCACCGCCAATACCAGCGCCACGATGGCGCCCTACGGCGTCAATTTCGTCAATAAAAATGATACAAGGAGAATTCTTTTTAGCATTTTCAAAGAGGTCACGAACACGAGAAGCACCAACACCAACGAACATTTCGACAAAGTCAGAGCCAGAAATTGTAAAAAATGGCACACCCGCTTCACCGGCAATAGCTCTTGCGAGTAAGGTTTTTCCAGTTCCTGGAGAGCCTACAAGCAACACCCCCTTGGGAATTCGTGCTCCAATTTCCTGGAATTTTTTGTGGTCTTTTAGAAAAAGAACAATTTCTTCACATTCCTGCTTTGCTTCTTCAACTCCTGCAACATCTTTAAAGGTGACTTTTCCGCTATTGTCTGATTGCAATTTTGCTTTACTTTTGCCGAAAGACATGGCCTTTCCGCCTGCTCCTTGCATATTTCGCAAGAATAAAAGCATAAAGCCAACCAGCAAAAGAAGGGGGAGCCACATGGAAAGAAAGCTAATCCACCATGCACCGCCTTCATCAGGTTTTTCATAATTAATAGGTATTTTTTTGTCATCAACTTCTTTACGGAGTTGCGCACGAACGCCATCGTCTGCGGGGCCGTAGGTTGTGACGGTTGTGTTATCCTTGAGCTTCGCAGAAATTTCATCACCCTTGAGGTTGTCCGAACGAATGTTGATGCTCACAACACTCTGTGGGTCACTTGAAGGTTTTAAAATATAACTTTGAAATTGAGGATAAGTCTTTTGTAAATCTTCGTGAGGCTTATAAAAGAATTTAAAACACAATATGAACAAAACAATGATAGCAGACCACGCGACTGCAGCCTTTAACCATGAATCTTTACCACCCATTTAAGGTCCCCTTGTTGAAAAGCTCCCAACTACTCAA
>JAZKEW010000210.1:1167-8207 GCA_040386785.1 Bdellovibrionota bacterium
TATCTTACTAAAAAGAAAACTGGTTTGCATTTGAGAATGGTTCTTTTTTCGCTATCTAGGTCAAAATATCCCAGCAACCAATGTGGTACGGTTATTAGAAATGTCAACTTTTCCTTGTCACGCCAAAAACAGAGCACTCCCGATATCGACTGGTGGTCAACAAGCCTTATGAAGGAGTTGTCCCATGACTATCTTCCGTCTTCTTTTGGCTTTCAATGCGTTGACGCACTTCGTGATGATACTTGTCAAAAGCGAGGCACCAAGCATGTGTGTAAGGCTCTTCGCCACTTTTTTTGTTTGCAATTTTTTCGACAGCGTCAATAATTCTGTCATCTTCAATGCGAAACCTGTGAATAGCCCGTGCAATACAGTTTTGAACTTTGTAGTCTTCACTAAAAAAATCGACTCCATCCATCTTCCAAAGTGCTTTTGCAATTTTTTCGGCTAAGGAGTCAGCGCGTTCAGGGTCGTCGCCAAGCACAACTCGTTTTGACTTAGCCAGTCGAGCTTTAACTTCGTCGACAAGGTGCTCAAAGCTTTTGCCAGAGGATTTCGCAATTTGGTTTTGTTGTTGTACAAGTCTTTCTGCTTCGCGAGAAAGTCTGTCTTCCATGCGGGTGTCATCTTCAAGCATGCTTGTAATTTGTTCAAGAACTTTTTCTTCGATGCGGTCATCGGAATAGTCAAGTTCTACGTGGCCAGAAGACTTTAAGACTTTAAATACTCGCTCGGACAGTCTTTCTAGTTGTTCAGAAGAAAGTTTCATTTGTGATTCCTCATTTTCTATTTATTCAGGCATGGAACAGAGCTCCACTGAAAGTTGTATACATGCACAATCCATACCTACTTTTATCTAAACAAACTGGAGCGTCAATGCTTTTTTCAATTATTTACTCTGCCAACAGCAGATTGAGCTCTTAAAACTTCTGATGAGTAAGTGGGATCATGTTCTGATCTGTCTAAAAACCTTTGATAATAAAAGCTCGATTTTTTGGGGTCGCTTGAAGTGTAGATGTACCCTAACCAAAATAAAATATCGACATTATTTGGTTCAGAAGCCTGTGCTTTTTCAAGCTTAACTTCAGCATCATGAGTTCGATTGAGTTTGATATCGCATTTTGCAGATTTCATTAAAGCTGACGCAAGAAAAGGGCGAGTATTTAAAATAATTTCGTATATTTTCTGTGATTTTTCGCAATTATTTAAACCAAAATAAGCTTCTCCAAGTGAATCAAGGAGCAATATTTTTTCTGTTTCTGCAAGTTCTTTATTTGAACTTTTGAGTTTAAAGTTTGAACTTTCAAAAATTTTTAAAGTTTTAATAGTTTTGTCATAGTTCTTCATTTTGTTATGAATTCCGCTCATAATAAGCATTAATTGAACGTCGTTAGGATCTTGTTTGTAGTATCCTTGAATTAAATTTTTTGCAGCAAGAGGTTTATTTTGTTTTAAATAGACCCAAGCCAAAGATTTTATAATGCGAGCATCTTTTGCTGAAAAATTCAATCCATTATTGTAAGCGTCAACAGCATCACTATACAAAGAAATGCCCCGATAAGATTCACCTAAAAAGTAATAAACTTCGGGGTCTTTTGGGTATGTTGGAGAAATTTCTTTCAAAGAATCAATGGCATCTTTATACAAGCCTAATTTAACTAAAACGATACCTAAGTTTCTTTTTGCTGTGTTCGAGTTGGGATTAATTTTGAGGGCTAAATTGTACTCTTTTTTTGCCAACTCAAATTTTCCCATTTCCGCGGCTTTATTTCCAGCAATAATGTACGAAAGCATAATGTCTTCATCGGAAGGGCTACTGGAACAACCGCTACATAATAAGAAAGTAGCAACAAGTATTAATTTTACGAAAGGTTTAAATTTCTTCACATTCACGACTCCAAATTTCTATTTTTGTTTTTCCGTATTTTCTATTCTCAACTTGTAGCCATTTTTCTCCCGCAAGGACATTTGCTTGAAGCGGCATTTCTAACACAACTAAGCACTTGTTGTGGCATATACCAGAAGCTTCAATTTCTTTTAATGCATTTGTATACCAAGCTGTATTGTAAGGAGGATCTGCAAAAATAAGATCCACTTTCCCCTTTAGGTTTTTTGAATGGTTTTTGAGTGGATTTAAAAACTCAGAAACCTTACCATGAAAGATTTGGCAGTTATCTTTTTCAAGATGTAAGGAATTTAAATTCATTTTAATACAATCTATGGCGCATTTATTTTCTTCAACTAAAATTATATTCTTAGCACCTCTGCTTAGAGCTTCAAAACCAAGTGCTCCGCATCCAGAATAGAGATCAAGGACGCATATATCGGCAATTTTATCTTGAAGAATATTAAAAACACTCTCTTTCACTCTATCTGAAGTGGGACGGGTAATATCGCTCCCAGCAAGAGTCACTAATTTTTTTCTTTTATATTTTCCAGCAATAATTCTCATTAATATAATCTCTTCTTTAAAAGACTCATGAGTGTATCAAAAAAATGAGAGTGTTTGTCAACTGAAAAACATACGTCATCAATTTTTTGAACTGGCAAAATAAGTCTTGTTGAAGAAAGGATAGCGCAACCAGACACAGATCCTAGTTTATTTCTTTCTAGCGATTTCCAATGGAATTTTATGGAGCTACCATTTTCTTGTAAAGCTTCAACAAGTAAAGTTAATGTCGTGCCAGCGAGGCAATTATTTTTAAATGGCGCACTATAAACGTGAAGGTTTTCATCAAACCAAATAAAATTTGCAGTTGAGCACTCAGTAAACTGATTATTTGTATCATAAAAAAGTACGTCATCATAATTTGATGCTTGGGACTCTTCTAGCGACATGATATTGAATAGATAGTTGCAGCTTTTAATATCAATAAGTTCTTTGGGCCTTACGTCACAAAAAGTTTTTAATTTTATACCTTTTTCGTATTTTTCTTGTGAAGGACCCATAATATTGCGGCAGATGATAATGATATTTGGAGTGGGCAATTGATAGTTATTTTTTTTAATTGGTAAATCGAGAGAGTTGCCTCCCGTAACAATGAGACGCAGAGCCATTTTGGTATGAACATTATTTTTTTCAATGGCAGCAAGAATTTGTTGTTCAATAATATCTTTTTTTGGTGCTTGAATATAACTTCTTTTACAGCTTTTCTCTAACCTTTGAAAATGATTTTCCCAGGCGACCATTTTACCATTTAGAATAAGAATGGTTTCAAAAACAGAGTGACCAAATAAAAAACCTCTGTCAGTAATAGAAATTTTTGCCTCACTGACAGGACTAAATTTCCCATTAACAACCGCAATTCCCTCATTTGATAGGCTCATTCTGAAAATCCTTCTGTATTTTTGACGCAATCTCAAGCAGCTTAAGAGCTTTAAGTATAACAATTTAGAATTTTGTCGATGAATGTGCAACGAGAAAGTTGAGGCTCTGACATGTTCCTTATTTTGAAAAAAACAAATAGCTATCAGTTTTTGAGAGCGTTAGTTTATGCAAATCTGTTGCACGCTTTTTTATCGTTTGAAGTCGTATTTGCAGACCAATTTCAATATCAATATCGCTCAGCAAGGTACTTGGGAAGAGGTGATACGGGTATTGCAAGCAGCTCAGGGGTTGACGCTATGTTTTATAACCCAGCAGGCATAGCGCAGGGAGCTGGGCAGTTTAAAGAGCTATATATTGTCAGCCCACAAGTTGAGGGTTCTGAAGATCTTCGTTCACTTTACAATAAAAAAGAAGAAGGCAATTCGCAGGCTTTAGATTATGTTTTGGAAAATAAAAATAAGCCATATTACCTGGCCGCACAAAATGCCTCTGCAATTGTTTTCAAAAAGCTTGCTGTTGGAGTTATGCAAAGAGCCAGTGCAAGTGCTGAAGTTATTGAAGATCCTTCTACGGGAATGCCCTACGTCAATGTAAAAGCTAATTTTTGGAATGGTGGCTACATCACGATGGCTCATGACATGCTGGACGAACATTTTCTTATTGGTGTAACAGGTAAATTCATTGAAAAAAAAGATTATGGTTTAAGTTTAAACGCAATACAAATAGATTCGCAACGACAAAATAATACTCTGGCTCAAGACTTTAAAGATTCAGAGCGAAAGGGTGATGCGTTGGGAGCTGATTTTGGGGCTATGTTTATTTTTGACAAAGCGACAGAAACTCAAGTTGGCGTTGTATTCAGGAATCTTGGAATGGATTACAAGTGGGTTATTCCTGCAAACGGAGTTGCGCCCGATTCCGATCCTCAACAACTTGACTTAGGGGCAACAACATCTTTTGGTACAAAAAAAGGACGAGTTAAGTTATTTGCCGACTATAGAGACGTGACAAATATTCAAAATGAACATTACACAAAGCATACACATTTAGGGATGGAGTATAATTTAGAAAATATATTTGCTGTGATGGCAGGTTTAAACCAAGGTTATTTAACTTATGGTGTTGCATTAAATGTAAAAATTGTAAGCTTAGAGGCAGGCTCATATACAGAAGAAATGGGTGATAGGCCAGGGCAAACACCAGATGCCCGTTACTTTGCACGAGTTTCGTTGGGGTGGTTGCTATGAACAGAAAAATAATTATTTTACTTCTGGGTGGGTTATTTTGCGCTGTAGGTATGACATCTTGTGGAAAGGATAATGTCCTGAGTAGTCTCTATAAGGAGAACAACAAGGAAAAAGCTGAAGATGAAATTGCAAATGGGAATTATGATAGTGCTATTTCTTTGCTTGAAACATATATTAGCGCTAATCCAGCAGATTATTCTGCTCAGTCTATGCTTGCCAATGCCTATATGCTGAAAGCGGGAATTGATTTGCTGACTATTATAATCGATTTAAGTCACAATATTGATGACGCAAAAAATAATTTTTATGCCATTTTGCATTCATTTCCAAGAGGAACTCAAACGAATATAAATTATATTAACACGGCATTACAAACTTTAAGTGCAATACCTTCAAGTGCTCTCACCTCCGATCAAATTTTTCAAACAGCTATGGCTAATGTGGCGCTGGCTTTTTTCACAACAAGCAAGGATATTCTGGATTCTTCCGGGGCAATATCCACGACGCTTGTGGAAAGTATGAGTGTTACCGACGCAGATACAATTTATAATTCTCTCGTGAACGTGCAGACTAATTTTATTTCCCTTGGAGTAGTAGCGGGATCTGGTAGTGGCACTGGTATTATTTTGGACATCATTAATCAAATTACAAGTACGGGTGGATCTACTGGTCCTGAGAAATTAGCAACATTTCTTATTGCAAACGCTTGAGTTATTTTTTAGGCTCCTTTGAAAAAGTTGAAAAGGAGCTTTCATGTACGTTTCTTGTCTTCAAACAAATCCCCAGCAAAATATTGCACAAAATGTTGAGTTTATTTTAACTCAAATTCGCGCCGCTAAAGATAATGGTTCTGATGTTATTGTTTTACCCGAAATGTTTACTTTTATGGGCAATGAATTTCAACGTAAAGAAACTAAATCAGCTTTAAATGAAGGGTATTTCTCAAAAATTCAGGCTCTTGCAAAAGAATTAAAAATTTACATTGTGGCAGGTAGTCATTCAGAAAATGTAGAAAATAATTCTGAAAAAGTTTACAATACTTCTGTTACTTATGCTACTCATGGTGAAATTGTTTCCGTATATAGAAAAATTCACTTGTTTAATTTAAAAGATGCGCAAGGTAACAAGCTTTATTGCGAAAGCGATGTCTTTTTTGAAGGGAAAGACTCTTCTACTTATAACATAAATTTAAATGGTGAAGTATGGAGTGCATTTACAATTATTTGCTACGATCTACGTTTCCCTGAAATTATCCGTAATCAAAACAAAAACATTGATATTTTATTTGTTCCTGCCGCTTTCACTTGGCAGACAGGCAAAGACCATTGGGAAGTTTTGCTTCGAGCTAGAGCTATAGAAAATCAGTGTTACGTTGTCGCATGTAATCAGACGGGTTTTTACTCTGATAATCAGAAGCGAAACTATGGAAATAGTATGGTTGTCGATCCTTGGGGTAATATTGTGTCTCGATTGGGAGAAGAGAGTGGGATTTTAACAGCATTGCTTTCAAAAGAAAAAATTGTAGAAAGTAGACAGCGTTTGCCAGCGCTTATAGATAGAAAATTACGTTAATTATATGAATCTGTTAAAAACTCATTTGAGTGCTAGTTTTTGTTACCTGCCAAGAATAAGAATAACTAATCGTTATTTAGTCGAAAAAATATTGCACAAAAATATAGATTCATTGAACTCAAACGAGAAAATAATTCAATCTATAGAAAAATTTACTGGTATTGTTGAGCGTCGATATTCTCTTGAAGAAGAGGCAGCCAGTGATTTAGCTGCACGGGCAATTTTTCCTCTTATTTTACATAATGCAGAATTAAAAAATGAAATTGGTGCCTTGCTAGTAGCCACAACCTCGGGAGATTTTCCTTCACCAGCCACGTCTAATTGGGTGCATAGTTCCTTGCAATTGCCAGTGAATGTGCAGTGTCTTGATGTGGCGAGTTCTTGCACTAGTTTTTTATCTGCACTGCGAGCTTCCTTTGGTTTTTTAGCTTCAAATGCAAATACAGTTGTTGTTGCTTCAGAGGTAAAGCATAAAGGCTTATCTAAAAGCGATATTCGCACATTATCTCTTTTTGCTGATGGTGCGGGCGGGGTTTATTTAAAAAATAGCCCACAGCCAAATTCTCAGTTTTTATTTGCACACCAAGAAGTTCACTCTGAGCTTGCAAAGAACATATGCATACCAGTTGGTGGAAGTCGGAATAATTTTTCTTTAGAAAATAGTCATAGAATATACCTTCAATTGTTAGAACAAAAGAAAATGTTTTTATTTACTGTGAAGATGCTTGTGAATGCTGTTTTAAATTTATATGATAGTTTTTCTCAAACGTTTCCTGGTAAAGTGTTAAATTTAATTTTTATTCATCAGGCGAATAAAAATATAGTAGAGGCTGTAAAATCTAAATTACCTGAAAACATAGCAAGTGATTTAGAAAGAACGCAATGGTTAAACAGTC
>JAZKEW010000211.1:0-10970 GCA_040386785.1 Bdellovibrionota bacterium
CTCGTGCAGTTCTTGATGCTCAAGAAATTGGAAATGCGTGTTATGGACTTCAGAAAATTAAAGATGAAAATTTGATAAAAGAATTTGGAAATAAGCTTGGTATATCTACCCTTTCTTCAGAAAACTTGCTGACAGAAATTGAAGGTTATATCACACGAGTGGGTAATTTTTCACTTATGGGTAAAGTATATATTTTATCTAGTTTAATCGACACAGATAAAGATGCTGTATTAACTCGTTTAGTTAATCTTACAAAGAAAGAAGAAGATGGAAAAACTTGTTATGACTTTCATGGAATGCGTCATGAAGCTGGGGAGCTCTTATTAAGAGAAATACTGCTGAAAAAACAAACTTCCCTTCCGTTCACTTTGATAACTGGAAAAGGTATTCACTCAAATAGTGTCTCATTTATGTACAAATTCAGGCAGTCATTAGAAAAAATACTTGATGAAAACGAACTAAAATATGAAGTCAACCCTCGAAATCTAGGGGCAATAATTGTGACTAGAAATTATTGAAAACTACAACACTATCGAATATGACGCCCACCAAATGAACCAAATGAGATACTCTTCTTCATCTCATTGTCTATTTGCGTTTGAGAAGCACGTACGCAACGCACACTAATATTATTCTGCAATTTCTCAAGGCCAAGAATAGCAGTTGCCTTAGCTTCCGTGTCTGTCACTTCCGTCACTTTTAAAACTCCAGACGCCTTGTTGGGTGCACTATAAAAACTATCAGGAACATAAGCAATAAATAAGTCGCCTTTATTGAGGTGTTGTTTTTGCCCCACATTTAAAGTAAACACCCCTTTTTCTTGTTGCACCACGTAAGATTCAATAGGCAATTGCTCAAGTAAATAGGTGTACAGTTGTGAGGCCACTTGCTCTGCATTAGATGCATTAAAAGATTTTTTTTGTTCTGTTATAATTTGTCCATTTTTTGCATATATTCTGCCGGTTATTAAAGGATTTTCTTCATTCTGAATAAAATTAATTTCCACAACTAAATCGAGATCTTTTGCAAAAGAAGAGTTTTGCCAGCCTCGTTTTAAAGTTTCTATGGGGTTATTTGCATCAACAAGTTTAAGGAGGTCATCTTTAATTTTAGTTTTAAAACTTTGCTCATTAATAAAACGAGAAAAAAATTCTCTTCTAGCTCTACGCCAAAGCATATTCGACTCCAAAACCTCACCTGTTAAGCTTGGTTCAACAAAAGCCACAGTTGGTTTAAAAGGGGTCACGCTTGGTAAAAACAAACTTGCAATTTCGCCGTGATTATTTTCAAATTGTTTTTTTAAATCGTCTGCCGTAATATTTGTAATAATAGAATTTTTTTGCTCTAAAGACAGCTTCTCTTCAGGTTTTAATTCCTTTGCATAGGTTAAAAACCCTATGGGCGTTGATACATCTTGTTTTACGCCGTTTAAATAAAGTTCCGTTTTATCCATTCCCCTTCCCACGCCGTAAGCATAATTTTGTACAAGGAAGTCCATACTTTTTCCAGGTTTTAAATCAACAATAATTGACTGCGATGAACTTTCCATAAATTGAGTGACGTTTGTGATAAACCCATTTTTTTTTATAATCAAAACATCCGGTGGTGAGGGTTTGTAAAAATCAAATTTAATTTCACCAGCTTCATTACTACTCCCCTCCCTTTTTATTGTTTGTGAAACATTGTATCCAATGTATAAATTAACATTATTCAGGGGTTTTCCTTCTGAGGTGATTTTCAGCGTAGTGCTTTTCCAATAACCAACTTTTTTTTCGGTTATGGTTTTATTTAATGGTTTAGTTTGATATGGTGTTGTTGAAGACACCAATGGTGTTGTTGCGGAAATTCTATTTTCTAATTGTGGTTTTGTCGGTGGCGGCTCATATAAATTTGACTCTATTTGTGGAATAAGGACAATTTCTGGAAGCTCTGGCTTTGCTTCATCTTGAATTTTATTTTCTTGCTTTGCAAGCGGGGAATGATTTTGCATAGGAAGTGATGGATCGGTTAAATTAATGTTCAGTTTGACCACTTGTTCTTGCCACCAGCCGGGAATAGAGACGTGTTCAATAGATGGGAGAAGAATTTTTTCAATACTTTTATTTGTTGTAACAACTTTAATGGATTGATATTTTGAGAAATCAATGTCAGTGCTTATAAAACCCTGTGAATTGGGGAATAAATATCCAATAAATATTTCTTTATTTTTATTTTTACCGTATAAAGTGAGCTGAGCATCGGAGACCGGTGTCTCTCCAGCTGTCACCACAATTTCAAGCCGCCCTTGTAAAAAGTAAGAACAGCTTGATAAAAAAATAGGCATGAAATAAATAATATATTTTTTCATAAATAGTCTAAACCTTTATTTTGATGATACCATACGTGTTCGACAAGAGGAGTACCCATGAAAGAAGTTCGAGTTCGCATAGCCCCAAGCCCTACTGGAGATCCCCATATAGGTACGGCATACATCGCCCTTTTTAATTACGTGTTTACAAAATGTAACAATGGAAAGTTTATCATACGAATTGAGGACACCGATCAAAAACGTTATCGCCCTGACAGTGAGGCCATGATTTTAAGCGCCCTCAAATGGGTTGGCATTACTTGGGACGAAGGTCCTGACATTGGTGGCCCTCACGCCCCTTATAAACAAAGTGAACGCCGCGACATTTACTCTAAATACGCCGATCAACTCATTGAAAAAGGGCACGCCTACCGCTGCTTTTGCACGCCTCAACGTTTAGACGAACTGCGAAAAATTCAACAAGCTCAAAAAATACCTCCTGGCTATGACAGGCTCTGCCGTGACTTGCCTGAAAGTGATGCCAAAAATAAAATTAAAGAAGGACTTTCCCATGTGGTGCGCATGAAAATGCCGACGAGTGGAAAAACTATTTTTAGAGATATGCTCAGGGGCCACATTGAATTTAGCAACGACGGCGTTGACGACCAAGTATTGCTTAAGAGCGACGGGTTTCCAACTTATCATTTAGCTGTTGTGGTAGATGACTATCTTATGAAAATAACCCATGTTATTCGAGGAGAAGAATGGATTTCTTCCACTCCAAAACACGTTACCTTATACGACATGTTTGGTTGGGAAAAACCCGAATTTTGCCACCTCCCTCTTTTAAGAAACGCTGATAAATCTAAAATTTCTAAACGCAAAAATCCCACTTCAATTAATTACTATAGGCGAAAAGGAATTTTACCTGCTGCCTTGCGTAATTTTTTAGCTCTCATGGGCTGGAACTTTGGTGACAACAGAGAAATGTTTAGCACAGAGGAAATGATTGAAGGCTTTACTTGGGAAAGAATGACCCTTGGTGGACCTGTGTTCGATTTAAAAAAACTTTCTTGGTTAAATGGACAATATTTAAAACTTGAAAGCAATGAAAAATGGCTAGAACATTTAAAAGAAAGCGTTTTTTGTGATGACTATTTGTTAAAAATTATTCCTCTCATTAAAGAGCGGGTCGAAAAATTTGAAGACTTTATTGACGCTACAAATTTCTTTTTTCAAGGCGATCTTGTGTATAAGCCTGAATTATTTACGCAAAAAGGAAAAACGTATCTAGAAATTTCAGGATATTTAAACGATTTAGCTTTAAAACTTGATGTCTGCGAAAATTGGAACCATGAAGACATTCATAAAATTTTTCAAGACTACTTAACCGAAAAAAATTTAAAGCCCAAAGATGTCTTTATGCCTGTGCGTATTGCTGTTACAGGTAGTAAGGAAACTCCACCTTTATTTGAATGTATTGAAGTTCTTGGCAAGGACATTGTGCAAAGACGAATTCGCCTTGCAGTTGATTTTTTAAAAACATGCACGCAACCTAACTAAAGGCAAATAATAAATATGAATCCAGAAATAAAACAAGATATTATTCATCGCTATTTGAGCAATGGCATGGAAGTCTATTTGCATCAAACCGATTTCGCTCCCATTGTTTCTTTGCAAGTGCTCGTTAAAGCTGGCTCTGTGGATGAAGAAGAAAGCGAAGGAGGCCTTGCTCATGTGCTTGAACATATGTTGTTTAAGGGGACAAAAAAATTCCCTGAGCTTGGTCAAATTGCATCTTGTGTTGAATTTGAAGGCGGGGACATAAATGCATACACCACCTTTGATCACACAAACTACTACTTAACTGCACCCTCTGAATTTGTTTTTAAAGGCACAGAGTTGCTCATTGATGTGGTACAAAATAGCCTTTTATTAGAAGATGAACTCAAAAAAGAATTGGAAGTTATTCGCGAAGAAATTAAAAGAGGTCGTGACAACCCTAACTCGGTCCTTTCTCATAATTTATTCTCTACTTTTTATGAAGGAACTCGTTATGGTCGCCCTATTATAGGGTTTGAGAATGTGGTTGAAAATTTTACTCGGGAACAAGTGCATGCATTTTATAAAAAATGGTACTTACCTAATAATATGATTTTTATTGCCGCAGGAAAGTTTGATGCTCAAGAACTTCTGAAGCATTTAGAAACCTTAAACGCAGACTTTAAACCACAATCTGTTCCCCCTCGTGTGCAAGAACCTTTTCCTAAATTTGAAAATAAACCTCGCTGCATTGTTGAACGTGGCGATTGGCAAGAAGTGCGTTTGCAACTGGCCACCACTTCACCAACTCTTGAAGAATACGACATGCCTGCTTGGGACTTATTCGCCTCGGTTCTTGGTGAAAACGACTCCTCTCGCCTTGTGCGCATTTTAAAAGAAGAAATGCTACTCGTCACAAGCATTGATTGCTCCTGTTTCACACCAAAAAGCCCTAAAGGTTTATTTGGTGTTGGGTTTTTTGGTATGGCTAAAAATGCCACTGAAGCTCTTAAAATTATTGTACAAGAAATTCGCCGTTTGTCTGAAGTTCCACCTTCACGGGAAGAATTATTACGCATAATTAATTCTCTTAAAGCACACAGAATTTATTCACAAGAAAGTATGGATGGCATTACACGAACTGCAGGTTTAAGCTTACAAACTTCTGCAAAAATGCACTTTGAAGCGCAGTATATTGAGCGTATGGTTAATACCAAGGCGACAGAAATTCAGGCCATTGCAGCATCTGTTTACAAGCAAATTGCACAAGGGCAATTTGTTATTTCTGCCACACTCGGACAAAATGTGCTTGAAGACATGAGCAAAACTCATTTTGTTGATACGGTTTACCAAGCTGCAAATTATGTGCATTTCCCAGCGGAAACAAATGCTATAAATCTAAGTCCTGAAAAAAAGAACCCACAAACACAATGGGAATCGAAATATAAAATAAATACATCTTCATTAAATGAGCATGTAAAACAAATTGAAATTGATTTGCCATTTGGAAAAAAATTAAAAATAAATTTTAGAGAATCCACACGACTTCCTATTGCAAGCGGTAGCGTTGTTATGAAAGGCGGACTTTGCTTTGAACCAGAAGGAAAAAACGGTGTTGGAGGCTTGACAGCTGGTATGCTCTGCAAAGGCACAAGGCAACAAAGCTACCGCAAGTTTGTTGAAGAACTCGAAGACAACGCCTCAAGTATTAGCGCATTTTCTTCTCGTGACTTATTTGGACTACGCTTTGATTCCATGAGCGAACATGCTTTGCGCACAATTCAAATGCTGTTAAATTGTTTTTTTAGCCCTGAATTTTCACATACTGAATGGGAACGCTTGCACAAAGAAACCCTTGAAGTTCTTATTGCACAAAAAGACAGCCCCACAGCATACCTTTCCAAAATTTCTCAACCACTTTTGTATTTAAATCACGCCTATGCCAATTCTGGTATTGGTACAGAAACTTCCCTCAATAATATCTCAAGAGCCGATGCGATTTCTTTTTGGAAAAATATTTTTCATGCAGATGAATTTATTTTTTCCTTGGCTGGTAATTTTGATTTAAAAAGCATTGTGTATTTAATTGAATCTGAGTTTTTGGCTTATTTTAATGAATACTCAGAAGAACTTTGTTTACAAAAAATACCCTCTATTCCACAAGCTACTTTTCCAACATCGGCAAATTCTCGTTTTGCTTTCCATGAAATGAATCGGGAACAAACCCATATTACTCTCTCCTTTCGAGCTGTAAATATTACTGACAACAAAAGAACAGCACTCGAAATTGCAGCCAATATTTTAGCAGGTCAAGGTGGGCGTCTTTTTCTTGATTTAAGAGATAGAAAGTCCTTAGCCTATGCAGTGAGCGCATCGCAAACGCCAAATGTGCATGCGGGGGTTTTTACAACCTATATTGCGGCAGCAGCTTCTAAAACAAAGGAGGCCATGGAAGGTTTGAAATTTCATATTGAACGACTTGCTCATGAACCACCTACTGAAGATGAATTGAAAAGAGCTCAGAAATCTATTTTAGGTGCACAAAGTATTGATTCGCAACACCACAGCTACCAGTCCTCTCAACTTGCTATGAGCGATGTGTATGGTCTTGGTTTCGATAATTTTTTAAGATTTTCGGAGCGGGTCAATAAGGTAACAGCGCAAATGGTGAGCGATGTTATTAAGGAATTAATTACAAATAACCCGCCAGTCTACGCAGCGGTAGGCTCTCGAGAAACATTTATACCTCAAAGTGAAGATAAACTTTTTACATGGAATATTTTATAAAACAATGGCTGAATTCTTAAAATACCTCAAACAATTGTCAATCAAAACACCGACAGACATACAAAACTTATGCTTTCAACCTCTCAGCGAGGGAAAGTCCGTTTTTGCTTTGGCACCAACTGGCTCAGGCAAAACCCTTGCTTTTGTATTACCACTCTTGTTGCAAATTGATTGCAAAAATAGAAATTGTGAACTCCTTATTCTTGCCCCTACAAGGGAACTTGGCAGTCAAATAGCACGAGTTTGCAATGAAGTTTCTGGCGCAATTTCTGCTCTTGATGATAAAAATATTCTTGTGCGAACAGCACTTGGCGGCAGCCCCATTGCAAAACAAATTGAAGAACTTGCAAAAAAACCACACGTGCTGATCGCTACTCCTGGCCGAGTTATAGACTTACTGGGACGAAAAGCCTTGGTCACTAAAAACATCAAAACACTCATTTTAGACGAAGCAGATATTATGGTTGGCATGGGGTTTGCCGAACAAATAGAACTTATTTACAGCCAACTACCTCGTCATTTACAAATAGGTTTATTTTCTGCAACACAAAACGAAAAAGTGACCACTTTAGAAGAAACTCTTCTAAAAAACAAACAACACCTGACATTGAATACAAAAAATTCTTCTGTGCTGGGCAATGATAATGAAAATAAATTACATGATGCCCCAATTAGCCATCAATATATTTCTTCAAGTACAGAAAATAAATTTCGTGACTTAGTCACATTTTTAAAACAAAAAGAATTAAAAAATACAGACAAAATGCTTGTTTTTTGTCATCAACGGGACACCGTACAAGAGCTTGCAGAATCTTTAAAAAAAGAAGGTCTTTTAGCCGATGCTCTTACGGGAGAATTGGGGCAAGTGCATAGAAACAGCATTATGCGCAACTTTAAAAGCGGAAATTTAAAATATTTGGTTGCAACAAATATTGCCTCCCGTGGTATTGATGTCGACAAATTAGCTGCCGTTATTCACTACGATGTTCCCTTCACCCAAGAAGACTATATCCACCGCTCAGGAAGAACGGGGCGTTCTGGTTTTGCAAAAGGCGTGTCTATCACCATATGCGACCATAAAACAAAAAGTATTTATTTAAAGTTAATGGAAGATCTTAAAATTTCTGCGGAAGAATTAAAAATAAAATCTGTCATTAAGCCAAAAATAAAACCACTGAATCACAAACTAAACTTTATTAAAATTCATATTAACAAGGGCAAGCAAGACAAAATTCGTCCAGCAGATATTCTTGGTGCATTTATACAAGACCTTGGTTTTGAAAAAGAAGATATTGGCAGTATTTTTATTTTTAACAACTTTACCCATGTTGAAATTAACGCAAACAAAAAAAGCACTATTTTAAATAAATCTTTTAAAATAAAAAATTTGTCAGTAAAAGCACTCTCAGCAAAACAGAAAGATTAAATATAAAATGGAAGCTCCTTATCTAACATGCCACAATTTATCTGCAAGCTATGATTCCACTGTTTTATTCACAGGCCTCTCGTTTGCAGTGCACCCCGGAGAACGTTGGGGCATTGTAGGCCCTAACGGCGCTGGAAAGTCCACCATATTTAAGGGACTGTGTCAATGCGAAATCAAATTCGCATTGCATTTATCGATCAAAAAATAAATTTTGATGAAAATTTAACCGTAGAACAAATACTACGACAATCCATTGCGCCAGAATACGATACCGATTCTCAAATTCAAAAAATTGAACAAGAACTTCTTCAACATGAAAGCCTGTCTGAAAAAAAACCAGAGCTTTTTGAAGATGAAAAATGGCTTGAAAAGTATACTGACCTCAATATTAAACTCTCAGAAGTCAATGGCACACCAACAAGTAATATTATTCAAAGCGCTTTAAAATCTGGAAATTTAAACGAGATAGCACAAAATTATTTTAAAAATTTATCTGGCGGTCAGCAAAAAAGAGTGCAAATTGTTGCTGCACTATTAAAAAACCCCAACCTTATTTTTATGGATGAGCCCACAAACCATCTTGACGTACAAACCGTAGAATGGCTCGAAGAATTTTTATTGCAAGTTGTAGAACAAGGGTTCTCTTTATTTGGTTTTAAATCCACACAAAAAGAAATTGAACCCGTTGCTTACGTCATTATTTCCCATGACAGAGCTCTACTCGACACTTTGGTTAATAAAATACTTGAAGTGGAATATGGTGAGGCAAAACAATTTGAAGGAAACTATGAAGCCTATAGTCAACTTAAACTTGAAAGCGTCCTTGTTGAAGAAAAAACCAGGTCAAAAATGGCGAACACCATGCGCAGGGAACTCGAATGGCTCCGCTCGGGCACAAAAGCACGTACCACAAAACAAACAGCTCGCATTGAACGCGCAAAAGCCTTAGATAAAAATTTAATTTCCAAGGAAAAAAGAGCGGCTCTCAATAAAAATGCCGAAGTCACATTTTCAGCACAAATGCTCAGCGAACAAAGGGATAAAGATGACAATATTGTTGTCAGCCACCATAATTTAGGCAATCAGGAACTCATTCAATTGAAGTCTGTTACACTTTCACACCCTTCTTCGAGTAAAAGTGAGTTGCATTTATTTCAAAATTTAAATTTACTCATTAAACCTCGCATGCGTATTGCAATATTAGGGCCAAATGGATGTGGTAAATCAACACTTCTGAACGCTATTGTGCAAAAAACAAAACCTCAAACGGGTGAAATAAAATATCATGAATTAACTCATATTTCTTATTTTGATCAAAAAAGAAATCACATTAACTACAATGAAACTATTCGTAAGAATATAGCACCCGAAGGAGACAATGTTTTTTTTGCTGGAAAATATATTCATATTATGAGTTATTTGGATAGATTTTTATTTTATAAGTTCGACGTCAATCGCACCGTATCTGAGCTTTCCGGTGGTGAACAAGCGCGTTTACTTCTTGCAAAACTCATGCTTGAACAAGGCAATGTGCTTATTTTAGATGAGCCTACAAATGATCTCGACATCCCTACTTTGCAGGTACTTGAAAAAAACCTGCTCGATTTTGGTGGTGGAGTTTTGTTTACAAGCCATGATCGTTACTTTATGCAGAGAGTTGCTACCTCAGTTCTTACTTATTTAGGTGAAGAAAATAACAAGGCGCAATGGGGGATGTTTGCAGATTTAAATCAGGCGCTTGAACATATTGAATTATTCCAGGAAGCACTTCATAAAAAACAAAGGCAAAAGAAATTTCACGCAACTTCCGTTGCTTCAATAGCGAATGTTCAAATTCAACAATCAAATGTTCAAGCACAAAAAGAAGACAATAAAAAAAGAAAATTGAGCTTTAAAGAACAAAAAGAATTTGAACTTCTGGAAAAAAGAATTTTTGAACTGGAAGAGCAAATTCCACTCTTATCAGCAGAACTTGAAACATTGTATTCGCAGGGAAAAAGTTTGCAGGAGACAACTTGTTTATCGGAAGAAATTAACAAATTGCAGGGTGAGCTTAATTCGTGCATGACGAAATGGGAAAGATTTATTTAAGGGGGTCTTATGGATGGTTTAGGAGGAAGTCCACTTGCTTCATCAAGATCAAGTAGAAAAAGAAAAATTAGTGGAGAAGAAGAATCTTTAAAAAAACAAGTCAAAACAGATGGTATTTCTGAGACTCACACCAAACTATTTGAAAAACCAAATCCACAGTTAGAAATCAGCATTGGAACATCAACAGATGCTGATATGAAAGCGATACAAAAATGGCTAGAAAAACAAGGAGAAGAAGATAATTCTTTAAACAACTCTGGGTATATTCGAAGCTATCATGCTAACTATTCTAATCCCACGCGTAAACTTTTAGTTTTAAAAGAAAACTCTGCTCCTGTTGCATTTATGGCTTTAGACCATATGGATGACCTCTGTGTTGTATCTATTTTTCAAGTAAAACAAGATAAAAAAGACCTTGGATATGATGCTCAACTTGCAAAACATTGCATTAAGAATATTGTTGCATCTCATTTCAAACTGACATGTGAACCTAAAATTTCATGGATTTTTTGGAAAAAAATGGGCTTTACAATTCATTATTCTGGAGGCAAGACTCTAGCGTATTATGAAAAAGAAAAAATTACAGAGTAAGTTTATTTAACACTACACCAAGTCAGGTGAAAACCCCTTCAACAAACCAACAACTTTTTCCACAGGCAAAACATCTCGAAATGTAAAAGAAAATTCATCAAAATAAGAAATTTGTTTTATTTCATTTAAAAACGCAGCATCTTTTAAAAGAGCCTTCGACACACCTAAAATAACATGCTGCGCAGGTTTTATTTTCGCAAATGCCTTTAACCTGTGCTTTAACGCCGTGGAATGCCATGGATGAAA
>JAZKEW010000212.1:0-7234 GCA_040386785.1 Bdellovibrionota bacterium
AGAGAAAATTTTTCTGATTTCATCAAGACATGTATTCACTTCAGACTCTATTAAAGACACTCCTTTTCTTATACCGGTAAATTTGTTAACTGGGTGCAAAGAGAACTTATTCCCAATAAACTTTCATTAAATTTTTTCTGGAGAGCCCTGCTTTCATCTGCAATGGTTTGAAAATTTTTTAATTTATTTACTTCATTTTTTATTTTTAGGTCTATTTTATCTGTAGATTTTTTTTCGATATCTAGTTCTGTTTTTAAATTAGCTATTTTTTCTAAATTTTTAGTTTGTTTTTCAAGATTTTCTTCTGCTAAATTAACTTTGCTTGCTATCGTGAGTGAGCCCGCCTTACATATTTCTCTTTGTACGTGAAATAAATCTGTTGCATAATGAGCTGAAAACATATTTTTGGCCAATGAAATAATTCCAGAAGCCTGATCTCCAACAATTTGGACTATTTTTACCCTTAAATCAGCATTATTTGACGTGATACAAGAATACCAACTTTCAGCATCCCGTTTCTCTGAAAATTTTTCCACAAAAATAAATTTTGAGATTGGTTCAATTCCTACCAAACACATTTCTTTAAAAAAACTTTCATCAACAGCGAGTGAAATTTTTTTCTCTGGCATATCTCTGGAAAGTGTCTGTCTTTCTACTTTTTCAAAGGTTAAAATTTTTTCTTCCATATTTAAAATAAATTCTCGCCATGTTCCATAGGAACTTGCTATAAAATTAGAAAGCCCAGAAATTTTTAACCATATGCAAAATTGTCTGATACCACAAGAACCAAGAATAACAAATTGAAGCATCATCGTTACAAAAAGTCTATGCAGAAAATTAAACCCTTCATTAGTTATAATGAATTCCACTACTTCAGTGGAAAAATTATTTTCGTTTATTCTTGAAAAATCCCTTAATGTAGACCTCGGAATTCTAGATTTTTTAGCTGCTTCTCTCTCGCTTAAACCGTTATTTATTTCGTTTTCGTATATATTTAGTTTATTTATTGCTGTTGCGCTTTCATAACGAAAATCACTTTTTTTAGATGGATTAATTGTTTGCATAGAATCTCCAGAGATTTATTTTCCGAATTCCATATCACATTTAAGGTCAAATTGTTAATTCATTGAATGAAACCATTTTTTTTTAATTACCTAAAATGATCTATTTTTATATATAGGTGCTCTTTATATTTTTTCTATCGGACGGACTAGCGCTCAACGCCCCTCCAGAGCCAGCACCGCCGCTGAGAATAATATCGCGGCGTAAATTTGGTGGACGAACAGAAATTCTTGCTGTACTCATGATTAAATTCTCCTTTAAAGTCTTGCGCCAACCACAATTTAATTATAACTAATTGGGGTATGAGGTCGTCTAGTATTAAAAGCAAAGAAAGTCAATATAAATAAAGATGTCTGTTACAAATTAGACAAACAGCAGTTTGTAAGCACTTTTCAAATTCCAGAACAAATTAATAATTTCTCAGCGCCCATCTCTTAATAAATCGAAATATAAAGTGAATAACAAGTCCAAGTATTGTAATCACAAACAAGGAAGCAAAAAGTTTATCTGTTTGCAAATTATAACCCGCCATCAACAACAAATAAGCCACTCCAGAATTTCTTCCACCAGTTCCAGCAATAAACTCTGCCGACACGCTTCCTATAAGGGCAAGTGCGCTAGAAATTTGCAAGCCATTTAAAAAAAATGGGAGAGACGAGGGGAGGTACAGTCTAAAAAGTTTTTGCATTTTAGAAGCCTGATGTATATCAAAAATCATAAGAAGAGATTTATCTGTATTTTTAAATCCAGTGCTCATGGCAGAAATAATTGGAAAAACAGAGCAAATTGAAGCGCAAATAATTAAAGTTACAAAAATATTGCTTTTAAACCAAATTATGAGAAGAGGAATAATGGAAATAATAGGCATAATTTGAATAATAATAAGGTAGGGAGAAATTGCCTTTTCAAGAAATTTATTAAAAAAAATAAGAATAGAAATACAGCTTCCTGCTATGACAGAAATCATAATTGCAACGAGTGTGACAGAAAATGTAACCATAGAAGCTCTTAAAAATTCAATTTTATATTTGAAAAGTGATAAAATAATTTCCGTTGGCTTAGGTAATAAATAAGCAGGGATATTAAATGCAATACAGAAAAATTGCCACAAAAATAAAACAACAATAGCAAATAATATTGGATAAATAAATTTAGTCATAATATTGCTCTTATATTTTCGCATAAAGTGTTGAATTTTTTCATTCCTCTAAATGCAGGTGTCTTTTCTTGCGGTAATTCTTTTTTTAGCTCAATTACTTCTATAATTTTACTCGGTTTATGCGATAAAACATAAATTTTATCACACAAATACACAGCTTCAGGAATGCTATGTGTTACTAAAATTGAAGTTAAATTTTGATGTTTTGATATTTCTAAAACCTCATTAGCGCATTTTTCGCGTAGCAATTCATCAAGTGAAGCAAAAGGCTCGTCCATAAGCAATAACTGAGGATTTGAAACTAGTGCGCGAGCTAGGGAAGTGCGCATTTTCATGCCGCCAGAAAGTTGTCTTGGATAATAGTTTGCATAGTTCTCTAAATGAAACATGGTTAGTTTTTTTGCCACTTCAATTGTGATTTCTTGTTTGTTTTTTCCCAGCAGCTCAAGGGGGAGAGAAATATTTTTTTCAACCGTTTGCCAAGGCATAAGAGAGGCTTCTTGAAAAACAAAGGACGTATTTTTTTTGGAAAATGTATTGGTAATTTGTCCTTGAGATGGAGTTGAAAGTCCAGAAATAAGGGAAAGAAGCGTTGATTTTCCACAACCAGAAGGACCCAAAAATCCTATAAATTCACCTGCATTAATTTCAAGAGTCAAATTTGCAAGAACAGAAAGACCTTCAAAATCTTTACTCACATTTTCTAATTTGATAGCATTCAAAGCCTAAGATTCCTATAATATGGGGTACTATTTGTGAAGAAAAAAACGACCATTCTTTTCTATACCATTCTTTTTGCGTTGATTCTATTTTTTGTGTTTTTCCTTTTGCGTGATGTGGGGTTAAAGTCGCATCCGGTCATTGAGAAGGAAAAACTAACGAAAGTTGTGCTTGGCACAGACTGGTTTGCTCAGGCCGAGCATGGGGGCTTTTATCAAGCTATTGCCGATGGCAGCTATAAAAAATATGGTCTCGATGTGCAAATTAAGATGGGTGGACCTCAAGTAAGTGGTATGAATCTGCTTCTTTCTCATGATATTGATTTTTTTATTCCCCCCTCCTTTATTATGCTCATGGCTGCACAAAAAAAATTGCCTGTGATTAGTGTGGGTGCGGTTTTTCAAAAAGATCTTGAAATTTTAATGGCACACCCCAATGTGGGGAATGATTCTCTCGAAGCTTTAAAGGGGAAACCTATTTTTATTTCTGCTTCAACAGCAGCCTCTGTATTTGGTTTTTTAGCTGGAAAATACGGTTATAGCGAGGATCAAAAAAGGCCTTATGCAAATTCTCTTGCACTCTTTTTAAATGACAAAAACGCTATTCAGGAAGGTTTGCTCACTTCTGAACCTTTTACTGTGGAAAAACAAGGGCATTTTAAACCTGTTACTTTGCTGCTTTCTAATTATGGTTTTTCTGCATATGGAGAGTTAATCACCTGTCGTAAGGATTTTGAGCAACAAAATTCTAAAACTGTAGAGGCCTTTGTAAAAGGCTCTCAAGAAGGGTGGAGTCATTATTTAAAAAACCCAGTTCTAGGGAATGTTTTAATTAAAAAAGATAATCCACAAATGGATAATGATTTACTTGCTTATGCCGTAAAAAAATTAAACGATGAAAAAATTATTTTAGGTGGAGATGCGCAAAATTTAGGTCTTTTTGCCATGACAGACAAAAGATGGAGCGACTTTTATCAAATGCTTGTTCAAAATAAGTCCATTGAACCAGGGATTGATATTAAAGCAGTTTATACGTTGAAATATATTATGAAAATCCCTTAAAATCAATGTGTTGAATATCTATAAATAACCGTTCAAATAAATCGTCTCTCTTCTGACAATTCAGCATTTTGTTTTTTAAATCATTTAATTCATTTTCTAAAAGTAAATTTTTTGCATTTTGAATTAGGGAAGAAGCATTTTGACATAAATAAAAATTTTTAATTTTGATTTCATACATTTGTTGCAATATTTTTAAATTGTGTTGATCAATTTCTTTGTCCTGGTGATTTCGATTTATATCGCTTCGAATTGAATTAAAAATCATGAGTAACATGTAGAGAATTCTTTCTTGAGACCACATAAAATTTTCGTATGGTTTAACTTGGAATTTTTTTTGTCTGACTTCTTGTCTAATTTCTACAAGTTTTTCTCTTACACTTTGGTTTTGATTTGCGCATAATTCTTTTTGCGCTAAGACTTTCTCTAAGGGCACTTCGTCTTGCACCCAGTCTCGGAGTAATTGAAAAAGCTCTTTCAACTGGTTTGTGCTTAATTCTATTTGAAAATTGAGATCGCTTTTGGCGTAATTTGGCCATAATAAAAGTGAACCTAATGTTCCAAAAATAATTCCAATTCCAACATCTTCAATTCTTAACAGGATAAAATGAGAGCCATTTGGATATATGATTAGGTAAATCATAAGGGCTGCCATGGTAAAAAAAACAACGTAATGCACATAGGAAGAAATATAGTACATGGCAGTAGTTAAACCGATTGTTAGGATAAAAATGAACAAAATATAATTTTTAGGGAAAAAATAGTAAATAATAAATACCAGCAAGCAGCTAATGCAGGTTCCTAAAAATCTTTGCTTTGATTTTCTTATTGTTGCACCAACACTTGCTTGGACGCAGCTAAAGGCTGTAAAGATAATCCATCCTGGTGTTTCTGTTTTTATCCACATTTTTTCTATAAACACGCACAAGGCACAGACTATTCCAGCTCTCCAACCTTGTCTTATTTCAATAATTTTAAAATTAATAAGAGTGTTAAAAAATTTTTTTAAATTCATCCTGCTTTTTCGCTCAATCGTTTAAATTCAGATTTTAAGACAACGAGGTCACTTTTAAATTGATTCACAATAGATGTTATTTCCATGTTGTGATGAGTTATAATTTTTATAGGTTTTATTTCAAATTGATCAATAATTTTTTCTATATCTTTTAAATTAATTTTATTTTTAAGGCATAAAATAAAACTTGAATTCATATCATCCATAATACGATATAAATTAATGATTTCTTCTGTATTGAATATTTGGCATTTTTTTTCAAATCGGAGGCGCATGCAAATTTGAATGATAATTTCAATAAATAAATCAATCAAAGAGATTAATATTAGGTATTCATATAAATTACTATGATGTATATTTTTTTCAATTTCTTTTGTCATAAGCCTAAAATTCTTAATGCTTAAAATCATTTCAGAGCGCTTTTCCATAAATTTATGAATAGCTTTCTCTGAGCCATCAATTGAATATTTTTCGCTTGTTTTTATGTATGAAGACAAAGATTTTAAGGCTGCACGCATTTCATAAATACATTCTGTTTTTAATTTAGGTCTTATAGTTGTGCAAATAATGAAACAAATTCCAAAAGCAATTGTGGCCATGAATGCATCCGAAATGGTATCGGGGAATTTTTTTTGATTGAGTAAAGAAAACTGTGGTATTAAATAGGTCCATACAAAATACAGTGAATTTAATTTATAGTAGCTAAATATAAAAATTAAAAATACCAAGAAAAATGAGTATAGAGAGGCTAAGATGGCTGACTGAGAAAATGGATATGCACACAAAATAAGTATAGCGACAATAATGTAAGATAGTAGCATATTGGTTTCATAACGAAAGTACGGAGAACGAATACAAGTTTGAGATAGGCTTAAACAGCAAAGGCCAAGCCATAGAATATGCTCGCCTGGCGTAAAATAATAGATGATAATAACACTTGAAATTGCAACTGAAGTTCGAACCCCTTGCAAAAATGGGCGATAATTTTTTTCAAAATTGAAAAAATTTCTATTTGTGAATGTCAACATAAGTGTATCCAACCCCGCGGACTGAAATAAGATATTCCGGTTTTGCAGGATTTTTTTCAATATATTTTCTTAATTTACCCATAAAAACATCGACTGTGCGTGTTTCAATGGCCGCTTCATATTGCCAAACTTTTTGTAAAAGTTCCGAGCGAGTTAAAATTTTATTTTCGTTGTCAATTAATATTTGAATTAATAGTCCTTCCGTAGGAGAAATACGAAATATTTCACCACTTTTTTTCTCTATGGTTAACCGCTCACTATCAAAAATACTATCACCAAATGATTTTTTAAGAGATTCCGTTTCGTCTTTTGACCATTTTCTTCTTTTGACGAGACGTTTGACGCGTAAAATAATTTCAGACAAATTAAAGGGCTTTGTGACAAAATCATCGGCCCCAAGTTCAAAGGCCTTTATTTTGTCATCTTGCATACTTTTTGCGCTTAGAATAAGAATAGGAATTCTTTCCGCTAAAATACGCGTCTGCTCTAAAACTCCATAACCGTCAATTTTTGGGAGCATTAAATCGAGAATAACAAGTGAAATTTTTTCATGATTCTCTCGAATAAATTGTAGGCCTTCAAGTCCGTCGGTAACAAGCTTAACTTCGAAGCCTTCTGCCTCAAAGTTAAATAATAGACCTTCGCCAATAGCTTCTTCATCTTCAATTATGAGAAGATAATCTTTTGAGTTCGACATAAAACGTTGATCCTTTGTTGAGTCCATCACTACTAGCGTATATTTTACCACTATGCTCACGTACAATCGAGTAACACACTGACAATCCAAGTCCAGATCCTTTAATAATAGTTTGCGACTGGTTGTCAATTCTATAGAATTTTTCAAATATTTTCTTCAAATTTTCTTTTTCAATTCCGCAGCCATTATCGGTTACAGAAATAACAAATTGGTCTTTTTTTATAATTGTTTCTAGTATAATATGTCCATTTAAATTTGTATATTTGACAGCATTATCGAGTAAATTATCAAATAAAGTTGATAGGTGGTAAGGATTTCCAAGTAAAAATAGAGGGTCATTTTTTTCAAGGTTTGGATATTTAAATTCAAAGACGCGTGTATCTGAAAATCGTTCTTTTGCTTTGTTGTAGCAGGCACCTAAAATTTCTCTTAGGTCGACACGAGCAAGTCCTACTGACGGTTTATTTGACTGTAAACGCGCAGAGATAAGGACAG
>JAZKEW010000212.1:7244-8511 GCA_040386785.1 Bdellovibrionota bacterium
CTATAAGGCGTTGCAGTCGTTCCGCTTCAGAAAGCGTGCGTTGTAAAAATTTGAGCCTGTCTTGTTCAGACAAATTTCTCAGGAGCATGGTTTCAGTGTAAAGTCGAATACTTGCTAGAGGGGTTTTTAATTCGTGAGTCACGCTACTTAAAATAGCATCTTGCATTTTTGCAAGTCTTGAGAGTCTTCTTTGATTGACAAAAATCATGTACAATCCGACAAGAATAAAAGCCATCAAAATGCAACCTTGTGCTAAAATGACCGATTGTCCTGAGGTTGTTGCTGGGAGAGGAATTTTTTCAATGAGGTTATTTATTTCTTGTCTTCTTGATATATACCAACTTATCCAAACAAACATGAGAAGTCCCCAGCAAATTTGTGCAAGGATAAGAACAGAAATTGGATGGAGGAGCCATTTGACTTTTTTTAACATTAAACTTCTCTTATTTTTTTTAGTTGCTCAACAATTAGCACATGCAGCTGAAAATAATACTTTCTCTTCTATAGATAAAAAATATACTGATTTTTATCAAGTTTTTTATAAACAAAAAAATGAAGAAGATAAAAATACAATTCAAAGGTATAAAGCACAGTGGAAAAAAGAAAAAGATAAAAAACAAAGAATTTATGACTACTTAGGTCTGATTGATTTTGAACTTAGCATGAATGACGTTGCTTTAGCGGAGGCTTCATTACAAGAAATGCCTGCGGGCTTAAAATACTTTACTGCCGAGCAAAAGCAAATTTATGATTTAATAAGAGCAAAAATATTTTTTGTTAAAAATGACTATGCAAGCGTGATTCTTTTGTTAAAATCAAGCGCCTTCGATGAGAATCAAGTTTATTTTAATATGACTTCTGCTTTGTATTTGAAATCACTAGTTGCTCTTAATCTTAAATTTGAAGCAATAAATTATTTTGAACGATATTCAAATTTACTCATTACAATTCTAAACTGGGATGATTATAATTCTTTAGCTGTGGAAATATCTTCTTTTTTAATTGATTTGCAACAAAATGAAAAAGCATTTGTCTATTTAAAAAAACCTTTGCTCTATTTTCCTTTGTATCATTCTGGTAATATGGCCATGCAACTTTTAACAAAAATAGAGTGTTCTGGAAATACAATAGGTGAACAATTTCACAACAAAAAAAATAGTTCTATTTTAGATGATCAAATTTTTAATCGCATCGCATTCAACGAATATGCAAAAAATTTCGTGCTTGCCATGGTAGACATTGATGAAGCAAATTTAATCCCCTTAAA
>JAZKEW010000213.1:0-13577 GCA_040386785.1 Bdellovibrionota bacterium
GTTTAACATTAAGTGGTAAAAAGTTCAGTACCGATTTTCTGGGGAGTCGAGTTTGAGTAAAAGTACTAATGATTTTTGAAGGAATAGTTTGATGAATATAATTTTTTACATTCTTTTCATGGTTTGGAAAAATAATTAGACCTTCGCTCATTAAGTACTTTATAGCATCTCTACCATCACCAAAAAGCATTTCTGCAGGTAAAATCCATTTATGAAGACAGCCCTTTAAATCTTTCCAGCTTACTAAATATCCCCAATCATTTTTAAATGTGGAGCAAGACATTGCTAAAACTTCCAGTCTTGTAGAAATATTTTCATAATAACCGCCTCCGCTTTTTTCTATGTAAATTTGCACATGAGTTGATGTTAGGCGGAAAGGATGTTTTACTATTTTTGCAATTTTATCATTGGAGTCAAGAATTTCCTTTGCGTATACAATTTGTGCTTCTTGTAAAAGTCTTTTTATATCTTTTAATGTAACTCCATTTGGAAGTGAATCTGCAAGATCCCATTTTGGAGGGAAATTATCTGTTAGTTGAACTACACGAATAGACTTAGCTCCTGCTGCTTTTGCAAACTTTACAACGTCATGAACATAGTGTTGACCTTCAGAATCATTATCACCACAAATTGTAATATCTCTATCTTTTAACTGTTGCCAGATTGTTTTATTGGCACTTTTTGCACCACACATTGATGTAATCACGCAATAAAAATTGTTCAAAATTTTTTGTGCAATATCAGCTTTTTTTTCTCCTTCAACAATGAGAACAGGTTTATCAGGATTTTCATTTAAATATTTTAAATTGTATAATGGTCTATCAATTAAGCCTTTAAAATACCATTTTAATTCACCATCTAAGTTGCCATAGGATAAATGCACGAATTTTTTTTTGTCGTTTACTTTCTCATAACGCAAAACGTAGCCGTAAAGTAAACCTTGTTCATTTTCATATCGATGAATGTATGTAGGAGTTCCTAAAGCATTGACTGGCGCATCTGGTGCATTCTGTGGAACGGGTATCGTCGGTTCCCATTTAGGTTTATTCACGTGAGGCCTCCCAACATATCTAATAAATATTGAGCGGCTTGATGTTGACTAATACCTTTTATGAAAGCCACAAGGCTAATAAGATCTCTTCCTCGATCGCCAGTTGCAAAATCGCACCATTTACCTGTTCTCAAATTAATTTTGAATGATCCTAAAGATCGATCAATTCTTCTTGGATTCAATGCAATCCATTCGTTTCCTTCACATTTTCCATTTGGCAGCAGAGACATGATAATATATTCCGCGCGAGATAAAGCCATATTGCTGACTTGTTTAAAATTAATATTGAAGTTATTATAATTCTTTAGTAACAAGGGTACCTCCATTAAAGACGATGGGAAAAATTTCTAGACTCTTCCATCGTTTTTTTATTTCATTGTTTGTTGATTTTTTGAGGTTTTTGAGAGTTGTTCAATTAGTGCGTAAATTTCATCGACACGCCATGCAGTACATCTCGGACTTAATTTAACAGCCTTTGGAAATCTGCCTTCTTTGACTCCGTTCCACCAAGTGGATCTTGATAAAGGTATAAGAGCGGGTATTGGTGGATTTACTTTAGAATCACCAATTATTTGGCGTAGTCTAAAATAGCCTTTCGGTAGATCAATCATAAATATAGAGCCCTCCTTTTAGTAGGTTTAATATTGACTAAGGAGAGCTTACTGTGTGTGTTTTATAAGTGCATGGGACAACAATCACGTATCATCGTCACCCCACGAATCCGATAGATTAGATAAAAAGCAACTGAACATAACAGATGGAATTTCTGTTGAGGTCTCGGCATCATAAAAAGAGTCCAGTATTATTTTAAGTTCCATTAGTTTTTTTTCTTTTTCAGATATTTTTAGCCATAGTTTTTTTATTCTATCATATCCCAATGAGTTATTTTTTAGAGAAGTATTACTTAGAGAAGATTGTATAAGATTAAAATAAACTTGTTCAACAATATGGCAAGCAGAGTCCCGCATGCCTGTGCTTTCATTTCTCATGATGGGGTAATAGCCAGAATTTTGTAATAAATAGATCGCTGTACAAAGACAATGATTACGATAAATGTTTAATAACGGATCTGTGCCATTATGTGTGGGTTTTTTTTCTGGGTATTGGTGAGAAAAAGCGTAAAAGTCAGCGAGTTCACCATTTAAGCGTTTATTGTGCAGAAATATCCAGTTCCCCCATTCGCACATAGCGTCCCATACAAGGCGATACTTTTTTGTAAATGGTAAAAACTCTGGACTCCACATATTTTTTTTAATCAGTGTTTTAATTAATTCGCCATCACTTAAATCAGGCATACGCCAACCAGGTGGAGCATCTGACCAGGAGTTTTTGAGATGATTTCTTATTATTTTTTTGGATTTTTCACTTACGCCAAGCCACATATCTAAGTTTTTTTTAACTTTTTCCTCTGCTTCTGCTTGAGTGAGGTTTGATTTATTTTGATGTGTTTGTCCTTTTATTTTGTTACTCATGTTGAGCCTTTATTTCACATGCTTTTTACTTTAACCCATCCAAATAATCCGCCCACTGTTGCATCATCTTTTTCCTCTCCTCCAAATGCGCTGTCCTATTATAAGCCCTCCCATTTGGATCACGCACTGCATGTGCTAATTGATGTTCAATAAAGTCAGGGCGTACACCTAAAACTTCGTCAAGAATTGTCCTTGCCATTGCACGAAACCCATGCCCAGTCATTTCTGTTTTTTCAATTCCCAATCGTCTTAATGCGGCTAAAATTGCATTATCACTCATAGGCCTTGCGCCTGAACGCGCAGAAGGAAAAACATATTTTCCATTTCCTGTAAGTGGTTTAATTTCATTTAATATTGAAATTGCTTGTGTAGAGAGAGGAACAATATGCGGAGTTTTTGTTTTAGTTGCTGTGAAACACCATTCAGCTGATTCGAAGTTCACATCTGCCCACTGCATAGAACGAAGTTCACCTGGTCTGACAAAAACAAGCGGAGCTAATTTTAATGCACATTTCACAATGAGAGAGCCTTGATAATCCTCAAAAGAATTTAATAAATCAGCAACTTTTTCTGGCTGTGTAATTGAGGCAAAATGTCCGCCTTTAACAGGAGGAAGAGCGCCTTTTAAGTCGGGTGTTGGATTGCGTTGTGCACGACCTGTTGCAATGGCGTAGCGAAATACTTGACCACAATTTGATAGAATTCGATGCGCAGTTTCTACTGCTCCACGTGATTCTATTCGTCTGAGAACAGATAAAAGCTCAGGAGTCTGAATATCCACGATCGGTTTTGATCCAAGCCAAGGAAAAATATCACGCTCAAAACTTTTTAAAAGGCGCTGACAATGACCTTCAGTCCATCGTTTAGCCTGTTTGCTAAGCCATTCATGTGTCAGGACTTCAAAGCTGTTAGTGGCTCTATCGGAATTCGCTTGCTTAATTGCTTTGCGATTTTCACCAGGGTCAACTCCTGCAGCAAGTAATTTGCGAGCTTCACTGTGCTTTTCACGAGCTTCTTTAAGACCTACGTCATCGTAGACACCAAGACTGAGTCGTTTTTCTTTTCCAGCATACCGGTATTTATATCTCCACCATTTACCCCCATTGGGGGCAACTTCGAGGTACAAGCCTCCGCTGTCCCATAAGCGTAAAACTTTCATTTCCGGCTTTATATTTCTTATTTTTACATCGGTTAACGGCATTGGGGGCAACTCTCCTGCATAGCAATGTTGTTGCCCCCAAATCTGCCCCCACTGGCCCCCGGATGTCAAGAGACCTCCTCGCTCGAAGCTGGACAATAGAAAACAAAAAACCCGCTTTTTAAGCGGGTTATTCGGTCTTTGCCGGATGGTGCCGGACTATAAAATGGTGGAGGTGCCGGGGATCGAACCCGGGTCCAAAAAGGTATTACAATTGGCGCTACATGCTTATTCTCTTATTGAATCTTGTTTGAAGGTTGGGAAGAGACACCCGGCCATTCAAACCAGTTCGATTGTAGGGAAAGGGGGCTACGAACAGAAACCCACCAGTACCCGCACGTAAACTTACGGCGTTCTTGGATGCACGTGCTTCCGCACCCAAGGCACCGCGCTCTTTATTTAGGCAGCAAATGCAGCAGATCCGAAAGAACCTGCAAATTTGGAACCAGAAGCGGTAACTACGTTTTTGTCAGTTATGACTGCCACAGCGTTTTGAAGAGGTACTGTAACCAACCCCTGCATGCTCCTTTTGCTCAACTCTTCCTGTCGAAACCAGTTCACCCCCCATATGGGGAAAGTTGTCTTCAAAAGAGACCTTACTACCGTATACTGAAATATGGGGATAATCAATGATTTGCGTGGGAATTAGATTTGAGGCACGTATTTTTTTGTTCTGCCTATTTACATATTGTGCATCAATTGGTTATAGTTGGAGGGTCAACTTGCGCTAAAAGTGAATTCTTTTTAGTTTCTTTGCTGCGCATGTTTTCTTTTTTTTGTTCATTTTTTATTGGAGATATCATGAAATTAAAGGCACTTCCGCTAATCGTTCTTTCTGTTTTAACTCTTTCTGGTTGTACAAATAGCTGCGGCTCCAAGCCAGCAGAAGCGCCTGCAGCTGAAGCACCAGCAGCAACTCCAGCGCCAGAAGCGGCTCCTGCTCCTGCAGCCGAAGCACCAGCGGCAACTCCAGCGCCTGCAGTAGAAGCTCCAGCAACTCCTGCACCTGCTGCCGGAACACCCGCACCAGCAGTAACTCCAGCGCCTGCGGCAGAAGCTCCGGCAACGCCAGCTCCAGCGGCACCAGCTAAATAATAATTAGCATTATTTGTTTAAAAAAGAGGAAGGAGCATGTTTGTGCCTTCCTCTTTTTGTTTTGTTGCTTGACTTTTTTTCTGTCTCATTATAATTCCCCTAAGCAAAGTTTCTTTTGGCAGGGTAGCTCAGTTGGTTAGAGCGATGGTCTCATAATCCATAGGTCGGCGGTTCAAGTCCGCCCCTTGTCACCATATTTTGAGAACTTGCATAAATGATTTTTGAACAAGTCGATCAAATTTTTGAACATTATCCAGAATGTATTGTGCATCCTGTCAGTTGCACGGGCGTCGCTCATGATGTTTTATCGCGGCAAATTAAAAAATCCTACCCCGACTACTTTCGAGAATACACCCGCTTTTGCATTCGCAAACGACTTATTGCTGGGCAAGCTCATTTTTATGCTCTAGATGCATTATTTGGTACAAAGTATATTGTTACTTTAATAGCAAAAAATAACTGGCAAGAAAAAGTTAAGCCACCTACTTTTAAACAAGCGTTCGACGAATTTCTTGAGAAAACATGCCAGTTAAAAATATCGACAATTGCGATGCCAAAAATGGAAGATGTTCCACAAAGTTGGCTTAAAGAGCAGTTTGAAAAGGCTTCCTTAAAACCAGAAAATACAATAGAAAGAGTGATATTTTTCTAGTGATACTTCTTGTATTCACTCTTGATTTCATTGTTTAACACAGCAACAATGTCCTCTAATTTAACTTTTCGAGGCTCTGCCCTATTGTCTCTATATTTTAATTCAACTGAATTTTCTGCTAATGTTTTTGGTGATAAAATTACTCGAAATGGAATTCCAAATAAGTCTGCATCGGCAAATTGCGACCCAGGTTTTTCATCTCTATCATCTATAAGGACGTCAATATTTTTTTCTTTGAGCTGAGCATAAATATCTTCTGACTTTTGTGAAACATCCCCTTCTTTTTTATTGAGCACACACATATGCACTTCAAAGGGAGCTACTGGAAGGGGTAAAATAGGCCCTCTGTCATCATGGCTTTCTTCAATAATTGCAGGAAGAAGTCTTGTAATACCAATGCCATAACAACCCATAATAGGAAACTGCGCCTTGCCGTTTTGATCGAGAAATGTGCAGTTCATGCTTTTTGAATATTTAGTTCCTAAGTGAAAGATATTGCCAATTTCAATACCACGAGTTTCTTTAAGAGGAGTTGCGCATTCTGGGCATGGATCTCCAACGCGAGCAGCCGCAATGTCTCCTACAAAAACGTTTTTCTTACTTTGTTCGTCAAGCTGAGAAAAGAAATCACGTTGCAAATTAAAATTCACATAATGATAGTCTTTTTCATTGGCACCAGTGGCTAGATTTGAGCTATTTTTTACCGTATGGTCAATAACAACATAACAATTTTTTAAATTTAAATGCAAAGGTCCCGTGCTACCAGATATGGCCCCTGCTTTTGCAATTGCTTCTGGTGTCGCAACAACAACTTCTTCTCCAATTAATGTTCTGACTTTCGCTTCAATAAGTTGGAGATCGCCCCTTAAAAAACAAATAATAGGAGTTGCTTTTGAAAGAGTTTGTAACATAACAGCTTTGGCAGTTTGTTCGTGATTGATTTTTAAATATTCGGCCAAACCTTCAATTGTTTTTTGGTTTGGTGTGTGCACTTTTTCAAGAGGTTTTTCTGCTTCCGAGTTAATAACATAAGGAGAAGAAGCAATTTCTTCGTTGGCACTGTACTTGCATTGAGGGCAAGTTATTAATTTGTCTTCACCAGTGGGGACTAGCATTTGGAATTCGTGAGAGTATTTTCCACCAAATAATCCGTTGTCGGACATGACACTAACAAAGTTTTTACAGCCGCATCTTTTATAAAAACGAGTATAGGCTTCATGCATTTGATAATAGTAATCTTTTAAATCTTCCTCAGAGGTATGAAAACTATAAGCATCTTTCATAGTAAATTCACGCAACCGGATAAGGCCTCCACGTGGCCTTGGTTCGTCGCGGAATTTTGTTTGTATTTGATACATTGCGACAGGGAGTTGTCTGTAGCTTGTGAGTTCAGTGCGCGCCATAAATACAATGGGCTCTTCGTGGGTTGGGTTTAAGACCATCTTTTTTTCGTTGCGGTCTTGAAATTTAAACATATCCTTGCCGAAGGTTTCATAACGACCAGTTTCATCCCAGAGTTCTTTAACTGCACTGCAAGGTAATCGAACTTCTTGTCCCCCAACTCTATTCATTTCTTCACGACAAATTTTTTCAATTTTAGCGACAGATCGCATTGCGAGGGGCAATAAGCCGTAGATGCCTGCAGAGTATTGACGTATAAAACCAGCTCTGAGCATATACTTGTGACTAGGAATTTCGGCATCACGAGGAGATTCTTTGGTGGTTTTTGCCACAAGTTTTGACATGCGCATGGGATATTTTCTCCAAAAGTTATTTATGGAAGCAATGCCCTAGCGGACATTCGACTCTCCTTTTAAACATAAAGAGAAATATTTTTCAATATCGGAGCCATTTTTTACTGTAATTTCAGGCTTTAAAACTTTTAAAATAAAAAATTCTTTGTGCTGCTAAAGAAGTCGCAGCTCCAACTAAAGTAACAATCCAGCCAAGTCGAATCCAAGCAAAAAATAGCACTGCGATTAAAGGTACTGTTCCATATATCCTACTTGGATCTGCAGACAGGGTACTTTTTGCAATAAATATATTTATAAATTGAAGAAGTTCAAGAAAAATACTTGCCACAATTCCACCTAAAAGAACGGATTTAAAATGCAACCGCTTGCTTGGCATAACATAGTAAAGAAAAATAAAATATAAAGCCTGAAACGAAATGCCAAGAAAAAAACGCAATGTTTTTATAAGAGAACCTTCAATAAATGCAGGGGAATTTTCTCTAATCAAATGAAATAAAGGGTCTGATTTTACTGCCGTCAATGCGAATAAAAATGGGCTAATAGTGATAATCGTCCAACATTTTATAAATCGCTGAAAAAATGTTTTATGATTGCGAAATTGCATAAGGTCATTAAATGTATCTTCTATAGATAATAAAAGCATGATAACCGTGATTGAAAACGTAATAAATGAAATAATTCCCAACTCTTTGACTTGAATGTTTTTAATAATAGTTTGCAAGTAGTTGGATATTTGAATGCCTACAGGAGAGCCAAAATGTTTTTTTATTAAAGGGGATATTGTGGAGGCAAAAATATTTTCAAAACCGTGAAACGAATGAATAAAAGTAAATAATATAGATAAAAAAGGAATTATGGCTAAAATAAATGTGTAAGTAATTTGTGCACTTTTTGCACTTATATAAGAGTGTTTTAGAATGAAAATAAGTTCTCTAAAAACGGCTTCAAAAGATTTTAATTTTAAATTTTTTTTGTGATAAAAATCAATTTCTTTTTTTCTGGGCCTTCGGTTGATTTTTTTTACAATTCGGCTCAGTTTTTTATGGATGTTCATGGCACTCCTTTTTGAACAATAAATGATATTTTTCAATATTTTCTTGCCCTATAAGCAAAATAGTGACTGTATTTTTCGCTTGCAGAGCATCGTTTGTAAACAAAGCACCGCTTTTTATTTGTGGCTTAAATGAATGATTTATTTCAAGTGGAAATTCGGTTGTGATTTTTTCGAAGAAATTTTGTTTTGTTTGAAATTTGGACTCAATATCTTTTACTCGAAGGTGTTGCCATAAAGAAGAAATTCCAGGTAAAATTCTCTTCGAAATTTCTAATGCTACTCTACCCATGGTAAAGCGTGGATTAATTTCAGAAATAAATTTAATTCTAAATCCTTGTGGTGAATTCATATCTCTAAAAATAAAAACATCAATTCCAAAAGGCCCGCCAAAACCAAGTTGAAGTAGTTTGTCTCCTACAAATAAAGAAATTTGTTTTAAAATACTTGCAAAATTAACTTTGTAAAGAAATTTTACAATATCTTCTTCTAAGTAAAGTATTTTCTTGCCCATTAAGGTTCCAATATATTGGCCTCGATTGTCAGTTAAAAGTCTCGTGTCACCTAAATAAATAACTTGATTATTTTCAATTTTAAGTTGAGAAGAAAAGTCTGCTACGCGATTAAACCAAGGTTCAACAACAAGACCATCATGCTCTGTAAGAATGCGATTTATCCAATTTATATCGTTGACAGGCAATTGAGCAGAGTGAACTCTCTTCATATTTTGACCTGCAGAGCCAAAGGGGGCTTTTAATACAACCGTATCTGAATATTTTAGATGGTTTTGAATAGCATCAAACACCGAATTTAAATTAGAGCAAATAGAAGGCAATGAATTTTGTTCGGACAAGATATCTTTGTATTGCGAAAATTCTTTCCAGATAGAGTGACTTAGTTCTGCGGAATAAATTTTAGAATATAAATTTTTATTGACAGGGCAAGGTTTGGTTTTACACAGAGGGATAAAATCTTTTAGGAAACCGAAGCTTTCCGGGCTGTGCCCCCAAGGCTTTAATGCTCCAAATGAGGTTTGCGTAAAATGAGAAATGTTTATTTTTTTGTTAACGTATGGTTGCCATTCCGGTAAATCAAATCCGCATAATTTCAACTTTTGTAAAAATTCTAGGGATGGTTTTCTAGGAACTAAAACAATGTCGTCTTTCGCGGCCAAAAATAAGCACAGAGGAGCGCAGTCTTCTTGTAAATATTGAATGGGTTGAGTTGGATTAAAGCCTATACTACCGCGAGCAACTTCAAGCTCACAGCAAGGATTAAAAAAATAAATATCAGGAGGTCTGCCTTTTGAAGCAGAAAAAACAAAAAGTTCGTCAATATAATTTGTAGTTAAACCAGCGTCTACGCGGGCTTTGTGGGTAAATGAAATTCCTTTTGCTCGCGCTGGAGTGAGTGGAAGTTTTAGTTCGTTAGTGTAACACTGCCATTGTGATTGAGAGTGGTCACGCCACTTGTCAAACCACACTACGCCGTGTTTAACGTGACCAATTTCTTCTTCAAAAACCGTCTGTAAAATTTCAGCCGTTTTATTATCACCAATTTTTTTCATTAAATTCATGTAAAAATAAGAAAAATCAAGATTTGCTTGTTCAAAAGTCATGCTTAATTTAGTGACGTAGTCCATGGGGGAGTTCATATTTGACAAACATTTCCAAAAAAAATCGTTCACTGCAATTTCGCCAAAGGAAACATTAAATTCTTGCATTCTGTCCATATACAACCGCATATGTCTTTGTTCTTCGAGAATAGTTTTAGCTACTCCCATACGAAAATTTGCGGGGGCATTGGGAAAACGCAGAATTGTAAGGGCCATTAACTCCATTGCAAGAAGTTCATGATTGGCAAAAAAATGGAGAACAATGCCTCTTTGTTTCTCGTCTCTAATATTATTTTGATTGGGAAATTCTACTTTTTCATTGGAATGCCCTACACCAAATGCAAGCTCTTTTGGTCTGGTTGGGTACTGAGGTGCAGAAATTGCAGTGCCAGGATATTGGTCGGTGAGCTCACCAGGCTGCAAAAGTTTGTCACTTGTTAAATTACTGCCATATAAAATAGTCTCAGCAAATTCCCTTAATTCCATGATAAAAATCTCATATTCTAATAAGTTAGCTCGTAAATAAAGAAGTAAAATTAGAAATTAATATTGGCAATGGCAAAGATTGCCGGCATCCATTTCGACATAAAGACAAACATGCACTCCTAATTTATGGCAAAATTAGGACAACAGCGCAATTGAAAAAATGATTGAATCAAGAGATCAGTCAATAAAAATAAATATAGGAATAAAAAATGGCAGATAAAGAAGAGAAAAAAGGGAAAGAAAAAAAAGAAAAAAAAGAAAAAAATGCAGATAAAGATGCAGATACAGATAAAGATAAAGAGAAATCAGAAAAAGATCCTGACGAAAAGGTCGCTAAAAAAAGTAGAATCATATTGTTTGCAGGTATTGGGGGTGTCGTTCTTCTCGCTATGGTTATTGGGGGTTTTTTATTTTTTAAGACTGTCAGCGCAAAGCATCAAGCAGAATCTAAAACTGATCCAGAAGCCGCTGCGGTAGAAGCTAAAGCTGGTGAAAAACCAGATGGAGCAGATAAGCAAAAAGACAATAAAAGCGATGAAAAAAAAGACGAGAAAAAAGATGATAAACATCCTCCTGAAAAAAAAGACGAGAAAAAAGATGAAAAAAAAGACGATAAACACCCTCCCGAAAAAAAAGATGAGAAGAAAGATGATGGGCATAAAGCAGAAAATGGAAAAAAAGAGGACGGTGCTAAAACAGATGAAAATAAAGGAACAGCTAATTTTGGGGACACTTATAACCTTCCTAGAATGGATTTAAATCTGGGCAACCCCATTGAAAACCGATTTTTAAGACTTGCTGTCGCTATCGAATATCGTGGCCGCGAGGAGCAATTGGATGAAATTAAAAAACGAGAAGTTCAAATTAAAGACATTATCATTACCTCCGTCACAACTAAAACAAGGATGCAATTGTTAACTGAAAATGGAAAAGAATTATTAAGAAGAGAAATTTTGAATAAAATTAATGAAGTGTCTGATAGGCCAATTCAAAATATATTTTTCACTGATTTTTTAGTGGAGTAGAAGAAAAAATGGATCAAGTATTAAGCCAAACAGAAGTTGATGCCCTGTTAAATGCAGTTTCCGATGGTCGTTCTGACGGCACGGAAGGTGGAAAATCTGGAGAAGCTTCTGGAATTGTTCATTATGATCTTGCTAATCAAGACAGAATTATTCGCGGAAGAATGCCTACACTTGATATTATTCACGATAGATTTATTCGTTTGTTTCGAATTTCTCTTTCTGCAGCCCTTAGAAAAGTTGCGAATATTGGCGTAAATAGCTCTGGCCCTATTAAATTTGGCGAGTTTATGAATTCACTTCCATTGCCAAGTTGTTTAAATATTTTACGAATTGAACCTCTTCGCGGTTCTGCTGTGATGGTTATTGAGAGTAAACTTCTTTATGCTCTTGTTGATAGTTTATTTGGTGGTTCCGGTGTTCCCTATACAAAAGTAGAAGGAAAAGATTTTACACAAATAGAAATCAAAGTTGCTAGACGTATTGTTATGGCTGCTATTGATGATTTGGAAAAAGCATGGGCCCCTGTTTTTCCAATTGCAATTCATTATTCAAGAACTGAAATAAATCCTCAATTTGTGGCAATTGTTCCACCAAGTGATGTTGTTATTTCAACAGCTTTTGATGTTGAACTTGAAAAGATGAGTGGCTCCATAAAGCTTGTTATTCCCTATTCTACGTTAGAACCAATTAAATCAAAATTAAGTGTTGGATTTCAAAATGAACAATTGGAAGTGGATCATATTTGGATCAATCGAATTAAAGCTCAGTTGATGAATACCTCATTAAATATTTCAGTTAGTGTGGGTGATTGTTGGTTAAATATGCGTGAATTAATGGAATTAAGTGCAGGAGATATTTTAATTTTAGAAAATGATTCCGATAGGCCTCTCGATATTTTTATTGAGGGGATGCATAAATTCAGAGGCATACCAGGAATAATTAAAGGAAATAAAGCGATTAAAATAACTGAAGTTATGGGAGAAATATAGCATGGCTGATTCAAAAGATGGTTTTCGTCCAGAAGATTTAGGGCGTTCTAATGGCGATGATGTACTAGAGAATAACGATACTTCTATGACAGAAGATGGTGCACAAAACACAAAAAGTGGATCCTCAGTAGATGATGATTCCATGAAATACGTAGACATTTCAAGAATGAAAATGGTTCTTGATGTGCCTCTTAAAGTAACAGTTGAGCTTGGAAGAACAAAATTACTTGTCAATGATTTACTTCAGTTGGGGCAAGGGTCTGTTATTGAATTAGATAAAATGGCAGGTGAACCTATGGAGATTTTTGTTAATGATAAACTTGTTGCCATGGGAGAAGTTGTTGTTGTGAACGAAAAATTTGGAGTGAGACTCACCGATGTGATGAGCGGAGTCGGTTTTGAAGAAACTCATCCAAGAGATATGGCGTAAATAACGAGGAATAAGTATGAAAAAAATTAAGTATATCGTGGCATTGTTTTTTGTGTGTTACAACACATATTCACTAGCTGAGAGCGAGTATAGTGTTGTTATGCCTTTACAGCAATACACAACAGACGAAAATAAAATACAAATTCCTCTCACAATAAATAATAATCCACAAGAAAATAATCAAAAAATTGAAACAACCTTGTCGCAAGAAATCAAAGAACAGGCTCTGGTTTCTAAAAAAGAAGTGACTCCAACAGATAGAGAAATCAATGCAGATTTTAAAGCATTTGTAGATAAAAAAAATTATTTAAAAGAAAATAAAGACGAACCAAGTTTATGGCAAGGAGCATCGCTTGTTGTTGGATTTATTTCATTCATTGGAATTATTGCATTTATTTTAGCAAAAATAGGTAAAAGAGGATTTTTTAAAACAGTCAAAGAGGATAAAGAAATTAATATAATTTCTACTCTTTCCATTAGCCCTAAAAGACAAATCATGCTCGTTCAAGTTAGAGATAAGGAAATCGTTATCACAAATACAGAATCAGGTATTTGTTTTCTTGCAGAGGCTGGTAGTCGAGTTGAAGCAAAAGAAACCGCAATGGAAAAAAAGCAATTTCAAATTGAAAATTTTATAAAATCTTTACCTACTCAAGAAGCAATAAAAGCTAAACAAGAACCAGAAGTTGAAAATAAATCAATTATAAATGAAAAAAAATCTGATATTTTAATGAAGGCCCTAAAAAGAATGGAAAAGGG
>JAZKEW010000214.1:0-10216 GCA_040386785.1 Bdellovibrionota bacterium
CCACTTACGGCTACGCCACTGCAACCGACTCCTCCGGCAACGTTTATGTGGCTGGGTATACAAATGGCGGTTTAGATGGCAATACGCTCACAGGAACATATGATTTCGTTGTAACTAAATACGACAGCAGCGGGGCTAAACAGTGGACCAGACAACTTGGAGTTGCATCAAAACCCACTTACGGCTACGCCACTGCAACCGACTCCTCCGGCAACGTTTATGTGGCTGGAAATACAAATGGTGGTTTAGATGGCAATACGCTTACAGGAACACAAGATTCCTTCGTGACCAAATACAACAGTAGTGGAACTAAGCAATGACAATTAATTTCTTTGCATATTCCTATTAAAATAACTCCCAATATCCTGAGAGCCCGTCGGGAATCCAAATATTTTTAAATTTATACCAATGGCATAAGTCGCTGCACTTTCTGAAGTGCCTGCAGGTTTTGTCCTAGCAATAATCATATCAAGACAATCTTGAATTCCAGTTAAGGTAACAGAATAGGCAGAGCCGTAAGCTTTGCCTTCCGTTGTATCAACTTGTCCAGCACTCGCACTGGGGTCCACATTGTACGACCACTGAAATGCGAATATTGACCACGGCACTGGAGTATAAGTAATTCCAGCAAGATCTTGTGTTTTTTCAATAAAATTATTTTGAGTTGTGTCGAGCACGTATTGCAATGTACGGGAATAAGAAAGACCTACCTGGTAAGGCAACGTGGTATTAAAAGAAGCACTCGCAGAGTCAAGGCGTTTATAAATTTGATTATACGCTACAGCGACAGCTCCATTGAGTGGAAAAAAAGGATCTAAATTCCAAGTTAAATTTGTTGAAATCGGGCCAAATGGTGCTGCAGGAAAGGGTTTGGCTAAAAACCCTGCCTTATTGTTTTGTTCTTCCGCAGTCTTTTCTGCGAGAAAATTATAATTTGAATACACAGAAATAGAAACAGGAGTTATGTCTAGATCGGTTGTAAAGCCATAAGAATTGCTTGTGGGCCAAATATATTTTTTATTTAAATCATCTAATAAAACATCTTTATAATAGTTATCAAGTTCTTTTTTTGCCCAACTTTCAAATATTTTATTAGCCTCAACTTCAGCTGAGAACTGGTAAATGGAGCTAGGCTCATTTGTAATATTCAATTTTTTTTCTTTCACCACATCTGCAAAATAATTTAAATTCGCCATGGCTGGCTCTTTTCTAAGCAAAAAGCGATTGATTGGTTTTTCGCTTTCTGCAAATTTTCTTTTTTGTATTCTCCAAGATGTCGTTGCCCCAACTGTTAAAATAGCTGATGTGGTGATGCTTGTATTTGCTAGACTTGTGCCCACCGGCGAAATACTTGCCGCAGGAGTGCTATCTTGCGCATACCAAAGATCATATGTATTTGGAAAACCATAGCCTTGTTTTACATTCGGGATATATGCAAAATTCACATAAGGGTCGATACTTTGAACAATACTTCCAGTGAGTTTATTTTCACTGTTTACAAAATCATGCCTGCCGTACAAGGGAACGTCTGCGTTAACAGAATACTGCATGTATGCTTGATAAGGGGACACGGCAGCATAAGGGGCAGAGGATGGAAAGGTGTATTGAACTGCGGTTCCCGACACTGCAGCATAGGCATTAATGTAGTCGTTAGCCTTGAGTGGCAATGAAATAGTTGATGAACTGTAAAGTCTTTTTCCATCCACATATGGATTTGGAGGGGTTGCTGTTTGGTTTGGTAGTGGTTGGGGTTCAATAAAATCTTTTTGTCCAAATGCTGGCCTAATCACGTTTTCCCAAGTGGTGGTGTTGCTAAAAACAAACGGCGTGTTCAAATAATGAGCTGGCAACAAAGTAAATTCTACCCGTGGAGTTCGTGAAGGCGTATTTGTTTGAGTTTGTGAAAAGAGATCTTGTTGTCCTTGCGCACGAAGGGAAAGAACAACATTATTTCCGTAGTATTCCGCGTCTACTTCTTGAGCTAAAAACCGTCTTGAGGCTGATGTGGTGTCTCCCATGACAGCTTTTGTGGGGTCAGCAATTGCGCTGGAAGAAAAATCGGAAAGATAGGTGTTGTCGCTTACAAATTGTCCATTTGCTTTTATGGAACCCCAATAAGAAATAGGCACATTTATACTTTGTTGATCGTACCATCTGGCAGATAAACTTTTTCCTAAAAAATTTTGATATGCGCTTTCTTGGCTAGAATCCTCTTCAACAAGAGCATCAATTTTATCTTTATTTTTAAGATAATCGTTTCCATATTTTTGATCTTGAATATATTGAGTCTTAGAATAAAACTGAGTTGTTTGGTTTAAATCGGGCGTAGCTTCATTGAGTTGAGTTCTAAATTCAACTTCTGTTTGACTCCCTCTGGTACTAAAATTTTGATACGTTACAGTGCTATCAGCATGATCTCCAAGCACAATGAAAAAAGGAACTGTAACCGCAGAACCCGCATTATTACTCGTGTAACCACTAGGATATAAAAAACCAGTTTCTCTTTTATTTTTTATGCTCAATTTAAACCATGGCGCATAAAACAAAGGGAGAGAAAAAAGATCGAAAGTTGCTCCCTGTAAAGTAATATAATTTCCAACATCAATTTGTGCATTTTGTGATGAAAAACCATAAATAGCAGGCTCACCGAGTGAGCTACAATGACACGGGGTAATAATAGCGTTGTTTAAAATAAATGTTTTTGTGTCTTGTTGAATTATTTGTGAAGCAGCGACATTAACGTACGTGTTTACAGGGCTAAAATCGACTATTTGATTGACTAAATTCGGATTTTCTCGATTAAATTTTTCAACTGCTTCTCTCCGTTTTAAAAAGCGTTCTTTTTCTAATTCTGGAATAGCTGCAAGATAAGCGTTTGGTTGATATTGAGTGCGTGAATATCGTGCTAATAATTGCCCATAGTGCACAACCAATGCGTTTATTTTTTCATCAATGTCAGGGCTATTTTTTTTAACTTCTTTTAAATTTCTTAAGTTTGAGTACTGATTTCTTATTGTTTTAAGTTGTAGCTCTATTTCTGAAGATCTGGTTGACTTATCTTTGTCAAATGCAAGCTCTGCTTTTGACAAACCAAGAGCATCTCTCGCCATGACGTCATCTGTAGAAGCAGGATCGGAAAAAATTTGCGCATTATCCATACGCAATTGTTTTGTGTTTGCATCAACAACAATTTTAGACGCAGTGGCTTTTTCTTTTGCATAAATTAATTTTACATTGCCTTCAGCTGTTATTATATTTTCAAATTTTGAAATAATAATTTTTTTTGCAGATAGATATAAATTACCAAGCAAAATGGTTGCATTATTGTTGAGTTCAATGTACCCAGTGTCCCTATTTATTTTAACATCATCGTCAGCGTCATAATAAATAATATTTGGTAAATCTTTATTTAAATTATTTGCATTTAAAGCGTAGGAATAGTTTGCGAAATTATTCGAAAATAAAACTAAAAAAAATGCAGTGACCGTCTTTATTCTCAATTGACAAATACCTCAAGGCCAAAGTGCTCCATAGCTGTACCAATAAATGCAATAGAACCAGTCAACACCAGGGTCAGTTGAGGTTTTGTGTTCAAAGCTTTTTCAAGAGCTTCATCAATATTTGAAATAATTTCATAATCAGGAAACGACTGCATTTGAGCCACGCTATTCAAAAACTTCTCCACAGGAACACTGCGTGAGGACTCTATTTGCGTAAAAATAACATGCTCGGCAATAAGATGTATTTTTTTAAGTGTACTTTCCCAGTCTTTATCGCTCAAACTAGCAAAAATAAGCACACATTTTTTTCCCGCAAAGGACGATGTTAAATATTTTTGAGCAAAAAAATTAAACCCGTCTGGATTATGTGAAGCATCAAAAATCACCGTTCTATTTCTTATTTCTCTGACATCAAATCGCCCTGGCCAAAAAGTTTTTTTTACAGCAGACTGAATAACATCTTTATCAAATTTTAAATCTGTCACTGTGGATAACTGCTGAATAGCACAGAGAGCTGTTTGCAAATTAACGTTATCCCCTTTTTCACTTAGCACGATACGTGACCCTATTTTTTCGCAAGAATCTTTGACACCAGCAAATGCCTCATCGCTCAATGAAGCAACAATAAATGGTCTGTTTCTTCTTGAAACATAAGCCTTATCTGCGGCAATTTTTTGAATTGAATTTCCTAAATATTCCGTGTGCTCCAACGAAATACTTGTCAGGACACTGAGTAAAGGAGATAAAGCATTTGTGCTATCAAAATGACCGCCAAGACCAACTTCACAAACTAAAAAATTAATTTTTTCTTTTAAAAAAATAAGTAGAGCTGTAGCAGTTGTTATTTCAAAAAAAGAGGCGTCTGGTAAATATAAAGAAATTTGTTTTTCAATTTCAATGATATTTTCTGCAAGAACCTCTTCCAAAACAGGCACTCCATTAATGCGAATACGCTCGTTTGGATGCACCAAATGTGGAGATGTGTAAAGCCCTGTTTTTATGCCGTGTTCTCGCAAAATTCTTTCAAGGTAGGCACATGTAGACCCCTTGCCGTTACTACCTGTAACAAGTATGCAAGGGAAATTGAGAATCCCAGCGGAGAGCCACGGCGAGACTAATTTTTGAATTCGATGAGCACCAGGTATAATATTTCCGCGCACCTTATTAAAATAAGGTAACAAGACAGATTTCACAAATTAACCACACAAGATTGAGAGAGTTCTAAAAATCATTTCTTTCATTTCTGCTCGTTTGACAATTCTGTCTACAACCCCATGTTCAAAACAAAATTCTGCCGTTTGAAAATCGTGTGGCAACTTTTGACGAATGATATTTTCAATAACGCGCCTACCTGCAAAACCAATGGTTGAACCAGGTTCTGCGAAGTGAATGTCGCCTAGCATAGCATAACTCGCCGCCACTCCTCCTGTTGTGGGATCGCACATGACGCTGATAAAAGGCAGCCCCGCTTCTTTATGCAAGCCAACGGCAGCAGCTGTTTTTGCCATTTGCATAAGTGAAATTAACCCTTCATGCATACGTGCTCCACCGCTCCCTGTTACAATAATAACTGGCATAGAAAGCTTACGTGCACGGGTAAACATGCGCATAATTCGTTCACCAACAACGGTTCCCATGCTTCCACCCATCCAGAAGAAATCGAGCACCCCTAATCCCACGGGCATCCCGTTTATAAGTCCAGCACCTGTGATAATAGCGTCATAACGTTTTGACTTGGCCGCCATGCTCGTTAGTCTATCTTTATAGGAACGACCGTCGTTAAATTCCAAAGGATCTAGGCTTGCTAGTTCATGATCCCATTCAAAAAAAGTATTTTTATCAATAAGAAGTTCAACCCGTAGTTCTCCAGGTAAACGATGATGATAAGTGCATGACGGACACACAAGATGATTTTCTTCCAAATCAGAGACAAGTATGATCTCGGAACAGGAAGGGCATTTGTCCCAAACGCCAGAAGGTAAAGCTTTTTTGTCGGATAAGTCTTGGAGCTTTGTGGGTTCTCGCGATAGCCATCCCATGTTCGGTCTCCTGTTAAATTTGTTATTGCAAACGGAGAGCTTAAATGCTCTGTTAAATGGATTACATATAGCAAAGTAAATGTATAACGTCTATACTCAACTTTCTGATGTTTTCAGACATGGAACTTAATTTTTTTTGGTAGGAAATGTTTTCGTGGTCAAATTTTTAAAGCGCGTTACATTATTTATAATTGTTTTTTTTCTGTTAATCAACACAGTGGTTTTTTTAGTTTTAAATAGCCCAATGATTCAGCATGCAGTTGTAAACTATATCAATTTAAACTACTTAAAACCACAAAAACTAAACTTAACCTTAAATTCTTTAAGCCTCAGTTTTTTTTCTGCGGCATTGAATCTGAATGAAGTTTCAATCAAGGAAATAAATTCGGAAAATAATAGAAAATTTAATTTTTCGTTAAACCAAATTTCAGTCGCTTTTGACGTACCCTCTTCCTATTTTCACCGAAAACCTATTGTGAAAAAAATTTTTTTACGGGGTACGGAGCTTAACCTTAATTACGACAGTAACGGAAAAATCATTTTACCCGATTTTTTAAAAACAGAAGACGACTCCGAAATAGACGTTCCAAAAACAATAAAAAAAATAATGCCAAACTTACCTGCGGAATTTGATATTCTAAATGCGACTGTTAATCTTGGACAAAAAGAAAGCAAAAATTTTCAGTATATAAATATCTCTTTACTAAAGGCAAAAAAAGTTACTGACAAAAAAAATATAGGTCTAGAATTGAGCGTAAATACAAATGGAACCTTGCTTAAATTTCCATTTTTACATTCTAAAATTCAAATGAATCAATTCGAAATGACTGGCCAACTTTGGCAAGATGGAAATGTAAAAATAAAAAGTCTTAATTTAGATAGCAATATTCTAAAATTAAGCTCCAGCATCCATGCCCTTATTAAAAGCAAAATAGAACAATCAAATTATGAGGCTAATATCGCAGCACTAGAAATTAAAGGAAAAGATTTTTTTAGTCTTTTTGATTTAACTTCAAAAGGAACTGCCAAGATATCTGGAAATTTAAAATCAGGAAAAACTCTTGATTCTTTCCCTACATTCGTAGGAAATGCCCAATGGGAAAAATTATTTCTACAACGATTTTCCTTGTACAACGGCACAGCAGAAGTTTCTTTTAAAGAAAAAACCGTCTTTTACAAACGAGCCAAAATTAATACTGTTAGAAATGGCATTATAAATGCAGAAGGTAAATTTGAACTTTTTGGAGATTTTAATTTTGAAAATTTAGCCAATATTGAGACCTTTTCATTTGCTGAACTCTTAGATGGATTTGGCATTAGTTTTTCTCCTGTGAATTTCACTATAAAATCGCCTGAAATGCGCGTAAATGGAAAAATATTTAGCAAAGATCCTAAAAAAAGATTTGAACTTTACGCAACAGGAAAAGCCTCAGGTCAAAACTTAATTGTCACAACCTTTGAGCAAAATGGCAGGAAGCCCCTTCCAAAATTTGACCTAAATTTAAATTTATCTGCTAACACTAAAAATATTTCCTTTGATAAATCATTGATATCTTTATTAACAAATTCTCATAAAAGCACAATTCAAGTTCCACAAGGATTTCTTGATATATCCACTCCAAAAGGAGTTGGTGTGTCTGTTAATTTAAAAGGCGAGAAAATAGACCTTTCTTCTCTAGAATATTTTTTAAAACTTCCCACCGCAGGCACAGCAAGTTTAGATGGCACTTTAAGCGTTGTTGCACCATCAACAGAAATTCTATTTAAAGCAAAATCAACCGTAACTCATGGTGAATTAGCTGGTATGAAATTTAATAAACTTGTGGGTGAATGGGGGCTTGACTCCAAAGGAATTTATGCTCATAAAACGCAAGTTAATATGGGGACAGATGTCACAAAATTAGCAAATTTTGATATTGAAAAACTGCGACTTAATTTTGGCGATCTGCAAACAAATATTGAAACAACAGCACAAGGCAACTTAAATGGCATGACGAGCTCTTTAGCTTACTGGATTCCAACAAATCTTATCTCCACAAAAGGTAAAATTGATGATTTATCCATTAAGCTAGATGGATTATTACTCCACCCTTCAACCTGGAATTTACAAACCAATTCCAAAGTAAACAATTTATCTCTTTTCAATGGTGGCATAAAGAACCTTCAATTAAATTTGTCCTGTGAAATTGGCAACTGCCAGAAATCCTATCTCGTGATGAATTCTATCCATGCAAATCCACTACAGCCGCAAGACCATGTAGAAAAGGGTCAAATTTTACTTCAAATAGATAATTTGTCTTTTATAAATTCTAAATTTAAAGCTAAATTTTCTCAATTTCCTATGCGTTTTTTTAATATAAATAATTCAGTACAACTTGATGGAGTTCTTGACTCTGATATCATATTGTCTGGTGTGTGGAAAAATATGATTGGCTCTGCCCAAGTTGGCATATCATCTCTCCAAATAAAAGACATAAAGCTTGGCGATGTAAAATTAACTGCGCAATCAAACATAAATCAAAGTATAATTTTTGAACTATCCGCATTTCAAAATCAATTTAAATCACTCTTCACTTTTCCGCAAAAAGATAACATTGATTCAAGTTTGAACATAACATTAAAAAATTTCAATGCTATGCAGCTATTATCTGACGAAATAAGAGCAAATAACAACTTATTTTCTCAGCTCACCGGTCATTTTAATTTTCAAGGAATTTTGAGCCCTGAAATATTTAAAAATCCCCTAAAATTTCTTTCTCGTTGGAAAGGAGGCGGTCAACTTACTCGTGGAAATCTGCAATATGGAAATACAATTCTCAACTTAAAAGAAAGTGGTAATTTTACCCTTTCAAATAATAAAGTTGAAATTCCTAATCTCTCTCTCAACAGTGATTTTATAAATATTGAGACGAGTGGTTTGGTAGACTTAACGGAAAAAACTCTTTCATTGCCTGTCAAAGTAGACGCTAATTTTGCAAATTTAAAAAATACTTTTCCAAATATTTTTGATGACCCTTCAAATGGAACTGCTCAAGCAAAAGTTTTAATTTCGGGTGATTGGGATGATATTCTTTTTGACGGTGGCATGTCTTTATCTGCAAAATCTATCTCATTAAAAAATTATTCTCCAACTTTAACTAATTTACAAGGACAAATTAACTTTAAAAATAAGCTCATTGAAATACAAAAAATCTCTGCCAAAAAAGGGAAGGGTGAAATTTCAATCGCAGGAAATATTGATTTATCAGAATCTCAACCCAACGTGAGTGTAAGGGTCAACGCGACTAAAGCAGATTTTAGAATACCAGTGCCTGTCTTCTTATTTATGGACCTTAATTTAGATTCAGATATCAATATTAACGGAAAAGGAAAACCTTATTTAGTCGAAGGTGATATTAATATTTTAAAATTTCAACTCCTCAGAGAACTGACTTGTAATCAAATTTCCACGCAATTTTTAGCGTTGCCAAAAAAAGATCAAACAATTATTGTTGACCCCCTTGTTAATTTAGACTTGAATATAAGGGCAACAAGCACAATCAATATCCAAAGCCAATGTTTAAGAGGGCGATTCTCAACAGATCCTATCTTGAATGTTTCAGGTACTGATTCAACTCCAAAAATGAACGGAACAATTCTAGCTGATTCCGCAACTCTGCAAGTTTTAAAAACTTCTTTTGATGTTAAAAAAGCAGAATTTCAATTTGTTGATACACAAAAGTACGATCCCAATGTAGACATTCAAATGCAAGGAAAAGTCAACACGTACAATATTTACTGGAAAATGAATGGACGTTTAAGTCAAGCGCGCCTTGATTTAAACGCGGATCCACCTGTTCTTTCCAATGGAGAACGTATTATTGATGCAGATATTATTTCCATGATATCCACTGGACAAGTTCCCACTCAAAGCTCCAGCACAAATATTTTATCGGCATCTTCTGGCGTGGCTTCTTTTTTAGGAATTAATAATTTTTTTGACTCCACATTAAATCAAACCGTGAATGCGATGACAGGCGGCCTTGTTGATAGCGTGTCTGTTTTACCAAGCTCACAAAACGGTCAATTAAGTTGGCGTGCCAATGCAAGTCGATCTGTTTCAAAAAGATTAGATTTGGGAGTAAGTTATGAAGATGGCATAGCAGGATCTACCGAAAGCGCTTATGCAAACTATATGTTTAATGATACGGTAAGCCTTATTAGTTCTTATAATTCAACAAACTTTGTTCAACAAAATCCTACACAAGAAATTTTTAGTGGTTTGCGATTTCAATTTGGAAGCCGACAATAATGATTCTTTTTTCTATTCGAAAAAAAATTATAATTATATTATTATATATTTTTAGTATTGCATCTAGTGTTGTATACGCTCAAAATGAATATAAAACTCAAAAAATAAATAACTCAGAATTCATACTTTTTGTAGATAATATGACGGAAGCGATTCCAAATGAAATCATGGATCAATTGAATAAAATTCCAACTTCCGAAGTTCATGATGGAATTATATATTATTTAATGGGAACTGGAAAATATCAAAATGTTAATGTCAAAGAACTCCTTAACAAAGAGTCAAAAAAAATAATTTATTTAATTACTGCTCATTACACAAAAAAAATACAAGCTATTGTTTTTGAAGGCATCAGCTCCGTAGAACAAAGTTCCTATCAAAAAAAT
>JAZKEW010000215.1:0-1904 GCA_040386785.1 Bdellovibrionota bacterium
GCTTCTCTAGCTCTTTTGGATCAATGTGATGACCTTCTTTTGTTTTCTTTTTAACAAATATTTTTAGTTCTTCTTGTTCTTGATTTGGTACAATTTTCATCATAATTTCATCAATCCCCATCTCATATTCCGTTGAATTTCAGACTCATATTTAGTGCGTGTTTTTGCTAGAATTTTATCCAATAAATTATTATCATAATGCAACAAATCGGATATACTGGAATGTTGAACATAAGCTTTTTTTAAAGGGTACGACTTACTTGTTGTCCGCTTTACCGACCAAGCTCTAATTTTAGAAATAAAAGTTTTAGGCATTGGCGCAATAGATTTACCAAGCACTTGAGCAATAAAGCTTGAATATGTTTTGCCATCTGTTCCCGTCGTTGTTGTTTTTTGCCAAGGAAAGCTCGATAACGATTCGTTAATTGTGGAAAATCTTAAATTGGCATGAATAGTATCAAAACTATTTCCCTCAGATATTTTGCTGAGAGTAATTCTTTTTTTCTGCACTTTCCTGTCAAACTTCACAAACTTTGACTTTTCTAAATTTTTAAATGCAAACTCAGATACAGCAGTACTTGTGTTTAAAATAGATGTGACCATTGAATTGCGAATGACTTCACCTTTTATTTTCTGTGGCAGTGATTCAAGTTGTTGAAGCTGGTCATAGTTTATTTTAAGGATAGCCATTAAAATAGTCCTCCTCATATTAGACTACATCAAGGCTGTGGTGGCGTTGCAAACACTTGGTGGAAGATTTATTACTTTTTTTTAAAATTTTTCTGAGTTTATGAATTTACATTGAGAAATAATGTTATTGACAACTTCTAAATATACTGTTACAAACAGTAATAAAGGGGATTTAAGGATGACATGGACTGTCGAATGGGACAAAAAAGTTGAAAAGCAACTAAAAAATATCCCTGATTATATAGAAGATGCTTTTCACGAATGGGTTTTGTCAGTTGAAACAATAGGCATGGAAGCGACAAGGAAACTCACGGGATACAACGACGAACAGTTAAAACCGCCATACAAAAAAGGCGAACGTTCAGTACGCTTAAATAAAGCTTACAGGGCTATTTATAGGGAGAAAAAAAATGGAAAAATCCAAATCGCAAGTGTCTTTGAAGTCAACAAGCACGACTACAAAAGAAGATAAAAAATTTACGCGCGAAGATCTAGAGAAAAGGAGAGGTCCTTTAACCGTGGGCAAAATTTTACGTGCTTACAGACTCGGCAATGAGCTAACACAAGCTCAATTAGCAAAAAAAATAGGAGTGTCTGTTCAAAACTTATCTGACATTGAAAATGGAAGACAAAAAGTTAGCCCAGAGAAAGCGTATAAAATAGCAAAGAAAATTGGTCATTCAGAGATTGTTATGGTTGAGTGCGCTTTGAATGAACAGTTAAAATCTTGTAGAATGGAATATACGGTCACTTTAAAAGCAGCTTAAAAATGCCGCCTCGTCACAAACCGCAACAAAATATGTCAAGCTTCAAGCAATCAAATACTCAAAAACAGGATCGCACATTTTTTCAACGATATCAATTTGAATAAAATCACAAGGCTTGCCATCAAATCGAAAACAAAGAGTGCACACTCCTTTCAGTTCATTGTCTTCTGGCAAGATGACTTTTTCTAATTGCGCATCGGGTATTAAATCTGTAAATAGCTCTCGAACTTCGGCTTCATTGTCAGATTTACGGTAATATTTTACGGATTGTATCATTGTATCAACAATTGAGCCGACGTATTTTTCAATGCTTTCCTGTCTTTGTTTGAGTTCTCGAAAGGGACTCATGGTTTTAAAAAATGCACGAACCATAAAAAGAAATTTTCCCGACAGGCCTTCAAATCGAACTGCTTCTTGCATGCCTGTGAAATGATTATTGACATTAAA
>JAZKEW010000216.1:0-2090 GCA_040386785.1 Bdellovibrionota bacterium
GTCGACTTTAATGCAGCAATAGCTCCAGCAAGAAAAGAACCTTCATGTTCCTCAAATGTAATGGAAAGAATATTTTTATTTTTATCTTGTTTTTCAAGGTTTGAATCAACTACTAAATATTTTTTTTGAGGAAATTTAGCCGCAACGGCCGCGACGTAAGCCGCTGGTGTAAAACCGATAGCAACAATTAAGTCACAATTTGCTGCGGTAGAAAAACTATTAAAAAATTGAGATATTTGGGCATCCGTATGGGGTTCAACAAACTTACTTTCAGGACTAATTGGAAGAGTTTTCACTGCTTGCTCAAAACCTTTCGCCGCAGATTCATTAAAAGAGTGGTCATCTTTACCGCCCTTATCAAGTATCATGCAGACTTTAGGCTTAACTTGTGTAGAAGCATGTGACGTAAAACAAAAAAGAATTGTTAGGCTACAAGCTGTAATTTTTAGCAAAGAAAAAATTTTGCTACTCAAAAAATAACTCATTAAAATATTCCTTGTCGTAGATAAAGCGTCTAGGCCCGAGGCACGGCATGAGGCATAACATATTTGAACAAGATTGTGCTAGCCTCAAATTCTTATTTTGGTTGTTGACTTCCCTCACTCATTTGTGTAGACCAAAAAATCAAGTCGTCAACGACTTTTTATATGCGCGGTTAGCTCAGCTGGATAGAGCACTAGACTACGAATCTAGCGGTCAGGCGTTCGAATCGCTTACCGCGCGCCATTTTGTTATTCACGGAGCGATGGGTGAGTGGCTAAAACCACATCCTTGCTAAGGATGCGAAGGGGTAACTCTTCCGAGGGTTCGAATCCCTCTCGCTCCGCCACTTTTTTCTTCCATCCAACAAGATAAGCTTACACATTATGTTAAACGCACAAGATGAATTTTTCATGCATGAAGCTCTTTTATTGGCGAAATTAGCCGCTGAACAAGGTGAAATTCCAGTTGGAGCACTTATTGTTGATGCGAGCAAAAATATTATCGCCAAAGCCCACAATTTACGTGAAACAACCAACAACGCCATTGCCCATGCGGAAACTTTGGTGATTCAAGGAGCCTGTGCAAAATTAGGTCGCTGGCGTCTCCATGATTGCACGCTTTACGTCACTTTAGAACCCTGCTTTATGTGCGCAGGCGCTATTGTGTTAGCCAGAAATCCTCGCGTTGTTTTTGCTGCCACTGATCCCAAAGCAGGCGCAGTGCACAGCCTTGCCACTGTCCTCAATGATTCTCGCTTAAATCATCAATGCATTGTTCATGGTGGCCTTGGAGAACAAGAAGCTAGTTTTTTACTGAAAGATTTTTTTAAGGCTCGTCGTACGAAAACTTGATAGAATGTCTCGTGTACTTGACGGATAACATTTTTTTTTATAACTAGGTTCTATTCCTTCCGGAGGGTTAGCTCAGTTGGTAGAGCAAAAGACTCTTAATCTTTTGGTCCAGGGTTCGAATCCCTGACCCTTCACCATTTAGTTTTCTTAGGCAGAGTAATAAAACTTTAGGGTCCAGGGCTAGTCCCAAGGGGCCGTCCCAATTCTTCACTTGGGACAAATAATTTTGCCATTGTTCCTGCCATACTTTCCATATTTAAATAAGATGCAGCAAAATAGGCTCGGGTCATGTTCACGGAACTGTGACGGGCGAATTTTTAAACTTGTCACCCTCCATTCGCAGGCATTTGTTTCTTTATTGAAGAGCGGATACCAACAAGGAAATGCTAAATTGTAGTTTCCGCCTAGCCAACTAAATTGATTATTGCTTTTGAGAAGTTCAATTTCTTTTAGCTCTTCAATGCCGACTACCTTTCTGAATTTTTCTAAATCGGTGTCTGTAAAAAATATCACATTGTCTTCTTGAAAAGATTTTTCGACAAGGAAGGGGAAATCAAACCCTCTATTTTGTATCCATTTATAGACCTGACTGTGGTCTTTTTCTTCTGTGACTTCGTTATTTGCAAATGTGTGAAATGTGGTTAACAACTCCATTCTTTTTTGCCAAAGCGAATTGTTTAGGCAGGTATTTGCATCAAAACTTTGGCTCTTCCGGATTTTGTATGGGCACATCAAGTTGCCTAAGGATATAGCGCT
>JAZKEW010000217.1:0-5932 GCA_040386785.1 Bdellovibrionota bacterium
GGCCTATGTGGGTCTCGGAGAATTATTTGTTGTTTTGTTTTTTGGTTTTGGCGCGGTGTGTGGAGTTCACTATATTCAAACTGGCTTTCTCAACACAGACACTATGGTTGCATCTTTACAAATTGGCTTTCTTGCCACAACCTTAATTTCTATTAATAACTTTAGAGATTATATAAGCGATAAAAAGGTAAACAAACTCACATTGGCCGCACGCTTTGGCAAAAAATTTGCACAAATTGAAATTGTCTCACTTTTTGTGGCAACTTATTTGCTATTGAATTGATATTTGGAGTTGCGCTAAGTGTTGGGTTATTTATGACATGAATATTGATTGGCATTCTCAAGAATCTCATATTTTTATCAATCCACGCACACCAAATTTTGAAAAAAACAAACTCTATTCCATCATTGAAAAGCATCAACTTAAAAGCCATATTTTTATAGCAACTTCGGGCTCTACAGCAACACAAAGTACTGATATTAAATGGGTGGCCTTAAAAAAATCATCCTTTTTAATTTCAGCACAGGCTGTAAACTCACATTTAAATTGCACGAAAAATGATATTTTTTTAAATACCCTGCCCCATTTTCACGTGGGAGGGCTTGCTATGTTTGCACGAGTTCAAGTATGTGGAGCAAAAATAATTGACATTTACAATGAAAATAGCAAATGGAATGCCCTTCAATATGTGGAACAGCTTGAGAATTATAAAATTACAATTTCTTCTCTTGTACCTACACAGGTGTTTGATTTGGTGAAAAATAACTGCAAAGCACCTGTTACTTTAAGAGCAATTGTGGTTGGAGGAGGAAATCTAAGCCACGAATTATTTTTACAAGCACAAAAATTAAATTGGCCTCTTCTTCCTAGCTACGGGATGACAGAATGTTGTTCACAAATTGCTACGGCTTTGCCCAATTGTAGTTGGAATTCAAACCATGCAGAACTCACCGTTTTGCCTCATATGCACGTGAGCATCAGCAGCGAAGGAAAAATTCAAATTGCAGGGGAATCACTTTTAACGGGTTATATTTTACAAACAGAAAATGAATCAAACTTTATGGATCCAAAAATAGAGGACAAAATTATAACAAGCGATGTGGGTGAACTTAAAAATAACAAGCTATTTATTTATGGTCGTAACGATGAAAACATTAAAATTAATGGAGAGAATGTTTCTTTACTTCGCTTGCAGGCTATTTTAGAACAAGCAGCAAAAAAAGCCCATTTAAAAACAGACTGTGCTGTTATAGCTATGCCAGAAGCAAGACAAGGGCAAAAAATAGTTCTTGTTTTTTGCCAAACGCTAGACATGAAATTAGAAGACAAAAACATCAATTCAACCGTTGCAAATTTTAATGAACTGGTCTTTCCTTTTGAACGAAGCAAAGAAGTTTATTTTGTCGACGAAATTCCTCGTACAGAATTAGGAAAGCTGAAGAGGAATTTAATAACCAAGATGATAAAAACTTAGCTTAACATTTTTTTGGGCGACTCTATTTCACCCATCAGTGCTTCAAGCTCATCGCTATTTTGCATCAAAGTTTCCAACAGCTGTTCAAGAGCTTCACTTCTGTCAGCCTTGCTCAATAAATCGCGTAGTTGACCACGAATTTCAAGCAAATTATTTAATGGTTCAACTTGCTTTACAATAGCTTCTGGCTCAAAATCATCCATGGAATTAAAAGCTAAACTCACAGGAAGCTCCGAATTTCCGCTCGCGTCAAAGGTATTTTCTACATTAAAAGAAACACCTGGCTTAATTTTTGCCATAACACCGTCAAAATTTTCTTTGTCAATTTGAATTAAGCGTCTTTCTTTCAAAGGCTTTAATTCTTCTTGCGGGTTATTGCCGCTTAAATCGGAAAGAACAGCACCCACAAGAGGCAATTCTTTGTTCTTTTGTGAGCCTTCTGTTTCTACTTCGTAGGTGATATGCACGCGAGGTTTACGAACTTTTTCAAGGGTATTGTGAACGCTATTATCGTTTGACATAAATTTCTCCTTTAAGAAATATTAAATTGTTGTTTTGTCCTCTCCCAACTGAATTCCTGTAAGTTGAGTAAACGTCGATGAGGAAATGTCGTGAGGTTTTAATTGAAGTTCACTCAAAGCTTGCGCAAAAGAAAGCGTGCTGACGTGGACAGCCTTGTCAAGAAAATAGGGCAACGGCGAAAGACTGTCGGTCACTTTCATAATTTGCGACAAATAATGAATTAACTTGATGGCATTCCCTTTCAGAAAAGGGGCATTGTAGTTTTGTGGGTTGAAAATACAATCGAAATTAATTTCTGCAAGCAATTTTTCGCAATTTTTGTAAGGATTTTCAGCTTTCTCTTTCTGGAAAGGAAATTCAATAACTTGATCGACTTTCTGCTCATTGGATTCTTCAACCGCACGACCTTTGCTAGTTTCCTCTAGCATAAATTCAAGACGATCTCCTGCCAAAAACACAAAGGCCCGCTGACATTCACTTAAAATACCTTTGGTAGCGCTAATGGAAATGGAATTATTTTTAAACTTTTCGTCAAGCACTAAAGAAAGTTCTTCGATATGAGCAATACAATCTTCAATATGTTTTTTTGTATCTGCTAAAAAAGAAGAATCACTTTCTAAAATATCATTTTGAATACTTTTTAACGTGGGAGCACCATTGCGTATTTTTTCTTCTTTTAGTTTTTTTTCATTCGTATTTTCTAGTTCGTAGGCTTTTTGAAATTGCCAAAGACAAAATAGATCTCGTTTTGTGAATGGTGCGCAACGAATAGGTGTAAAAAGTGTGCCGTCGTGGCCAGAGCTACCGAACAAGCCAGATAGAAAAGCAAGAGCGGGGTTCCAATCATCTCCTTCACTGGAGCCTCCCTTTTCAGCTTGTGGATGGAGAAAATTGGGGTATCTTTTAAAAAGCTCAGACAAAGTTTTTATTCCTAAAGCTAGCCCCTGAAAAGAATCAATACGAACAAGGGCTTCTACAAACCAAGAAGCAACTTCAACGTCTTTTGAATGGCGTAAAAGGATGTCATAAGATTTTTCTAAAACAGACTCCCAATCGGAGCGTTTTATAAAGTTTGTTTCACCCGCTGCAGCATTTTGGTTTTCATTAAGCCTTGCATTGTGGCGGAAATCTTTTACAGTGTGGTAAAGATGCAGTGATGCGTCTTTTGCTTCTCGAAGATTGTGGCCACAAGGTCTTTCTTCAGACAGCGCTTGAATTATTTTTTCGAGAGAAACGGTTACCATGTAAACCCCTTGCAGTGGTTTAAAGATCAAAGGCGTGAACTCGATAAGTATTTATTTTTTTCTTTCATGTCAACAAAAACTTGAAAAATGATGAGGCTATTATGTTTAAAAGCAAATTTCCTGTTCTCCTGCTCCTCCTAGCAAGTCTGGTTTCATGTCAATCTCAAGTGAGTTTGCACGTCAGCGGGAATCAAAACCTCAACCAAGATATCCAACGCCGCGTTCCAGAACCCGTTTCCGTGCAGGTTTATCAGCTAAAAAGCGATCAAAAGTTTAAAGAAGCCAATTTTTTCCAAATTGTTGATAACCCTGAAAAAACATTGGGGGCAGACTATTTACCTCCTGTGTTCAGCTTTATGCTCTCCCCCAATCAAAAACAGGACGTTTCTGTGAAGCTCAACTCCGACGCAAAATATTTCGGCATTGTGGCTGCTTTTCATGCCATTGATAACGCAAAATGGAAGGCTATTATTCCACTAGAAGGGAATTCTAAAAAAAATATCACTCTCATTTTAAAAGACAGAAACCTTATTGTTCAATAATAAACTCTGCAGCTAGGTGATGTCTATGGATAACAACAAAACGCTCGTACTTGAAGAAGAGCCAAAGCCGGTATTACGCACTCCTGAAAATTTTGACAAAAATCATTTGAATTCTTTAAGTAGCAATAAAACAACTGTTCTAGCAGATAAATTACAAGCCGATAAGCAAACTAAAAATGAAAATACAAGTTCAAAAACGGCAAAACCCGTTCGTACAACCAACATAGACAAGCAATTTTCTTCTCATTTTAAGTTCAATCACTCCAATGCTCTAATTGGACATGCAATTCCAGTTCTTTCGTTTATCAACCGAATTCGCACGTTAAAAGAGTATGACCCTAGCATTTTTCAGACAGCAAAAGAACTTCTTGGTGAGTACATCCAAAAATTAAAATCGTCACAAATTAAACCCGAAATTATACAATCTGCCAGTTATATTCTCTGTATGACTATTGATGAAGTTGCGTTAAAATGCTCCTGGAGCTATGCAAGCCCCTGGATTAGTAAAGGAATTTTAGACTCTTTTTTCCAACAGTCACAAGATGATGGTTATTTTATTAATTTGCTTGAATATTATTACGCGCATCAAAACACAAATCGAGATGTTTTAGAAATTTTTGGAATTTGCTTGAGCATCTGCACAAAAGGCCAAAGTACAAGCAAAGTAGCCATGCAGGCCGAAAATTTAAGGCACAAAATTCTGACAACATTGAAAAATCACTACCCACTCGATAACTCTCCTTTCTCGCCACATGCTGTACCGCCTGATCAGGTAAAAAGACAAATTACCAATTCCATTTCTCTATGGATAATAGCGGCTGTTTGCTGTGTTATTTTGAGCGTCATTTACATAGGATTTAGAGTTGCACTTTCATTGACCACCGAACCCGTTTACAACAGAATTATTCAACTGTATCAGCCCAACCAAATTGATTCCACAAAAATAAAACACTGAGGATAAAATGAGATGAGTCGTTTTTTTTCTTTTTTTAAAAATAAAACTTTCCTTCTTTGCCTTGTTTTATTGTTTTCAATTTTTCTCATTTGTATTTGTTTTCCATATGTTATGATTGCCCAATTTTCTCCATTTGAAAATATATACATTCGAATTATACTTAGTCTTATTGCCGTTGGAATTGCTATTTTTTATTATTTTAAAAAAATTCGCATCACTCAAGCAGAACCACCAAACCTACCACTCACAGAAAATGCACCAAAATTGCAGGCTAGGCCCACAGAAAATAGAGCCGCACCTATGCAAATGCAAATACAAATTGAAGAAAATCTCAAAATATTAAAACTATCTCGTTCAGATAAAAATGAAAACTTATATAACTTGCCGTGGTATCTTGTCATTGGGCCAAGTGATTCTGGCAAAACCTCAACTCTGCTCAATTCTGAATTACTCGTGTCACTCAAAGATAAATTCACTCGCTATCCACTAGATAAAACACTGCCAACGAAATTTTGTGAATGGTGGTTTTCAAACGACGCTGTTTTCATAGACACTGAAGGCAGCTTTTTAGATCCTTCCTACAACAATAACTGCGAGTACTTATTGCAAGCTATTCAAGAAGCTCGCCCGCAAAAACCACTCAATGGAGTCATTGTTTGTTATTCTATTGCTGACCTCATCCATCAAGACGAACATGAATACACAAACCAAGCGTGGAATATTAAAAAAAGATTGCTTGAAATGAGCTCTTCTTTTGGCGTAAAAGACCTCCCAGTTTACGTGGTATTTTCTAAACTCGATTTATTGACTGGATTCAATGAGTACTTCCATAATTTCGATCAAAATAAACTGCAACAAATTTTAGGAATTAGTTTTTTACAAAAAAACAAAAATACGGCAGCGACAAGCATTGATTCTTTTAAACAAGAATTCGACTTACTCGGAAACTCCCTAAGAAAGTTGTGTTTCTCTTTACTACAAATAGAACGCACTGAGCAAAAACGAGGTTTTATCTTAGAATTTCCAGAAGAATTTATGTCTTTAAAGGAAAAAATTTACACATTCCTCTCTGAAATATTTTCTAAAAACAGATTTGAAGACATTTCTTTTTTAAGAGGGGTTTACTTTACAAGTACAGGTTCCATCGGTATGCCAATTGACCCATTGGGTATAGAATCTTCGTTTCTCTACCCA
>JAZKEW010000218.1:0-5094 GCA_040386785.1 Bdellovibrionota bacterium
TATGAGTGTACCAGGATTAAATCCACAAAACCTCTCACACCTACCTTCAAGCAATGCTGGTCGTAAAAAACTTCAAAAATCAAAGCAAGATTACGGAATATTTAAAATGGACGAAGATAATGAAAGCGCTACCAGCTCTCAACCTGATGCAGAAGAAGTAAGCTCAAACTACGACGAAGCAGACACTCATGAGTCCCAGACTATTGAAACACGCGATAGATCTCAGTCTGACCCAATTACTATCTTCCACAACTCAGTTGATTGGTATCCTCATCGTCAAGCATCAACTCTCCCTAAATCTGATATTTCTCAAGCATTTTCCACGTCAACCGACGCACTCACAAAACGCCCAAAACCATTGCTTCAACAAAAAGTATAACTTTATCCCCGAACTAGCTGCATAAACTCATTCCTCGTCGCCGACGACGTTTTAAAGTCTCCCATCATAGAACTTGTCACCATGGTCGCCCCATGCTTTCTTACGCCTCTAACACACATACAGCTATGAACCCCTTCAATCACAACAGCAACCCCATGCGGTTCCAAATTTTTTTGAATCGCCTCCGCAATTTGCTGCGTCAGCCTCTCCTGCACCTGTAATCTTTGTGCAAAAACATCGACAAGACGCGCAAGTTTTGACAAGCCCACAATTCTTCCCTGCGAAGGCAAGTAAGCAATATGCGCCTTCCCTGTAAAACTCAGCAAATGATGTTCACAAATAGAGGTAAACTCAATATCTTTGAGAAGCACCATTTCATCCACATTCCCCTCAAAAGTTGTGGTCAAAATTTCTTCTGGGCTCATGGAATAACCTGCAGTCATTTCTAAAAGAGCTCTACAAAATCTGTCTGGCGTGTCATGCAAACCATTTCGAGAAACATCTTCACCTACATAACGCAAAAGAGTTTGCACAGCATTTCGTGCATCCTTGGCAGAAACACCATTGGCATCCACCGCTTTTTTAAAATATGCGTTCATACCAACAATCCTTTTATAATTTCACTTTTTGTTCGTGAGGTTCTTTTTGCAAATAAAGAATAACTGTCCTACCGATACGAGAAACAACATGTGCGTGCTTAGGAAGCAATGCTATAAGCTCATTCTGTTTTTCCCCTTTAACTGTTGCGTTGGTGTCAGACGGAAGCTGAACTTTAATGAGCTCATGCTTATCGAGAGCAAGCACAATTTCTTTTTGAACGGTGTCTGAAAAACCCTGCACTCCAACTTGCACGAGAGGTTTCAAGTGATGTGCAAGGCCTTTAAGTTTAGCCCTTTGCTCGCTTGAAAGTGTTTCAATAAAAGCAAATTCCTTTTTCTTCACGGTAGTAATCCTTTTTTGGTGACGCCTCAAGTAGGCAAAAAGTTCCATAATTTTTACCCAATTATGAACGAGAATAGCACAGTAATAAAAATGACGAGAAAGCTCAATTTGAATTCACATAAGTCGATAATTTTACTGGCAACAGGGAGAAAGACATGGGCAAGAAAATACTCGTCGTGGATGATTCACGGACAATTCGCCAACAAGTCGGATTTACGCTGTCAAAAGAAGGCTTTGAGATTATCGAAGCAGAAGATGGACGGGACGCTTTAAATCAACTTCAGTCAAACACGGACATCAGCATGGTTGTTTCTGATGTCAACATGCCCAAAATGAACGGGCTTGAAATGGTTGAGGCCATCCGACAAATTGAGCAATTTAAATTTCTGCCAATTATCATTCTCACAACCGAGAGTAGTGGAGACAAAGTGAATAAAGCAAAAAAAGCTGGCGCAAGTGGCTGGTTGGTAAAACCATTTGATCCTGAACAACTCATTGGAGCCGTTAAAAAACTCCTAAGATAAAATGAAGAAAGAGAGTCGTTCCCTTGGCAGAAACCTGTAAACTCATTGGATTCAAACTGGCTGAAGAAGAGTTTTCCGTTGAAATAGGAAGAGTCAAAGAAATTGTGCAAGTGCCTCTTATTACTCGCGTCTCCAAAGCTCCTGATTTTGTCGAAGGGATTACTAATTTACGTGGAGATATTCTGCAAATCATTAATTTTCATAAAATAATGGGATTAGAGAATATTCCAATGACAGATAAAAGTAGAATTATTGTTATAGACGACAAAAATGTTTTAGCAGCAATTATCGTAGATTTAGTGACTGAAGTTATGGAAATTGAAAAAAATTCTGTACAAATAACTCCCGATATTATTGCTGCAGATAAAGCAAAATTTTTAAAAGGAATTATTAAACCTGATACACGCAGAAATATTTTATGGCTTGATTTAGACGCCATTTATTCTGAATTTAAAAATCAGAGTAGTAAAAAAACTACGGTGATATGAAAGGGTTAATTTATGTCCTTTTTAACGTATGCAAATAGAACTTTTAAATTTAAAGAAAAACTATCCATTTACAAAGTTTCTGAAATTAAAAAATCTCTTTTAAAACATTACAACTCTGAAGCAAATAAGTCTGATAAATTTTATTTAGATTTATCTGAGGTAGAATCCATAGACACATCTGTTTTTCAATTATTTATGGCATTAAAAAAAACCGTTGAAACAGGTCACGGTCATTTGGAAATAAAAAAAAGTTGTCAAGCATTTGATACATTACTAAATTTACTTGGTAGGTGTGAGTTGTGAGCTATAACGAAGAACAAATGCGAGAAATATTTTATCAGGAAATGACAGAAATATTTGAACGCATAGATAGTTGTATTTTGACACTAGAACGCACACCTGGTGATGTAGAAACTATCAAAAATTTATTTAGAGAAGTCCACTCACTAAAAGGCTCCAGTGGTGTTTTTGGGTTGCGAGAAATTGCAGATTTAACACACCATGCAGAAGATTTACTCGACAGAATACGTGATGGAGAATTGAACCCCGGGGAAGAGATTTTTTCTGCCTTGTTAAGTTGTTTTGATAGATTAAAAGAAATGATGTCGGCATCAAAAAGAAATGAAAATTTATCTGCGTTTAACAATGCCGATATTATTAAACTTTTGTGTGACTTCAAAGAAAATTTTAGTGAAGATCCTCAAGAAAAAAATGCCGTTGCAAGAATAGAAGACATGAAACCCGGAGAGTGTTCTTTTCATGTATCAATTACGGGAGCGGATCAATTTTATTTAACAGGAATTGAACCCACGACACTTATTTTAAATTGCCGTGATATTTCCACTGGTTTATTTTCAATCTTTACAAGAGTTTCTAGAATTCCTGCACTAGAAGACATTGAGCCAGAACTCTGTTACCTTGAATTTAATTTTAATTTTGTATCCACCTCTGCAATTAAAACTATCAATGAAATATTTGAATTTGCAATTGAAGTGAGTAGTGTCAAAATAACTCCAAACTCAACCCCTGCAACAGCTCCAACGCCTCAAGCATCTCAACCTGCGCAAGCGGCTACCAATGATACAAATGATTTTGTCCGTCTAAAAAAAGAAAAACTAGATCAGCTTATGAATCTTGTGGGCGAACTCATGACAATGAAGAATTTATTTGTGCATTTGTCTAATAAACTCGAAGATGTCTTACCAGAAAATGACATGACAAAAGATTTTAAAGAAGGTTCTAGGAACTTAACGCACCTCACTGCAAGATTGCAAGAAAACGTGATGAACGCACGTATGGTCCCCGTTGGCACTGTGTTTACAAAATACACTCGACTTATTCGCGATATTGCTAAAAAATTAAATAAAAAAATTGACCTTATTATTGAAGGAGATGAAACAGAACTCGATAAAACAGTGAGTGAAGCCATTGGCGACCCTGTTATGCACCTTATTCGCAACTCAATAGATCATGGCATTGAAACTCCCAAAGTGAGAAAAGAACGAGGTAAATCTGAAACAGGGGCTTTACTACTAAAGGCATCTTACGAAGGGAATAATGTCAAACTTATTATTCGTGATGATGGCAATGGTATTGATTTAGAACGGGTTAAAAATAAAGCAATTAGCCTTGGTATTGTTACAAAAGAACACGCCGCAACACTTTCTAACAAAGATATTATTGATTTTATATTTCATAGCGGATTTTCAACGGCAAGCGAAATTACAGACGTCAGCGGGCGCGGGGTTGGCATGGACGTCGTACGAAATAATATTCGAAAACTGAACGGAGCTATTTTTGTAGAGACAAAGGCAGGACAAGGCACCGAATTTAAAATTATTTTGCCACTGAGCCTTGCTGTAATTGAAGCACTTCTTATTGGGGCAAATGAGGAAATTTATGCTCTTCCACAAGAAGCCATTACAGAAATTGTGCGAGTGGAAAAAAAAGACGTCGTGAATCTCAATCATCGCCCCAGCATTCAGTTACGTGGTGAAGTCATACCAATTCTTAGATTAAATGAAGTTGTCACACTAAAAGAATCTCGTGATGAGAATCAAACGAATCCTGTGATTATTGTACAAATTGACAATATCAAAGTTGGAATTTTGGTAGATACACTCTATTGGCGAGAACAAATTATGATCAAACCTTTGGGAGGTTTTTTAACCGACGTTCGCTTATTTACTGGAGCTTGTATTATGGGGAACGGCTCTGTTGTTCTTGTTCTTGAGCCAAAAGAACTGTACCACGCACTTCCCCAAACCCAACTCTGACTCCATTTTTTTCACAATATCCATGAAAAATAACAGTATCTCCGTCTTCAATAAAAGTTCTTTTACTTCCATCAGGCAAAGAAAGAGGCTTAGTCCCTTTCCAACAAAGTTCTAGCATGCTGCCATAGGAATTTTCATTGCTGCCACTAATGGTTCCGCTGCCATATAAGTCACCAACACCAATTGGCGTGCCATTTGAACTCATATGCGAAAGCTGTTGAAATAAATTCCAGTACATGTGTTTATAGTTTGTAGAACTGATTTTAAACGGCTCCTGCATTTTTTGTGATTGCAAATAAACATCAAGTTTGATGTCGAACAAACCTTTTTTATTGCATTTCAAATGGGGAAGTTCTTCTAAATCTTTTTTATCGCTTTCAAGGGCAAAATCACGCAAGGCATCTAATGTTACAAGCCACGGCGAAAGTGAGCTTGCAAAACTTTTTCCTAAAAATGGTCCGAGCGGAACATATTCCCATTTTTGA
>JAZKEW010000218.1:5104-11266 GCA_040386785.1 Bdellovibrionota bacterium
TCTGCTTCGTCAGGAGAAATAGTTTCGCCTAATTTTGTTGTACCGCTCGTAATAAAAGCCATTTCAAGTTCAAAGTCGAGTTGGCGACTTGGAGCATAAAAAGGAGGTTCAGCATCACTTGGACGAATTTGACCTTTTGGCCTTTTAAAGGAAGTGCCGCTAACCACAATGGAACTGCTGCGACCATGATACCCAATGGGAATATACTTCCAATTAGGCAATAAAGGGTTATTTTCGTCACGAAACATTTTACCAACATTTGTTGCATGCTCAATATTAGAATAAAAGTCAACGTAATCGGCCACACGAATGGGCAATAAATTTGTAATTTCATTTTTTTTAAAAATAATTTTGCTACGATGCTCCAATTTTATTTCATTATTTTCTTCGCAAAATAAACTTTGAATATGCCTTCGAACCTTAAAACAAACGTCATTTCCCAGAGCCATAAAGCTATTAAGAGAGCTTTCCTCAAAAAAATTTTTATTCAACTCGGGAAATTTTGAAAAATAACCTAATTCGTAAAGCATAGACAGATCAATAACATTATCGCCTAAAATAGTGCCACAACGGGCGTTGTTTTTATTCCCTTCTGTGTAAAAAATGCCGAAGGGAATATTGTAAATGGAAAAATCGTGTTGAGGGGGGATTTCCAGCCAGCTTTTCATAGTTTTGCTCGTCATATATAAAAGTTAGAAATAACTTCGATTAAACTAGCATTTTTGCAGTGAAAGTCAATGTGTTAATAAAATAAAAAAACCCGCGAACAAGCACGGGTTTTTTCGTTATAGGCAACTTATTTGGAAGGTTACCCAAGCAATCTTACTGCCGCAGCAGGAGATTGATTCGCTTGAGCCAAAACAGCCACGCCGGCCTGTTTTAGTATGTTGGACTGAGTCAATTTAGTTGTTTCTTCAGCAAAGTCCGTATCGCGAATACGGCTATTTGCAGCAGAAAAGTTCTCACTCATCGTACTTAAGTTGCTCACTGTGGAGTTCAAGCGGCTTTGAGTTGCACCAACATCTGCTCTGAAGCGAGCAATTTTGGAAATCGCATCATCAAGTTTTGTGATGGACATCTGTGCTCTCAGCTTGGAGTCATTTGAATTCTCGCTTTCTATATACGTTCCTGTGGATTCAAGCGTATTATCAGAACCTAACCCAATTCCAAGACCTGTGCTGCTGGTATCAAATTGATTGAAATTCGCGCGAATAACGTTGACGGGATTTCTGCCAAATGGGTCCGAAATACCTTGCCCATCAACACCTTGATACCAGTTTTTACCAACTTGAAATTCAAAAGGTGATTGATTTGTTTTGCCGAACATTTTACCGTCAGCAATTCTTTCTTTTGGATTTTCTCCCACAAGCAAAAGAGTTCCATTGTATTCAGTCGAATTAGTAATTCTATCAATTTCATCTTTTAAAGAGACGTACTCTTTGTTTATAAATTCACGCTCTGTGTTACCAATGGTATCTGATGCACCTTGAATTGATAATTCCCGCAATCTTGTGAGGACATTACCAATTTCATTCATCCCACCTTCTGCAACTTGCAGCATGGAAATACCATCGTTAGCATTTCTTTTAGCCATATTTAAGCTTCGAACATCAGCCTTTAATTTTTCACTTATTGCTAATCCTGCAGCGTCATCGGAGGATTTATTAATTCTGTATCCAGAACTTATCCTCTCCATAGACAAGTCGTTTAGACCTGTAGAAATTGCTAGAGCGCGTTGTGAATTTAAAGACTGCATATTGGTTTGAATTCGCAAACCCATACTTGTTTCCTCCATGAAACATTTTTGTTGTGATCTTCATGACCACATGTTTAACCTTATTCATCGACGTCAATCGTATGAGTTTTACTGCTCAAACGAAGGCATGTTCAAATTTACCTGTCAGGTAATTCATGCCATCATGAACAAGGATTGTTCTTTGTTCGGAAATGCAAATTTGTCTTTAACGGAAACATTTTTTCCTAGTGTAGGAATTTTTGCCGCAATAGCAAAAAAGGAGTGAATTATGCTGTGTGCACTTGATAAAATTATGAGTGATTATAATCTGTTAAAAAATATGGGGCGAATTGGTCTTGTGATCAACCAAACGTCAACTTCTTCTCATTATTATTCAGCTGCTGAAGTTATTTACAATGCCGCATTAAAAACAACCGGAACTAAAGTAACAGCGATATTTGGACCTCAACATGGCTATGCTCAAACTGAACAAGACAATATGAAAGAAACACCTGATAGCGTGTTTGAATTTTCGGATGGAACTGAAGTCCCTCTTTACAGCTTATATTCAGAAACAAGAATGCCAACGGCAGAACAGCTTTCAAATGTAGATACTCTTGTCGTTGATCTGCAAGATATTGGTTGTCGAGTGTACACTTATATGCTGACACTGGCTGGTTGTTTGAGAAGCGCTGCACAGTTTGCAAAAAAAGTTGATGTCCTAGACAGAAACAACCCTCTAGGACTCTGTTACTTTAGCTCAGAACACAAGAGATGGATGAGAGTGGAAGGCAATAAGCTACAAAGCCGCTTTCACAGTTTTGTTGGCTGGTATGAAATTCCAATGAGGCATGGACTTTCCATGGGAGAACTGGGTAAATATTTTATACATTGCGATAAATTAAACGTTGAATATCAGGTTATCCCCGTGGACGGTTTAGCACGCAACTCATACATAAACAAAGAACAAATAGCTCCATGGACAATGCCTTCGCCTAACATTCCAAGTTTTTTAAGTGCATTTTTATTTCCTGCTTTTGTTAGCCTCGAAGGGACAAATGTCAGCGAAGGACGAGGAACAACCATTCCTTTTCAACTCATTGGCTCACCATGGTTAGACACTCGGCAATGTATTCGTTTTTTAGAAGAAAATAAAAATATATTCACCGTCAATCCTAAAGTACAAACTGGTCTTGTTTTTAGAGAACATGATTTTAGGCCTACCTTCAACAAACACATGGGCAAAATTTGCCGAGGCATTCAATTTCATATTGAAAATCCAGAAAATATCAATCTCTTTAAATTAGGGTTATGTTTTTTATATTTCTGCAACGTATTCCACGTAAATGATTTTAAATGGAGTGAGCCTGGCTACGAATATAACTTTAAAGATTTGCCCATTAATCTTATTTTAGGAGACGATGGATTCTCTAACTTATTTAAAAATTCCCAAGTTAAACGAACAGGGCAAGATTTAACCCGTAGTTTAAATGACGAAAAATACATGGAAAAATTCACCAATTTAGTTAAAATTTCAGAAGAAGAATCTCAAACTTTTACTGAAGAAGCCGTGAATTATTTTATTTATGACAAAGCATAGTTTTATAAAAAATTATTTCGTTTACTTTTTAAAATATATATTTGATTTTTCATACTTTGTTATTATCTCATTTATTGCCTGCTTTATGTCTGGAGCAGAGGTTGTTTACACTCACATAACTTGGAAAAGTGAATTATTATCATACCATTTATTGCATCAAACTCATGTTAGAATCTTCTATTATTTCTTGATTTTTATTACAATATTTTTCACAACAATTTTTATTTCTCTCATATTTAGATTTTTTGTTAGCATGCTATTTTTTGACTCTAAAAAGAGTATACAAAGGGGCATTTCGGCATTTTTAACGTTTATATACACAGTTGTATGCTTGCACAGTATTTATAAATTTGGCTATAACGATTTTTTAATTAATTTTAGTGGTAAAACAATAAATTTTATTTCAATCATTTTTTTTACATATTCATCTTTTTATTACATCATAAAAAACAAATTTTTTAATTTCTCTAATCAGAAAAAAATTATTTATATTACAATCGTTTTGTTATCTATTATACTGATTGATTGGACTCTTGTTCTCTTTTCAAGAGAACATGTTTCCGATAAATCATATAATAATAAATATATATTTATATTTTATAATACCAAAAAACAAGTGGTAGAATCAAAATTTATGGGAGAGAATATTGAGAATTTATCCCAATTAATCCCCCGGTTAAACGAAAAAAAAATTTCTGGATCTCATTTCATTATGAACAACGTCGGCGACCCTAATTCTTATGATTTTATGACTAATTTTGGTGATAACCACATCGGCAATATTTGCAAAAATAATTTTGAAAGCTTAATGAAATATAATTTATTAAAAAATACGTTACCTATTACAAATTTTATTCCAAATAGAATTGTGGCTGAAATTCTTCCTGAAATTTTTTGTTTGAATTTAGGGAAAGACTACCCTGAAATTGTTTTGTATAGTATTTATTCTAGTATTATGAAGTCAGAAAACAAACAAAATTATCAAATATCCATTATAAATACAGGAAACTACCAAACATCAAATCATAATTTATTGGGACAGTTTGATAATTTGTTTAATACGTTTCCACAGATTAAAGAGCGCAGTTATTTTTATTATGCGGAAGATTAACTTAATACATAATTCTTGTAGTTGAAAAAAATTATATTTTATGATAAAAGCGCTCCTGCGTATGAATTTTTTATTCTTAAAATAATTTGTGGAAAATATGACTCTCAATTTTGAAATTCAAGAAAATAAAATCCTTCTTACCGGTGACACCTTTGCCCTTAAAGAACAAATCAAGCAAAATGGCGGCCGTTGGAATGTACAAGAAAAGCATTGGTGGCTCCCACACAACGAACAAAACCTCGACGTTTTAAAAACTTTAGGGTTTACCAAAAATGAAATCAAAAGTGAATCTCCTGCGGTGAACTCTTTTGAAGACAAAACATTCTTTAAAATTTCTGAATTTGTTCAAATTATTAACGCAGTCATTAAAAGTAATTTAAGTAATCAATACTGGATTTACGGTGAAATTTCCAGTTTTAAAACCGCCAACGGTCATGTTTTTTTCGACCTTGTAGAAAAAGATGTGTCTTTGGGAACATCCATGAAGGCCGCGAGCATTTCTTGTATTTTATGGGCGGGAAAGAAAACATTTCTGCAAGAAAAATTAAATGAAATTCCATTTGCTGACGGCACTCAGATGAAAGTAAAAGTTGCTGTTGATTTTAGAAAAGAAGGCTCAAAAATAATTGCTATTGTTGAAGATGTCGATGCTGAACACACAAAAGGAAATTTACTTTTACAAAGGCTATCCATTGTCCAAGAGCTTAAAAAAAGAAATCTATACCAAAAAAATAAATCCTCTCATTTAAAAGCATTTCCTAACCGTATTGCTTTAATTACGGCTGAAAACAGCCGCGCTTGCGCCGATTTTCTCGATGAGCTCAAACTCTCTAAAATTTCTTTCCAAATTTCACTTTTTGATTGCAATATGCAAGGCGAAAATACGTCGGACAATGTCGTTACTGCATTCAAAAATATTGCTGAAAATAGGACAAATAAATTTGATTGTGTGGTTGTCACGAGGGGAGGAGGGAGCAAACTTGATTTAAGGTGGTTTGACGACCTTGAAATAGCAAAACAAATTGCCTATTGCGGTTTACCGGTTATAACCGCCGTTGGCCATTTTGATGATGTGAGTATAGCCGATGAAGTATCCTTTCGTTGTGAAAAAACTCCCACGGCTGCTGCACGGTTTTTAACCTCCACAATACACGACTCCTTTGTTGAATTGTTTTCGAGAGTAGACAACATGGGGCGAGTTTTATTGCATCGTTTTGAAAAAGAACATCAGGCACTGAACATTATAGAGCAAAAAATAATACTCAATGTAAAAAGAAGGTTTCAAACCGAATACAAAAATATTGAGCGCATAGAGCAATTTTTAAAAATTTTTACTTCGAGTATTGAAAAAACCATGCAACGTGGGTTTTCTTTGGTGTATGATGACAATGATAAAATTTTAACGGGTCAGGACTTCGCTCAAGAGAATTTTCCAAAAGAATTAAAAATTAATTTTTCTTTTGAAGATGGACCTCAAAAAAAGTCTGTCCAAGTGAGTGCGACAGTTCATACAGTTACTATAGAGGATCAACATGATCGAAAAATCTTACGATAACCTCCTTGCCGAGGCTAATAAAATACTTAGCTCTATGGAAAAAGATTCGCTTTCTGTAGATGAAATATCTGTTAAAATCAAAGAAGCCTATGCCATCATTGATAATTTGAAATCAAAACTGTATGAAACAGAAGCTCAGGTAAATGAAATTATAAATACCA
>JAZKEW010000218.1:11338-11984 GCA_040386785.1 Bdellovibrionota bacterium
CCTCCCCTCAACCAAAATTGTTTGTACTTTAGGTCCAGTCACTAGCTCGCGAGAGATGATCATAAAACTCATTGACGCAGGCATGAACGTTGCAAGACTTAATTTTTCACACGGCGACCATGACACTCACGCTAAAAATATTGCGTTAATTCGAGAAATTGCCAGCGAAAAAAAAGTCCAAATTGCTATTTTGCAAGACCTGCAAGGGCCCAAAATTCGTACCGGAAAACTACTCAATGGCGGTGTGAATTTAGCCGGTGGTGAGAAAATAATTTTACGCTACGGCACGGAGCAAGTGCAGTCTGATATTCTGCCTATTGACTACAACGAACTCGCAAATGATGTCCGTGTTGGGGCACAAATTTTACTCGACGATGGTCTTATTGGCATGACAATTACAAATATTGTCGGATCTGATGTTGAATGTGAAATTGTACATGGTGGATTCCTAAAATCGCGAAAAGGAGTTAATTTTCCTGGATGCCATTTATCAATACCCGCAATGACGGAAAAAGATACGCGTGATTTGTTATTTGGTGTTGCGCAAGGTGTTGACTACGTCGCGCTTTCCTTTGTACAAACAGCTCAAGATGTCAAAAAACTAAAAATGATGCTCAAAGCACTTGGAACAGATATCCCCGTTATA
>JAZKEW010000219.1:0-8401 GCA_040386785.1 Bdellovibrionota bacterium
AGTTGGTACATTGCCGTTAGCCTTGGGGTTGCATTTTTTACTTTGTTTATTTCATTTATGATGAACTTTTATAATATTATTCCTGTGAGCTTTGCTCCAGGAATTCATAAAGAGCATTTGGTGCATATGTTTGCTTTGCTCGATGTGGTGTCTGCGGGCCTGTACGTGCTTGGATTTTTAATTTTTCTCAGAATTAAAGAAAACGCTAAGTAGATTTTACAAAAACACCGGAAAAGAAAACTTTTCCTTCAAATGTTTCCAGCTTACCGTGTTTTGCCCCACCTGAAAACCTAAAAGCGAGACCAAAGCCTCATCAATTTTAAATACCAGCGCAAGCGCACCAACACGAATTTGACCGAGAGAATCGCGCACCGCAAGCATATTTGCTTTTAAATTTTCATCGGAACTGGTGAGCCCCCAAAAATCGGGTTTTATTTTTTGCTCTTCTTCATTTGTAAAACAAAATAAACTAGACCTTAACGACAACTGATTTTCAAACCATTTTGGGTACCAAACAGCTTTGAAATCGGAAAAGTCGTCCCAGGGTTCTCCTTGTTTTAAATTGGCTAAACGCACAAGAAAAATTTCAGGGTTATGAACTTTCAATGCATTGCACACGCAAGAATAAGCCGACTTGTAATAGTCAATCAATTTTTGCACACGGTTTGTTTTGTTTGTTTCAGCCGTGAGTAAAATACCTAAAGAAAAGACATCGGAGACATTGAAATCTGACTCATCAGCCGTGAGATTTAAATAATTTCCAGAAATTCTTTCAAGAGAACGCCTTTGCGCCGCAGTAAAGATACTCATTAAAACGTAACCTCACGTAATAAATCAGGGTTATCTAACACTCTGCCAGAACCTAACACAACAGCAGTCAACGGATTTTCTGCTACCACAATAGGAAGACCCGTTTCTTCTCGCAGTAGGACATCTAAATTACGAATAAGAGCACCGCCCCCAACAAGCACAATACCTTTATCAACAATGTCAGCGGCAAGTTCCGGCGGCGTTTTTTCAAGGGCCAGACGCACGGCTTCCACAATGGCGTTTACCGGTTCTTGCATGGCCTCGCGAATTTCTTCGCTCGTAACTTCAATGGTTTTTGGAATACCTGCAACTAAATCGCGACCTTTTACGTGCATGGTGCGAATTTCATCTTCAGGGTATGCAGAACCAATAGCAATTTTAATTTGTTCAGCTGTCCGTTCACCAATTAAGACATTAAAGCGGCGTTTCAAATAGCTTACAATGGACTCATCCATTTTATCACCGCCCACACGAACGCTTTTTGAATACACAATTCCAAGCAAAGAAATAACAGCAACTTCTGTCGTTCCTCCACCAATATCGACTATCATATTTCCACTTGCTTCGTGGATAGGTAAATCGGCACCAATAGCCGCAGCCATGGGTTCTTCAATTAAGTAAACAGATGCGCAACCCGCAGACTCTGCAGACTCACGCACAGCTCTTTTTTCCACTTCTGTAATTCCATATGGAATACAAATAACAGCGCGAGGACGCACTAATGAGCGGTGATTATGCGCCACCCCAATAAAGTAACTTAACATTTTTTCTGTGAGTTCGAAGTCAGCAATAACGCCATCTTTCATAGGTCTGACAGCCTCAATAGTGCCTGGAGTTCGCCCAAGCATTTCTTTTGCCGCACGCCCTACTGCTTTTACAGTGCGTATCCCGCGAGAATCCCGCTGCACAGCCACAACAGACGGCTCATTGGCAACGATTCCTTTATTTCTTACATAAACAAGTGTATTCGCCGTACCTAAGTCAATGGCGAGATCATGGGAGAGAAGTCGAAAAAACCAGTCAAACATAGTATAACTCCGTATTGCAATTGTAGCATATTCATAACTCGAATCATGTTACTTAAGTGTCATAAATGGATCTAGTGAGCACCAGCACCAATAGCCGCCACACCAAATAGCCCTTTGATATCATCATCAGTAATGGAAAAGCCAGCACCAACGAACGGGAATGGAGAGGGGTTCAGCACCAAGCCATCAACACCACCAGTCAAGAAAATATTTGATGTGACAAAAAAGTTAGCATAAGCCTTTAAATTAAAGGCTCCCTTATTCCCATATTGCGTGTCAGAAGGAATAGGACTGCCATCAAATTGCGAAACTTCAACGCTTCCCACAATTCTATCGTGAAATGCATAAAAGTCTGTTGCAAAACCAGCAGAACTTGCAAATAAACCAAGACGAACAGCAACAAAACCAAAACGCTGAGAAATTTGCGCATCATACCTGAAATTTCCAACGTACTCAGGTGTATTTTGTTGGCTATTAACCGTTGTGGTATTTCCATTGACCGTTGTGGTGGTCACTGTATTTTGCACTTCACGTCCGTATGGGCCAGTTGCAATTCCAAGCAAATAATAACGATCTGGCCTTGTGGCAAATTTTATATTGAAATCGTTGGTGAACCTGTCACCCGCCTGTGCATTCGCAACTCGATACTCAACTCTATCACTAATTGAAAGTTTTAAATCAGCAATAGGCTTCACCACTTCTTGAATATTTTTGAGCGTGGTTTTTATTTCTTCTGCTGTGTCATCTTTGGCAACAAGTTGGCCTATGGTTCCTTCTCCTCGCTCAACTTTAGCAAGCATTCTCTTCAAAGATGCGACAGAGTCATTAACATTAGCAATAATATCCTCAACATTTTCTCGGTTATGGTCTGTACTTAATTTTCGTAATTGTGTGGTAAATGTTTTGATATCAGCAATGATATTATCTATTTTTGCATCATTGCGCTCAAGTAAACCAGAAATTCTCACAGCACTATCACGCAATGATTGAATGGTTTCTTTTAAATTTATTTTTTGTGAAGATGTTACATCACGTAAATCACCAGTAATTCCTTCAATATTGTCGACAATATTTTGCAATGACTTTTCGCCTTTATTTGTTCCAAGAACATTAGAAAATACGGCACTCACTTTTTTAATATCTCTTCCAATTCCATTTAAAGTTGCGAGCAGGGTGTCGAGATCGTTTGATTCTGGATTTAATTTTAATTCTCCAGAATGGATATTGATTTGGCTTTTTTCATTGCGTTGAATTTCAATGTAAACATCACCTAAAATTCCCCGTGACTTCACTTCAATAACAGAGTCTTCTGGAATTTTTACATCTTGGTTCACATCAAAATCAATTTTTGCTCCACGTCCAAGAATTTGAACGCTAGTCACCGCGCCCACTTCTACACCAGCCGTACGCACTTGCGTTCTCTCAGCAACCCCATTGGCATTTAGCAAAAGAGTATAAAAATGTTGTTTTTTTCCTGCAAATGGATTTCCACCTAAAATAACGGCAGTTGATACTAACACAGCAATACCAACAACGGTAAAAAGACCTACTTTAAATTCTGTCGTTAAGTTTGACATCATTCCTCACTTAAACTAAAGGAACATCAAGGGGACCATGGAGATCTCCATTTAAAAATTGCTTCACAAGAGCATCTTGACTGTTTTGAAAATCTTGCGGACTACCTTGAAAGTATACCCTTCCTTGATGCAATAAAAAAATATATTCTGCAACTTTCATCATGGACACCACATCGTGACTAATCACCACCGTCGTCAAGCCGGGAGTTTTTTCCTGTGTCACCTTAATTAAGGTATCAATGAGGTCGGCTACTATTGGGTCCATACTCGTCGTAGGTTCATCGTATAAAAGCAATTTCGGATCTAAAGCAAGAGCCCTTGCAAGCCCCACACGTTTTTTTTCCCCAATGGAAATTTCCGTTGGGTATTTATTTCCAATCTTAGAAAGGCCCACGGAAGCAAGGAGTTGTTCAACTTTTTGTCTTACTTCATGTTCTGATAAGGTTAAACAATTGATAATTGGAAAGGCTATATTTTCAAAAACACTGAGGCTATCAAACAGGGCTCCATCTTGAAATAAAATTCCAATTTTTAGACGCATTTTTTCCCACGTGGACTCATTCGCATGATGCATAGGAATGTTGTCAATAATAATTTCACCACTGTCTGGTTTTAATATTCCAATAATGTGCTTAATAGTAACAGATTTTCCTTCCCCACTGCGTCCAATAATAAAAGAAATTTTACCGCGCGGGATATTAAAACTCAGGTCGTTTAAAATAGATTTTGTGCCAAAAGATTTTTTTAAATTACGAATTTCAACAATGTTGTCCATATTCAATGAACCTGCACAAGGGTGATTAAAAAATCCGCAATCAAAACAGACAACAAACTATTCACAACGGCGATAGTGGTGGCGTCACCCACACCTTTTGCCCCACCCTTTGCACGAAAACCTTTGTAGCAAGCAATACTTGCAAATATAAAACCAAAAAATAAGGCTTTTTCAAGCCCCTTGACCACATCCCCCCACACCAATATCCAACGCAATTGTTGCATAAAGGTTTTGGAATCAACGTGATACATGACAACTGCAATAATGTAACAACCAATAACTCCGACAAATAAAAAAATGCCCGACAAAATTGGCATCATAATAACACTCGCAATCACCCTTGGTACCACTAAATAACTAATAGGATTTACCCCCATAGCTTCCATGGCGTCAATTTGTTCATTCACGCGCATTGTTGCAATTTCCGCAGCCATCGCTGCTCCAGCACGCCCCACAACAATAAAACCGCACATAACAGGACCAAGCTCAATTGCCAAAGATTTTCCAGTAGCAGCACCCATCAACCCTTCTGCACTAAATAAACGGAAAATAACTCCCAATTGCAATCCAAGCACAGCACCAACAAAAAGCGCTGCAATAAGAATAATAAGGGAACTTTTATTTCCAACAAATTCAAGTTGACGAAGAATTAATTGCAAACGGAATGGACGCGAAAACATCCACTTACACGTTTGAATGGTAAATAATAAAAAACGACCGAAATCGACAAAGCCAGCAACAATAAAATTTCCTAATAATTCAATAAATTTGACAATAAGATTCATTGGAAATGAACCTGTATTTTTTGTCCGAGAGCGCACAAATCGGCAAGCCTGAGTTCCTGATTTTTATCGAGATCTAATGAATTTGGAATTTCTATAACCATTTCTGAAAATTTCTCCAAGTCAGCACACACTCTTTTCTGAACATGAGTGTAGCTTGAAAAATAATTTGCAAAAAGGTCTTCACATGAATTTTTTTCAAACTTGGCATTGATAAATTTTTGAAAACTCTCTTCTTGAAGTAAATGATTGGGGAAAGCTCTGTTGATAATAGATAACGCCACGCTTAATTTTAACGATTTTAGTATTCTGCCAAACTCTTTTGTTGTGGATACGGCATCATCGCGAACAGCAGTCACGAGAACAATGTTTGTAGATGAGTGAAATATCCATTTTCTTGCTAGTTTTAATCTGTCCATTGCTGTTAAAAAAACTTCGTCAAGTGAAATTAAAAACTCTCCAAAATTAACCAAAAAACTTTGACCACCTACGAGGGAAAGACCATCAAGAATTTTTTTTGCTCCAGACTTTACAATACGTGAAAAAAAAGATTTTTTGTCTTTCCCCGGATCACCCACAAAAATTTTAAGCCAATCTACAAGTTTACTATCTAAAAATGAAGCAACTTTTTCAGGCTTCACAATAAAATCTATAGCATGAAGTCCCGGTGCAGTATCAATAATAAAGTCCTCAACCTGAGGAAAACGCTCGAGCCATTCAGCGATATAAATTGCCGCCAACGTGTCACTAGAAGAGGCTAATTTTTCAGCCAGAGCAGTGTAATATGGATTTGACATTAATTTTTTTTGTTTAACAGAATTCATTTTTTTTTGTTCTATCCAACGCTTGAGAGTGTCCTCCATTTGCAACATAGAAACTCTCAATTCACCTCCGTTTGCATTCTCCATTAGAATGGACACACCTTCTTCACCATTAAAATGAATTCCGAGAGCGGACTGCAAACGTTTTGCTGGATCGATGCTTAATAAAGCAACTTTTTTCCCTGATGCTGCAAGCGACAAGGCAAACGCTGCTGACAAAGTTGTTTTGCCCACACCACCAGCTCCAAGAAAAATATGTAATTTAGGAAATTTCATGGAAATATCCTGTCATAGCCTTTATAATTTGCAAAGCTGAACTTTCTTTTTGTGTTAAGTTGAAATCAGGAATTGACAATAATTTCATTTTTTCAAGCTGCGCAAATTGCTCTAATTTTTTTTCATACACATTTCGTTTCATGATTGAGGCCATAAGAGAAGTGAGGCTATTTTTTGCACTTTCCGAATGAAATGAGTGCAACAAGTTTTTGAACCAACTTTCTTGCAAATAATTTTCTAAATTAGGATAAAGAGACGGAAGCACAGACTGATTTACAATAAGAAACAAAGGATTATAACCTAGTTTTTGCTTGATAATAGGAATTGATTCCATACACTCTTCCGACGGCAACTCTTCAGGCAGCGTCACAAGAAATGCCGCTGTTTTCTGTTCGTTAGACAAAAGCTTCGTCACTCGTTCGCATTCCAAAGCAAGAGGCCCTGTCATGCCTAAATTTGCCACTGCTTTTGTAATTCCAAATAAAGAGACTCCATGGCCAGTGGCCGGTGTATCTACAATAATTCTGTGATAAAAAACACCCCGTTCTTTTTGTGCAAGTTCTACAAGCCAAAACAAACGCCCTAAAAAAAATAATTCGGCAATCCCTGGAGCGGCTTGAATTAATTTTTGTACGTGTTTATTTTGAATGATAATAGAATAAAGCAGCTTCATTTTAAGGTGATCAACAAAATATTCCTTCATGGCTTCGTTGGCATCAAAATTCATTGTTTTAAAATGACATTGCCCTTTTTCAGGTGAAAAGCAAAACTGAATTCGTTGCTCTTTATGGCCAATAGGTACATGAGAAAAAATATTCGAAATGGAGTCGGAGAGAGACCATTGCACAAGAAGAACATTTTCTTTTTTTTGGCTAAAATACGCTGCTAAGGAAGTTGCTACCGAGCTACGCCCTACCCCCCCTTTGCCAATAATAAAAAAAAGTCTTTGCTGTAAATTTTCAAAAATAATGGTTAGCCTTTATTCACTTCTTTCGCTTCCACATCAACCACATGCTGCATTCGAGAAGAATTTTGCAAAGAATCTATTTGCACGTTATGCACAACTTGCAGTTTCGGTTCACTCGCCACCTGCGCAGCTGCTTGTTGAGGCTTTTCTTCCATAGGGGCATTTAAACCTTTTTTAAAATTAGAAATTCCTTCACCCAAAGATTTCCCAATGGAAGCAAGCCTGCTCCCACCAAACAGAACAAGAATAATTCCAAAAATGAGCGCTAACTCACCAAAACTAAATGAATGTAACATGATAATCTCCTTTCACGGACTCCAAACGAAACGGTCATAACGCAAGACTGACCGCTTCAGCAAGATCAATAACTTCTAAATTTTTTGTTTCTTCCAAATTAGCAAAGGCACTCTTAAAATTGATCATGCAGTAAGAGCAGCCAGTGACGAGGGTTTTAGCCCCAGTTTCTGCCACATGCTGTAGACGATTTTCGACAATTTTTCCTCCACCTTCGCTTTCATACCACATATTTCCGCCACCCATACCACAACAACTTGAAGTTTGTTTGCTTTTTTCCATCTCAGACAAACGCAAACCTGCTATGGCTTCAAGTAATTGGCGTGGCGCTTCATATTCTCCATTATGACGTCCTAAAAAACAGGGGTCATGAAAAGTCACTTCTTTGTCCACGCTCGTTGGTAAATGTAACTTTCCACTTTTGTGTAATGCGCTCAATAGCTGAGAGTGGTGATAAACTTCATATTTGCCGCCATATTCTTGATAATCGTTTTTCAACGTGTTGAAGCAGTGTGGGCAATGGGTGACAATTTTTTTGAATTTTAATTTATTTAATTGTTCCACGTTAGATCTAGCAATTTCAGAAAAGGAATATTCATCTCCGAGCCTTTTAACAGGTTCTCCATTGCATTTTTCTGCTTTGCCCATAACAGCAAAGTCGACGTTGCAGTGCTTTAAAATATTAACCACAGCTTTAGCAACTTTTTGATTTCCTGCGTCATAAGAGCCAGCACAACCAACATAATATAAGTACTCCACTTCAGGGGAGTCGCCGGTGATAATAGGAATGTCAAGGCCTTCGGCCCATTTGAAACGCTCGCTATTTGGAAGTCCCCAAGGGTTATTGTACTGCTTGATATTTTCAATCGCTTTCCCAGCTGTGGGAGGAATTTCTCCTAAACTTAACGTTTGATAACGCCTTAATTCCATAATAGGGCGCAATTGATTTATCCCCACAGGGCATTCGCCCACACAACCGCCACAATTTGTGCATGCCCAAATTTCATCGTGGGTAATTGTTCCATTCTCAAATAAATATAACCCTTCACGGCTTTTGTCTTTTTCACTGCT
>JAZKEW010000219.1:8411-19097 GCA_040386785.1 Bdellovibrionota bacterium
TGACGTCGATCGTTTCACTGCTTTTTGCAAACTGCGCTTCTACAAGCATGCTGTCACGAAGTTTTAGTATGACTTCACGTGGATCCAGCGGTTTTCCAACGGCATTGGCAGGACAAATATCTGTGCACCTTCTGCATTCCGTACAGGAATCAAAGCTCAATAAATCTTTCCAGGTGAAGTCTTGAACTTCCCGAGCACCAAAATATTCAGCCTCTGCATTTTCAAAATTCATTTTTGCAAGCAGAACTGTAGGTTCGAGACGAGCGGTGATTAAGTTTAAACTTGCCGTGACAATATGTAGTGCTCTTGTATAAGGAACAGTAGCAATAAAAGCCATGGTTGTCAGCATATGCACGTACCAAATAGAACCATACACCGTATTCGCTGAGTCCGTGCTCATATTTTTAGGAAATAAAAAGCCAAATAAATTTCCAACAAAGGCGTAAGGCCTGTCTGGCGCATTGACATCAAAAGCAAGACGAAAGCCTTGCAATAACAAGTACAAATAAAAAAGCGTAAAGTATTGAATAACCCAAACCATGTTTGAATTTTAATTCTTTTTGGCTACGCCTAAAAATCCCCATGAACAAGCCAATTGCCAACGCCAAACCTCCTGCTTGGCATTCAATTTTAACAAAAGCGTAAAACCAACCGTGGTATAAATCAACAATATGATAATCTTTCAGTGCAACTATCGTGGTACCAAAAAATAAAGCTAAAAAACCATAAAAAATGAGCCCGTGCATAAATGCAGCATAATAAGATTTTGGTTTGGGATCACGCATTCTTCTTGCCCGTAAAATACGAGCTTGGCCAATTGCATTTTTGAAGAAAAAACCTAGCCTAGTAAGTGGCTTGTCAAAGCAAATTTCTTTTTGCCCTATTCTCCATAATTGCACGTGACGCCACACACCAAATGCACAAATTGCAATTGCAATAACCAACCATATGTAGGTTGATTGATGTAAAAAATGATTTAACCCCCCGCTGGGAGACCAATAAATTTGACGAGTTAATTGTTGTGCGTCCATGCAATTTTAACCTTTAATAAAGTTAGACTTTTAACGTGAATGCAAACATCATAAACAATGTTCAGCGTATTATAAACTATTTTCGCATAATTTTTTTTTGTGTTAGATATTCACACAGCCCACCCTCGCGAGAAGGTGCATACAATAATGGAGTAAATACATGTTTAAAGGAATTGATTTTTATAGCGATACCATGACAAAGCCTACAGTTGAAATGAAAAATGCCATGCTCAATGCAGAGGTTGGTGACGAACAAAAAGGAGAAGATCCCACCACCCTGGCCTTAGAAGAAATGGTTGCGCAAATGTTTGGCTTTGAAACAGCGCTCTTTCTGCCCTCTTCAACTATGTGTAACCAAATTGCATTAAAGCTTCACACAGAACCAGGGGACGAACTTCTTGCCGCCGATAATTGCCATCTTTTTTTTGCCGAAGCCGGTGGACCTGCTGTGCATTCGGCTCTCATGGCAAAACCAATTTTCACCACAAATGGCATATTTAGTGGCGAAGATGTTCTAAAAACTTACCGTAAAATACGCGGCCCCCATTACCCTGTTTCAAAATTAGTGAGCATAGAAAATACAACCAATATGGGTGGTGGAGTGGCTTGGGAGTTGGAATCTATTCGCGAAGTGCTCAACGTTTCAAAAGAATTAGGGCTAAAAACCCACCTTGATGGCTCCCGATTATTCAATGCGGTTGTCAAAACGTCTACTCCAGTAAAAGAAATTGTGAAAGATTTTGATACCGTCACCCTTTGTTTATCCAAGGGACTCGGTTGTCCAATGGGTGCACTACTTGCTTTTCCTAAAAAGCATTTTGAGAAGGTGAGAAGATTGAAGCAGCTATTTGGCGGCTCAATGCGACAAAGCGGAATTGTTGCGGCAGCAGGAATTTATGCTCTACAAAATAATATCAATCGGCTTGCAGAAGATCACGCTAATGCAACTCTTCTTGCAAGAAAAATACACGAAGAACTCCCTTTATTAAAAATAGAAACAACGAACCCTTCAACCAACATGGTATTTTTTTCGTGGACTGGCCAAAAAATGTCACCAACTCAATTCAACGAACTGTGCATAGCAAATGGTATTCGATTTTCCCCTGTCGGTGAAAATAGGTTTAGAGCAGTAACTCATTTAAATATTTCCAAGGAAGATGTGGAACGAGCTGTTAAGCTTTTAAAGCATGTTCTCCTTCACGACGCCCCAATTGCAAAATATGAATGAGAGATAAAAGCCCTAGTAGCGACATAAAGATAAAAGTATATTGAAATACTTTTGACCCACCTGGAGAAGATAATTCTAAAGAAAAAGCGTGTCTAAAAAAATTAATGAAAAATGCACAAGCCCCAACTCCCATTCCTGAGGCAAATTGACGTGAAGTGAGATCAAGTGCAGTTGCATGAGAGGTTAAATTTTTAGGCACGTCAACATAAGTGAGCGCACCTGTTGTTGAGCCAAAAAGAATTGTGCAAGCTCCTAATAAAAATTCTACGCAAACTATATAATAAATAGATGTTGTTAATTTTATTTGGGCAACTAACAAAATTGAAACGACAACAAGAATGCAAGAAATCGTGCCAGAAACTTTAAAGCCTATTTTAGGGATAATTCGTGGCGCTAAAAACCTAAAAACAAGATATCCAAAAAAAATTGGCAAGACAAGAATACCAGAGTACATTGGCGAATACATAAATTGTACTTGAAACATAAGAGGCAGAAGAAAAATTGAGCTTGAGGATACCATGTACATGGTAAAGTTCGACAGTAATCCGACACGAAAAGTTTTAAAGCGGAACAGCAAGAAATTAAAAATAGCGTTATGAGCTCGTAAGCAATAAAAAATAAGAGTAAAAAATAAAATAATTCCAATACATCCCGCTAAAAAAACAAATATTTTTGGGACATATTCATAATGCCCAATCATGTCCACAGAAAAACTAATACAACTTAACGAAACTGCTGCTAAAATAAACCCTAGAGTATTGAATTTTTTTACCACTTTTTCTTTTTGTTCTGGAATAAAATAAAATCCTAAATAAACAACCGTAAGTCCAACCGGAATATTTACCAAAAATATCCAACTCCAGCTTAAATAAGTTGCAATTATTCCACCCAAAAATGGTCCAAGGACAAAACCAAGCATCGCAGGAGTAAAAATGTAACCCTGAATTCGAACCAACTCTTTTGGCTGAAAGATGCGCAGTATAATAATACGGGAAACAGGGTTCATAAACGCTCCACCCATTCCTTGTAAAAAACGAAAAATTGCAAGTTCTAAAATATTCGTTGAAATAGCGCATAGAAATGACGCAAGAACGAAAAGAGTCACGGAGGACAAAAAAATCTTTCTGGTTCCAAATTTATCTGCACACCAACCGCTTATAGGTATGAATATTGCTAAACTTAAAAAATAACTTGTTACTGAAAACTTCAAAAGAAGAGGATCCTGCTGAAAGCTTTTTGCTATACTTGGAATAGCTGTATTGATAATTGTTGCATCAAGAAATTCCATGAACATAACTACAGAAATAAGAGCAACAATAATACCCTTTGTATTTTTTTCAAATTTTTTCATTTATTTCTCGTTCAATTAAATAGATTTTTAAATGTTTTAAATGATAAATACATTTTATTTTCACTCTCATTTAAATATTTGAACCCATACTGCCTGTAAAATTTATCCGCAGAACGCCACTGGGTTGAAACTTCAACTCCAAATATATCATTGTAATAAGTAGAAATAGAAACTATTTTTTCCATTGCATGCAAAAGCAATAATTCATGAACCCCCATGCCAATGACTCTTGGATCGACAGCTATTCGCTTTATTTGAAGCATTTTTAATTTTCGTTTCAAATTTGGGAATTCAAAGAATGTCGTATTCAAAGAATAATACCCACCTATTAAATCATCTTCTTTATAAAGCGCTACATAAACTTTTGTCAAAGATTTTTGCTCAAATTGACTAGGATACTCTCGAAAAAAATTCTGAAACGGCTCAAATTCACAATAAAAATTTTTCCTGTTTGAAGTTTTTGGAAGCTTAGAAAGATCCATGAATGCCCATACATCATTTTCAAACTTTTTTTTTTGAAATCTGTCTCGTGCTAATTCCAGGGCATGAGTGGGCTCTTCACTTTGCTCTAAAAGTTCAATTAGCTTTTTTGCATCTTCTAACAACATGCATGTTTGTTGATGATCTTTGACAACATCTCTAGCCTTTTCCAAAAGAAAATCAAGAATAAAGGCAGATGTAGTTTGGCCATTAAGTTCTGCAGCATTGTCAATAATTTCTTTTTGATGACTCTCCAATCGAATAGAAATTCTGGCATCCTTCTGGACCGATTCAATGGACATGCTCCCTCCGCAATTTATTGGGACAATTTTCAGATGTCAATTTGTACGTCATTTTGACGTACAAATGAGTTTAATTTTTTACGCCATCTTTTGTGCGTCATTTTGACGTACAAATGAATACACAAAATCACTCTCCCAAAGCAGGGTGGTTGAGCACACGCCTGTAATTTACTCAAATATGGTTAATTTCTGAACAAGATACAGAAAGAATTGACTATTGCCCACGCACCAAATGCTTTTGCACGTATTTCGTTACACCTTGCTCTAGGGTATGAAATTGGTGATTCACGCCAATGGATCGCAAAGAAGAAAGATCAGCACAAGTATAATTTTGGTATTGATTTGCAATATTTTCAGGCATTGTGATATATTCGATATTTGCAGGAAGCCCTAATGCAGTAAAAACATTTTTAGCAAGATTATTCCAAGTTTCAGTAACGCCAGTTCCTACGTTTAAAAACATTCCATTGTCTGGCAAAACAAGTTTTGAATTGCCCATTTTTCTTTCAATACAAATACGAGCCAAAATTAGAGTGATTGCAACGATATCATCCACATAAATAAAATCACGAACTTGATCGCCATCAGCGTACTTGGAAGTATTGCTTTTAAAAAGTTTAATTTTACCCGTTCGTGTGGCCTGACCGTAACCATGATAAACCATACTAGCCTGTCCACCCTTGTGTCCTTCAAATTGACCGTACACATTAAAATAGCGGAGCCCAAACCAAGTGGGTGGAGTTTCTTTTTGTTTTAATGCCCAAATATCGAAATCGAGTTTTGATTTTCCATACAAGTTAAGAGATGTATATTTTTCACAATCTTCTTTTTTGTCAGAAAAACCCAAAGTACCGTCTCCATATGTCGCTGCACTGGAAGCATATATCAAAGGTATTTTGTGTTTTGTGCAATACGCCCAAACTTTTTGCGTGTAGCCTAAATTTAATTTTGCAAAGACTTCAGGATTTTGCTCTACTGTAGAAGAACAGGCACCATTGTGAATAATAAGCGTGGGTTGTTCGGGTAAATTCTCAAGAAATTGAAATAAACTTTCATAGTCAACATACTTTACTCTTGCAGAACCAGCAAAACGTCTTGCATTATTTTGATTCAAACTTTCAGGTAAATCAGTGATAATGGTTGAAATATTTTTTGCGTTTAACCCGTTATCAAAATTTGAAAATTTTGGCGTTGCTACTTTTTCAAGCCCTAATTCTTCTGGCGAAGACACAAGAATTTTTTCTAATAAATTTGTTCCAATAAACCCATGAGCACCAGTTAAAACAATAATTGACATAAATTTTAATCCATATTGAGTTGAGTATTTTTTTCAAAATAAGAAAGGCATTCAGGATTATCCATGGCATCCTTATTTTTTACATCCAGACCATTTATAACACACTTAACTGCAATCTCCATGATTTTTCCTGATTTTGTTCTTGGTATTGCTGGCACAGCAATTATTTTTGCAGGAACATGCCTTGGCGAACAAGCTGTTTTTAATTTATTCTTAATTTTATCAATAAATTGAGAACTTAACTCAACTCCTTTTTTCATAACAACAAACAAAACAATTCTATTTTCATCTTTCCAATATTGCTCCACCACAACACTCTCATTAATTTCATCAAATTGTTCTACTTGTCTATAAATTTCAGCTGTACCAATTCGCACTCCATTTGGGTTTAACGTTGAGTCTGAGCGACCGTAAATAATGACACCACCATGTTGAGTTAATTCCATCCAATCCCCGTGGTGCCAAACATTTTCATACTTGCTAAAGTAACATGCATCATATTTCTTTCGCCCTTCATCATTCCAAAAATAAATTGGTTGACTTGGAAAAGGGAGAGTGCACACAAGTTCCCCTTTTTCACTAAAAAGGCTTTTTCCCTCATCATTAAAAACACAAACTTTCATTCCAAGTCCTGGGGTTTGAATTTCACCTCTGTAAACCTTTCCAATGGGGTTTCCCAATACAAAGCAGGAAACAATATCGGTGCCTCCAGAAATTGAAGCCAAACAAACATTTGATTTTATTTTACTGTAAACATAATCAAAATTTTCAGCAATTAAAGGAGATCCTGTAGAAGCTATTATTTTTAAATTTTTTAACGGATATTTTTCGCTTGCAATAAAATTATTTTTTCTTAAAGAATCAATATATTTTGCAGAGGTCCCAAATACAGTCGCATTTTCTTCCTCCAAATATTTAAAAATAACCTCCATATTTGGAGAAAATGGGGATCCATCATAAAGCAACAATGTGGACTGACTCGCCAAGGCTCCCACAAGCCACTGCCACATCATCCATCCACAGGTCGTAAAATAAAAAATCACATCCCCTTTTTTTAAATTACAATGCAGCATGTGCTCTTTTAAATGCTGAATTAACGTTCCACCAACTCCGTGTACAATGCATTTAGGAACCCCTGTGGTTCCTGAAGAAAACATAATATAAAGCGGGTGGTTAAAAGGCACGTATTCATACTCAATTTTTTGTGGCGTGTATTTGGATAATAAATCTACGATGCCATTGCTGTAGGAAACACAAAAAGAGTGCTTTATAGATGAAATTTCGTTTATAATTTCGCTTGCTTTATTTACTACATTAATAAATTTTCCGTTGTAAATATATTCGTCAGCATAAATAAATAATGTCGGTTCAATTTGTCCAAATCTATCGACAACAGCCTGAACTCCAAAATCGGGAGAACAAAGAGAAGAAATTGCTCCAAGACTGGCTACTGCAAGAACACAACAAACAGTTTCTGGTATATTTGGCATGTAAAAAGCAACTCTGTCGCCCTTTTTTACGCCTAGATTTTTAAAATGCTGCTGCAAACAAGAAACTTGATTATCCAATTCCTTCCAGGAAAGCCTGCGACTAACTTTATCTTCACCTCTAAATACGATAGCAGTATCATTATTGTTCTTTTTGAGCAGATTTTCACTATAATTTAAGGACGCACCAGGAAACCAATTTACATTTTTAAATGAATTTAAATTATCAACTGTTTTATTTGGTTGTTGTTTGGAAATAACTCCACAGTAATTCCAAATACTCAACCAAAATTCACTTGCATGTTCAACGGACCACCTGTACAGCTCATCATAATTTTGTACTTCTATGAAATTATTTTTTTTCAAATAATTCATGTAATCAACCATATTCGACTTTTGCACGTCTTTGGTTGATGGCGTCCAAAGACAATTGTCTATTAAATTTGACCTCATATTACTCCTGACTCAAATTTTGCTGCAGATAGTGGTGTGCCACTGGTCTTCCCAGCTTATCAATCTTTACAAAAACTAAATCACAATTTAAAATGAGGCGCAAAGTGTCGTCATGATCAATTGCTTTTGCTCTCACAACACACTCCACTGTAACGGACGTTGCTCCGACTTTTTTTACTCGAAATAAAAACTCAAGCACATCACCCATTTTTGTTGGCTCATTGTAAAGAACCTCAGAAATTTTTTTGGTGACAATATGATGGCTGCGCAACAACTCCATGACAAATACAGCACCAGCTTCATCCACCCATTGAATGAGTTTTCCTCCAAATAAAGTGTTTGCGGCATTTAAATCTCCACTCATAATCAGCCGATTTGTGATTGTTTTAAAACCCACTCTAGCAAAATCTTGGCTAGAACCAAATGAGCTACTGGCATTCGCACTTTCTGTCATAAAAACTCCTTATTGCAAATTGCATCATCTTAAACTAGTTTCCTAGAGTTTGGAATTAGAGCTTAGAGAGGATACACCGTTATGGTAAAAAAAGAAGTTCCTGTGACCATTGTCACGGGTTTTTTAGGATCTGGAAAAACAACGCTTTTAAATCGTCTATTACAAGAACAACATGGTAAAAAAATAGCCGTTATTTTAAATGAAATTGGAGATGTTAACCTCGACTCTGAACTTGTCGTGCAAAGTCTTGGAGAAGAACTTAAAATTATGAATAACGGTTGCGTATGCTGCACTGTTCGCGGTGATTTAAGTAAAATTTGCCTTGATTTAATCAAAAAAAATGTAAACTTCGATCACCTTGTGATTGAAACAACAGGCATTGCCGATCCTAGCCCCGTGGCCCAAACATTTTTTATGGAAGAGGCGCTCAAAAAACACTTTTATTTAGATGCTATTGTCACCGTTGTTGATGCCAAGCACATACACCAAAATTTAAAAGAGATAAAAGAAACCCAAGATCAAATTGGCTTCGCTGACATCATTTTACTCAACAAAACCGATCTCGTAACCACAGAACAACTTCATACCACCCTTGACACAATTCACTCCATGAATACCCTAGCAAAACTCTATAAAACAAACTATTCAAACATTCCCATTGGCGAAATTTTGGATATAAAAGCATTTGACCTCGACGCCAGAATTGAAGTCAACCCTGCCATCACAGAGGTGTACCACGAGCACCACCACGATGAAGCTATTCAAAGCATTTACCTTGAGGAAACAAAGGCTCTTGATATGGAGCGTTTTTCTCGCTTTATACAACTCATTATTGGCGAACTTGGCAATCAATTACTCCGTTATAAAGGAATTATTAATGCAGCCAATGAAAATTCTAGAATTGTGTTTCAGGGAGTCCATACGAACATGGGGACCGCACAAGACAGGCCGTGGCTTGAAGGCGAAGAACGCAGAACCAAAATAGTCTTTATTGGACGGCATTTACCTTCTGACGTCCTCAAAGAAGGCCTTGCACTGTGCATTGCAAAGTGATATTTCCAAACGTTTAAAATTAGAGGAGGATAACTTGAATCCAACATATGAAACTATTGAACAAATTTATAGACTCGACATTGATGCAGGGCTCGTTACCCAACATCAGCGTGCTGCTCAAAAAGAACTTGCCGAATTATCAAAAAAATCGCGTTTAAGCGAAGAACTTCTCGGTAAATCGCGAAACGAAATGAGCTTTAACGAAGCAGAACTTCGTCGTCTTTACAAAAGACTCGATGAGCTTGAAGAAAAAAAGGTTGAACGTTCGGCAAAGCTTGCTGCAGCAAAAAACGATGACGACCACCGCGCTTATAAAAGAGAGCTAGACAACGTCGATCGCGATATGAGAGAAACTCAACGTAGAGCTGATGATACGGAAAGCAAAATTGAGCAAAGCAAAACCATTTTTCACAAAGCGGAATCGGACCTCAAACAGACCATAGAAGCTTCTGAAGATGAACGCAAAAAGGCAGAAACCGCAGAGGGCAATTCCGCTGGCAGACTTGCTGAAATTCAAACCGTTCGGGACTCCTATTTATCGCGTCTCGACGACAGAGTTGCTCAACATTACACTCGAGTTGCCAAAATCACCCGCAACCCCAATGGCCCTATTTGCCGCGTGGTAGAAGGTGCTTGCGGAAATTGCCGTATTGGTTTGTCTCCACAAATATTAAATACGGTAAATCGTGGCAAAGCCGTTGAGTTTTGCCCAAGTTGTTCCCACCTTTTGTTGCCTTCGTCGCAAAATTAAGTCTATCATCGCTCCTACACACATTTGTAGGAGCATTTTATGTCTGAAAAAAACTCTCTCTCTCTTCACTGGAATAAAGCTAACTCTGTTTTTCCTATAGAAAAACATCTGGAAAATGAATTAAATAATTTAGTGCAAGCTAAAAATGACTTGCTCGATAAAAAAGGAAAAAGCTCCGAATTTACCGATTGGATTTCTTTCATAAAAGAATCTGCCCAAGCCACCATTGAACAACAAAAACCATTCGTGGAATCTATTTCATCCCATTCAGACGCCATTATCGTCATAGGAATTGGAGGTAGTCTGCTCGGCACAAAAGCTGTCTATGAAGCTCTCACACATAGCTTTGCGCTCTCAAACGCAAAAGAATTTCATAAAAAACCACTTCTATTTTGGGCTGGACATCATCTTGCACAAGAAGAACTTCTTGAATTGTGTGAGGCTCTAGAATCCTACACACCAAGTCTTGTCGTTATTTCAAAATCTGGTGGCACCACGGAACCTGCTTTAGCTTTTCGAGTTTTAAAACAATATCTAGACAATCGTTTTGGAATAGAAGCAGCACAAAAAAGAATTTTTGCCATCACCGATCCTTCCAATGGCACTTTGCTTTCTATCTCCAAAAAAAATCACTACCCTGCCTTCCCAATTCCTCAAGGAATTGGGGGGCGCTACTCTATTTTTACTGCTGTGGGTTTATTTCCTTTAGCCCTTGCTGGCATTAATGTGGAAGAATTCGTGCAAGGCGGACTCCATGCCTTTGAAATTTTCACAAGCAAAGAAAACAATTCTTTTACAA
>JAZKEW010000220.1:0-4778 GCA_040386785.1 Bdellovibrionota bacterium
GTACAAAAAAATACTCTACAGGTCTCAAATTCTTTTAAAGAAATTGCACAGGGAGTTGAAACTATTCTTGAAAATACCAAAAGCATTCAAACAGCAACTGAAGAGCAAAATACAGCCATTCAAAAAGTAAATCACTCAGTCAATGAAATGAGCAATTTAAATAAAAGCACACACCAAGAATCACAAAATGCCTTAAAACTTGCAGGGGAATTGGACCAGGAGAGTGGTGCTCTCACTGAAATTATGGAGTCTATGTATAAAATTATACATGGGCATAAAACGGATGATAAAAACTAATACTTCAAACAAGAACTTAAATTTAAATTAAGATGCTTCTCAAGCAATTTCTTTCGTCCGTTTAAAAATTCGAGCTCAATTAAAAATAAATTTCCAACAACGTTGCATTTTTGTTCTTTGAGCAAATCATTCACAGCTAAAGCTGTTCCACCAGTAGCTAAAACATCGTCAAAAATAAAATATTTTGCCTTTTCGTTGAGGGCATCTTTTTGTATTTCTAGTGTGTCTGTACCATATTCCAAACTATAAGTTTGACTCACAACAGAACCTGGCAACTTCCCCTTTTTTCGTGCAGGCACAAAACTTAAAGAAAGTTCATAGGCAAGGGGAACTGCAAATAAAAATCCACGGCTTTCCATGCCAACAATATGTGTCGGCGCATAGGGAGCAATCATATCGGCCATGTGCTTAATTGTTTTTTTAAATAACATTGGATTTAAAAAAAGAGGCATGATGTCTTTGAATACGACCCCTTCTTTTGGGAAATTTGGTATGTCTTTTATAACGCGCTCTAGTTCATTTTTTATGTTTTCCATTTAATCTTCTAAGTCTTCTGACTTAGCTCCTTTCCCTTTAAATTGTCCACTCGAAAGTTGCCTCAAATACTCGATACAAAAGGGTTCAATATTACCATCTAAAATAGCTGTGGGGTCTGAGCTTTGTTCTAAAGTTCTTATGTCCTTAACTAGTTTATAAGGGTGCAGCACATAGGAACGAATTTGTGAACCAAAAGCGTTATCCATTTTAGCATCTTCCACAGCACGGGACTCTGCTTGTCGTTTATTTAATTCCAGCTCATAAAGTTTAGCTTTGAGCAATTTTAAACAGGTTTCCCTATTTTGAATTTGGCTTCGTTGTTGTTGACTCTGTACAACAATTCCAGAAGGAATGTGAGTCATACGCACAGCGGAGTCCGTTCTATTTATGTGTTGTCCACCAGCGCCCCCTGCCCTGTAAGTGTCTACTCTTAAATCAACATCTTTAATGTCAATTTGCACGTCGTCATCCACAACGGGGGTAACATAAACGGAACAAAATGAGGTATGTCTTTTTGCATTGGCGTCAAAAGGCGAGATGCGCACAAGTCTGTGCACGCCATTTTCACTTTTTAAAAGCCCGTAAGCATATTCACCGTCAATTGTAATGGTGGCATTGCGAATACCTGCGCCATCACCTTCAAGTTCATCCACAACTTCCGATTTCCAACCTCGTCTATCTGCGTGGCGTAAAATCATGCGCATAATCATGAGAGCCCAATCGCAGGCCTCCGTACCACCAGCTCCCGCATTAATGCTCACAATGGCATTATTTTTGTCATTGTCTTGTGATAACAACCTGCGTGTTTCAAAAAGTTCCACTTCTTTTTGTAAGCTTAAAATAAGTTCGTCAGCTTCTTTGGAGGAAGGCAAGTCACCCTCTTCACCAAATTCAATAGCAGTAATGGCATCATCGAATTTTTTACTAATATTAACTGCAGCAGCAATGCCATCTTCTAATATTTTTTTTTCTTTTAAAAGTACCGTTGATTTTTTTCTATCTGTCCAAAAATTTGGGTCAGTGTTGCTTTCGGAATCAATTTCCATAATGCGTTTACGCTTTAACGGCGTGTCAAAGAGACCTCCGAATGGGATCAAATTTTTCACGAAGTTCATTCAGATTCATTCTTTGTAATTCACTCATAATTTTTTTCTCCATAAAATTCATCAACAAGTAAGCACTAGCAATTTGTATAATATTTGACAAGATGTGGTAAATTTATTATTTGTACCACTCTCAAATAAGGATAAAATATATGCTTAATTCTTGCCCTATTCCCCTGCACGGCCACGCCATTGACTGCGGGTTCGTCGATCTCGGTTATTTTAAAATAATTATTCTTGGCATTGTGCAAGGAATAACAGAATTATTGCCAATTAGCAGCACGGCGCACATGCGAATTGTGCCTTCTCTTTTAGGCTGGACTGACCCCGGAACGCCTTTTAGCGGTGCAGCTCAACTGGCAAGTTTTTTTGCCGTTATGATTTATTTTAAAAAAGAAATTTTTTCCATTTTTTCTGGAACCTGCCAAAGCATTGTGAAAAGAAATTTTTCATCTCATGAATTTAAGCTTGGCCTAGGAATTATTCTTGGCACTATTCCAGTTGGAGTTGCTGGACTTTTATTAAAATCTACTTTGAATGCACCAGGCACTCCTTTTCGTTCTATTTACGTCATAGGAACAGCTTCTATTATAATGGGTTTACTACTTATTTATTGTGAAAAATTTAGCAAACCGACTCGTGAATTTTCGCAAATAACTCTTAAAGACGCTATTTTGGTTGGACTTGCACAAATGCTTGCTCTTATACCAGGGGTGTCGCGAAGCGGTGCTACATTAACAGCTGGATTTATGCTTGGTTTAAAGCGAGAAACTGCCGCAGCTTATTCATTTATTCTAGGAGTACCGGTTATTACTTTAGCGGGTTTGCATGAAATTGTGGTGCTACACAAAGCAGGCCTCACCTTGCATGGGTGGAGTGTTTTAATTGTGGGACTTATAACCGCGAGTATTGCCGCATTTGCAGCGGTTTTTGGCTTGTTACGTTATTTAGAAAAGCACAATACCTACGTATTTGCTTGGTATCGTGTTTTAGTGGGAATAGGGCTGATTGCGGGGGCGGTTATTGGTATTTTGAAATAAGCTCACCACATATGACCTCTATTACACTTAAAGCATCTCCTGCATCCACAGGATTTTCTTTTTTATGCACAATGCAGTCATAAATTCCTTCATAATATTTTTCATAAGAACCAGGCAATGACGCTAAGTGCTGTGGTTCAACTAGGCCATTCTTTTGCACAGTTAAAACAGCAGAATTTGTTGCAGGCTCAACCCCCCAATTTTTTGAAGAAGGGTTTTCACCTAGTTTTAATTGTTGTTCTTGAGGATCAAGACCATATTTAACAAAACTTCCCTCACTTCCATGCACCGAAAGCACAGGCCTTGGGCTTAACCGTACCGAAGACGAACCCAAAATAACTCGCATTTTATTGTAGGAAAAAATAATTTCAAAATAGTCTGTGGCTTGTGCATTTTTTCTTTGTATTTCTGTGTCCATAAATATTGCCGTAGGCTTGCCAAATAAATGCAAAGCTTGATCAATTAAATGTGAGCCTAAGTCGTATAAAACACCTGAACCTATGCTATTTTGCTCTCTCCATTTTTCTGTTGCTGGCAACGGGCGAAAACGATCATAATAAGCTTCATAAGAATAAATTTCTCCAAGAATTTTATTTTCTAAAACTTTTTTTAAGGTTAAAAAACCATTGTCCCAACGTCTATTATGATAAACACTTAAAATTAGGTTTCTTTCCTTTGCAAGGGCAATAAGTTCTTTCCCTTGATAACTATGCACAACAAAAGGTTTTTCAACCACAACATGTTTATTTGCTAACAGCGCCTGTTTTGCCATGGAATAATGTTCTGTATTTGGCGTGGTAATAATAACGAGATCAATTTCCTTTACAGAATAAATCTCTTCTACATTATTTAATATTGCAACGTGTTTATATTTTTCACGAACTTTATCAATATTTTTAGAGACAATATGCGTTAATTTCAAGCCAGAAATACAGTCAATAATAGGAGCATGAAAAGTAGAACCAGAAAAACCATAGCCAATAAGGCCAATATTTAAAATTTTCATTTTTTAACCCGATGTATTTGTAATTTTCACATTAATTCCAATAAATTAGACTTATCGCACAGCCTCTATTAAATCACAAATTTTAATAATAAGATCAAGAGTAAAAAAAGTTCGTTGACTTCATTCTCATTAAACAGTATACATCTCTACGTGTTTACCCTACAAGAGTAGGATCTTTTAAAAAAAGAAGGAGAAAAAATATGAAAACCACAGGAAGTACAACTACGCCTCTTAGTAGATGTGTAACCCCACCTCTTAGCCATATAGTCAAAGAAGAAGAAGCTCAATGCCAGGATAACAAGATGTATTTTAGGCCGGTTGATGACCATGGGCTAGGAGAAGGAGAGGACAGAGACTCTTACTCATCCAACAGCAAAAGAACTAGAACTGATGATCAAAGTAGCCAAGCAAAAGAACTCATTGAAGCTCTTGCTGTTAAGATAAAGAAGGATTCTCTTGCAGAATTTAAGGCTCACGACCTTGGAAATGCGTGTTATGGGCTTCAGAATTTGAAACCTAGCCCAGACGCCCCTGATTTATGATCCGTTCGTATAGAATTCCAATTGTTTCAATTTCAGCGGTTCTCGCTTAACTACTCAACCCAAAGATCTTTTCAAGAGTTTTGGAGAAATCTAAAAATTAAATCCCAATTATAAAACTTCTTAATCTTTGGACAGTGCCTCCACGTCACGTATGAACATCAAGCACTTCCTGCAGTAGTAGTGCATCCAAAAATGAAAGAAGTGTTTCCTATTGGAATCGAATTTATAGAAAAACAAGATGGAGAAAATAAGA
>JAZKEW010000221.1:0-1630 GCA_040386785.1 Bdellovibrionota bacterium
TTCGCTATTTCAAACGAAGAATTCACCTAATCCCCGAATTTTTAAATCGCCTCTTACGTATGCAGATTTACCAGAAGCTGTGCAGCAGTTTGCTCTACATGTGATGAGTCAATGTATTGATCGAGTTACACGTTCTGATTTCGGGTGGGCGTGCTTATGGGAGAAACAGATTAATGATGGGCCATTAAAAGAATTCACAGATTGTATGTCTATTGGAAACTTTGGCAGCCTTCTTGCGTCACACGGTGTCCCTACAAGAGTAAATGATGATCATACAGTTTCTCTAGTCAGGACTCTCAAGGAGTTAACTAAAACAATGAGCGCGAATTCAACAGTGATGGCAACAGCAATGGGAGCTGATTGGGAGACTTTTGCTGCGGAAGAATTTCCGAATGCTGTTGATCATTGTGTTTATCTTATGAATGAAGAGAATAAACGCGAGATACTCATAGCTTTATATGCTGCTATTGCTATTGTTGGGGCTATTTTATTGGGAATTTTATGTAAATGTGCTGTGGTGCCTAGATCGAAAGAATGGATAAAGAAACAGCCATCACTGGTTCAGGCCAAACCACCATCAGCTCCCCTACTCACAAATGTACATCCTCAACCTTATGGCGCTGAAGATAGTTCTCTATAACTTGTTATACGATCTCCATTAATTCCTTGTAACGCATAGCCTAAATTTTGGGCAAAAAATCACAATTACACACTGATTTTACAATTTCATCTGTAGTTTTTTGCCACGCATCTACACCAGCAACATGGCCCGCAAAAGAATCCGTTTAGAAAATTTACACAAATATTACTCAGTTTAGTTGTATTAGTCAGAACGCCCACCAAACGGAAAAAAGGCGCTTTCATAAATAAATTTTGAATTAGAGATCAAGCAATCTCTTCCAAAATTAGAGTAACGGGCCCTTCATTACATAATGAAACTTGCATTTCTTCTCCAAATTTCCCTGTATAAATTTTAATATCAAGATTATTCACACTTAAAATAGAAACGAATTTTTCATAAATTAAATTTGCTAAATTTGTTTTAAGAGCATTTGTAAAGCTTGGCCTATTGCCTTTTGTACAATCAGCAAAAAGAGTGAATTGACTGATAACATAAATGCAACCATTAATATCCTTAACGCTTAAATTCATCTTGCCTTGAACATCTGAAAATATTCTCAAAGATAAAACTTTATTTGAAAGTTTTTCCAATTTTGGTTGAATTTTTTTCAATAGAATTGTTTCATCTAATTCATAAACTGCATTTTTCTCTTCTGTCGAAATATTTTCTTCTTCTGAAAACCCAACTCCAAATAAGATAAGAAGGCCTTTTTGAAATTGTCCTTGAGAAATATTGTTTATTTTAACTTCAGCAAAACTTGTCCTCTGAATTACTGTGCGAATTAAAATTAGCTCCTTCATAATGAAGCCTTGTTTAAATTAAGGTTCTTTTTTAGCCACTGTTCAAACATTTGTAAAGACATAGCGCCACTTTGTCTTGCTTTTTCTTTTCCATTTTCAAATATAATAATTAAAGGGATTCCACGAATATTAAATTTTTGCGTCAACTCTTGCTCTGTATCCGTGTTAAACTTTAAATAAATTGCAGAATAAGGATGCAGTTGAGCAT
>JAZKEW010000222.1:0-827 GCA_040386785.1 Bdellovibrionota bacterium
TGGATGAAGTTTCCTCGTATCCAGTGACAACGGAAGAAGGAGATCCTGTTGAACTTGCCATTAAAAGAGCAGATACATTTGGCGATAGTAAAAAAATTTTAGCCGTTTCAACTCCCACCGTGGAAAATCAATGCAAAATTACACGCATGTTTGAAAAATCAGATATGCGCTATTACCATGTTCCTTGCCTACATTGTTCATTTTTTCAAGTTTTAAATTTCAAGAATTTAAAATGGGAGAAAGGGAAACCTGAAACTGTTTTTTATGAATGCGAATCCTGTAAAGGAAAAATTCTCAATGAATTTCATAAAACAGAAATGCTTGCAAAAGGAAAATGGATTGCAAAACATCCTGAACGCGATGTCATAGGCTTTCATTTATCCAGTATGTATTCGCCACATGGCTGGAAATCTTGGGAACAAATTATACAAGAATACGAAGAGGCAAAAGGCAATCCAGATCTTGAGCGTGTTTTTGTTAACACCGTTCTTGGTGAACCTTACCGACTAAAGGGTGAAGCTATTGCATGGGAGGAACTTTTTGCTAGACGCGAAAAATACGAACGCAATATTATTCCAAAAGAGGGCTTACTTTTAACGTGTGGTGTTGACGTGCAAGCAGATCGCTTGGAATTAGAAATCGTCGCGTGGGGGCGAAATAAAGAATCGTGGTCCATTGATTACAGGGTTTTGTGTGGTGATTCCGCGCGTGAGGAATTGTGGAAGGAATTAACCGAAATTCTCAATGAAGACTTTATCATGGAGCACACAGGCGAATTCAGAAAAATTCAAATGACGTGTGTGGACAGTGGTTACAACACGGTTCAT
>JAZKEW010000222.1:837-2644 GCA_040386785.1 Bdellovibrionota bacterium
TGTGTACAACTTTTGCAGAAAGTTTTCTCCAAGTCGGGTCATGGCTGTTAAAGGGCAAGAAAATTTACCGTCAATTCACGCGAACCCAAAAAATATTGATTTTACTTACAAGGGCAAGAAAATTGCGAATGGAGTCAGGCTTACCATGGTGGGCTCGTCTATTTTAAAACAAGAATTGTATGGATTTTTAAGAAATGCGCGGGAAGATGATGGCACTTTTCCCTATGGTTATTGTCATTTTCCACATGAATATTCACAAGATTTTTTTATGATGCTCACGGCAGAAGAAAATATCCGCACCGTCAATGAAAAAAAGCAGGAAAAATATGAGTGGATTAAAATTCGTGAACGAAATGAGGCTTTGGATACAAGAAATTATGCTCGTGCTGCGGTTGCCTTGCTTGGCTATGACCGTATGAAAGAGGAGCATTTTAGAAAATTGGAAGAGCAATTTTCAACGCTGATCTCTATCTCTCAAAATATGAATGCACAAAAAAAACAAAAAATAAAACGGGAACGTGATGAGCGGGATAATTATTGGAAGGATTGATTTTTATGCGGACAAATGAAGAATTACAGGAGCAATTGTCTAACTTGCAAAATGCTATTGCTGAGGGAGTTCTGGAAGTTGAATTTCAAGGGAAGCGAGTCAGGTATCGCTCTCTTGATGAGATGAGGCGTATTGAGTTTGGGCTTGCGCAGCAATTGATGGGTAAATCGGGATCGGGTTTTAAAAAAATTGTGAGTGTGTTTGAGAAGTTTTAGAAATTAAATTTGTCAACTAATTGAGCAAAGTCATTTTTTGGAAGGAATAGAGTATCTTAACGTCAATCAACAAGACAGTGCTTCTTTCAAACAGTTTTTTGGTACCTAGATATATTATTTCAATAAAATCAGTCTGTTTAAACAATAAGATAATTTTTATATTGAATTCATGAACGTAATTAAATATATAAATATTATGGTATTCTATTGAGCGCTCAAAAGCGCAGCGTAAAGCTTAAATACCTCGTTTTTATGATTAGAGAGGAACCTCTCTTACTCAACATTAAAGCAACAGGGGCATGCACTATGAGCTTAGCAATATTGAGAAGTCCTCTTCCAAGGAGACTAGCTGCACAATCAAGTAGAAATTTTGGGGCTCAAAAAATCCCTTCGCAGACAGGACGTTTTTCCCTTCAAACATTGCAGTTTATTTCAAGGGCACAGTCATTAAATTCTCATTTAAGAAAGATGTTGATTTCCTCTGCTCGCGATTATTTGGCAGAGTATAATGAAAAATCGGCTGCTGCGCAGAAGGATCTTTTACTGTCAAAAGAAAAGAATATCTCTCTGAAAGAAGTTAGGATATGCGATTTAGAACATGCAGGGATTCCAGCAGAATCAATGAGTTGGCATGCAAATAGGGGAGAACCCAGTGGAGATTTTGGAGAAAATACTGCTTGTGATATTGACCAGATTCGTGATCTCTTAAGTACATTACCAAAAAATACACTTGTTATTGAAGACAGGGGGACTTTCAATGGCCAAAATCTTTTAGCAATGCTTCTAAAGGCGTCAGAAGATCGACCAGTGATTGGGGTTGGATCGGACATAAATTTACCAAACATTAAAATCGGGCAGATGATGTGTAGATATTTGGGTATCGAGGATATAGCTCGAATAGGATATGGTTCTGCGCATGAAATTAGCGGCCTTATACCAAGCGTAACAAAAGTTATCACAATGATAAACTTATTGTCTGTTATGAGCTGTTGACCACTCTCTAAAAGTGAATTAATACCACAATCAAGTCTTATAATTGTTC
>JAZKEW010000223.1:0-14194 GCA_040386785.1 Bdellovibrionota bacterium
AGGCACTCCGCCCCACTCCAAACACCTCAACAGAAAACCAAAATGAAAAAAGAAGTTAAGAAAAAAGAAGAGCCAGATAGTGTGGAAAATGTGACTAATTTGATTCGAGAAAAATTGCGTTCGATGAAGCCATTGAGCTAAATAGGAAAACAAGTGGAAAAAATACAATTAAAAGCGCTACTCATATTTCTATTACTTATTTTAGGTGGATATGCTTATGCTCAAGGTTTAACGCCAACGAGTGCGCCAACGCAAGCTTCTGCGCCAATTTTTTCAATCAATATAGCAAGTGGAGATTCTCCAGACGATTTTGCTCCGGCAATTAAAGTTGTTGCTGTTATGACGCTTCTGACTTTTGGTCCAGCAATTCTTTTGCTTATGAGTGCATTTACAAGAATTATCATCGTGCTTTCTTTTTTAAGACAGGCACTAGGCTCGCCAACCATGCCTCCAAATCAAATTTTAATTGGGCTGTCTTTATTTTTAACCTATTTTGTTATGTCTCCAACAGTGACAAAAATATATGATAATGCCATTGTTCCATATATGAATAAACAAATTAATACTGAAAAAGCATTAGAGGTGAGCCAAGAACCACTTCGTGATTTTATGCTTGCTCAAACGCGTAATGATGATTTGGGGTTATTTTATAAATTAAGTAAGCTTGCTCAACCTGAAACAAAACAAGACATCCCAATGCGGGTTTTAGTGCCTGCTTTCGTGATTAGCGAATTAAAAGTTGCCTTTCAAATTGGTTTTTTAGTTTTTTTACCATTTATTGTTATAGATATGATTGTCAGTAGTGTTCTTATGGCTATGGGTATGATGATGCTTCCGCCAACAATTGTCAGTTTACCTCTAAAAATAATTTTATTTGTTGTTGTTGATGGTTGGAATTTAATAGCAGGCTCATTGGTTCGTAGCTTTATATAATTGAGGAGTTTTCTTGAGTAGTCAGCAAATTATAGACATTATTTTAAGCACATTCTACATAACAATTGAAATTTCGTTGCCAATTCTTAGTGTAGCACTTGTCGTTGGTTTGCTTATTAGTATTTTTCAAGCGGCAACTCAAATTAATGAATCTACTTTGAGCTTTCTTCCAAAAATAGCCTCAATTATTTTAGTTATTATTGCTTTATCACCTTGGATGTTGAAAAAAATGACTGATTATACTCATAAATTATATGACAAAATACCTGAAATTGGAAGAATGAAATAAACACTATGGATATTTTATCTGTCGTTCAAATTGATCCTCAAAAATGGCCGCTTGCTGCCATGCTCTTCCTCAGAGTTGTCACATTATTTTTTTTTCTACCTTTATTTGGAGATCAGGTTGTTCCCGTTAGATTAAGAATAGCTTTAGGAATCGCTTTTTCTTTTTTTTCATATCCTATCGTTTCAGATTATCTTAAACCAAGCGAAAGTTTATTGCAGTGGAATGCCTTGTCTATTGCAACTGCGACTTTAAGAGAAATTATTTTTGCAGTGTCCGTTGGTTTTTCAGCAAAACTCATGTTTTTTGGAGCATCAATAGCGTCGCATTTAGTGGGAATTAACATGGGTTTTCAGGCAGCATCTATGTTTAATCCTGGAATGAACGAAAAGGAATCGGCCTATGCTGTTTTTCAAAATTGGATAGTCATTGTTTTATTTTTAACACTGAATATTCATCATATATTTCTTGAAGGAATTGTAAAATCGTTTGTCACTGTTCCTATTGGTCCTGTGCCTGAAGCTGTTAGTTTTGCAAAAATTTCATTTAATATTGCTCAGCAGGTCTTTATTCTTGGTCTTCGTCTTGCGGCACCTCTTATCACGGTGCAAATATTAATTAATATTTCCATGGGACTATTAAATAGATCTTTACCTTCATTAAACGTATTTGCCATTAGCTTTCCAGTAAACTTTATCGCCACAATGATAATTTTATTTATCAGCATTAGCTCATTGGTTGCAATCATATCGACGTATGGTTTTCAAAGTGAAATTATATGGTTTGAAACAATGAAAAGAGCATTTTACGCACATTAAGCAATAAAAAATGAGGCGGTATGGAATCACGGGAAGAGAAAAATAGTGAAGATAAAACAGAAGAAGCAACTGATGAGAGGCGGAACCAGTTTAGAGAAGAAGGAAATATTGCCAATCCAAGAGAAGTTGTTGCTGCTGCCGTTCTCCTGTTTTTTACACTTTATTTTTATTTAAATGCAAGCAATATGATGAAAGGTTTTTCTCTAACTTTTGAAAGAGCTTGGTCTGGATTTCGTCCACAAGAAGTGGGAGAAAAAAATTTAATTCAAATTTTATATTATACAATACAACCGACATTGCATCATATTTTTGTTATATTTTTTACATGCATTATTTTCCCACTATTAATTGGATTATTATTCACTCGTTTTAACTTTAGTGTAAAAAAAATATCATTTAATTTAAATAAAATAAATCCTACTCCTGGTTTTGCTCGAATATTTGGTACGAATTCAATTACAGAGATAGTAAAAATTGTTATAAAAATACTAGTTTTTTCATCTATTATTTATTGTGTTCTTAAGAAGAAAGCTATTAATTCAAATGGCCTCTATTTTTTAAATTATTTTGACTATTTAAAAGAAGTAGGGGCTTCTGTTTTTCTCTTGTTATTTTCTATGTCAATTGCGGTGATTATTTTGGGTATTGGAGATTTTGCATTTAATTTATGGAAAATAGAAAAAGAACTCAAAATGTCAAAACAAGATCTGAAGGAAGATTTAAAAAAGCATGAAGGTGATCCTCAGATAAAGTCAAAACGGAAAAGAATGGCGCGAGATTTAATCTTTAGGAAGAGCTTAAAGGATGTTCCAAAAGCGACATTTATTGTGACTAATCCAGAACATTTTGCCGTTGCAATTCGTTATTTAAAGGGAATGAATGCACCAATTGTTGTTGCCAAGGGCCAAGATTTGATGGCTCTTAAAATAAGAGAAATTGCAAAAAAACACGAAATTATTATTGTAGAAAATAAACCATTGGCCAGAACATTATACAAAACAGTTAAAATTGGACAAGAAATACCACCATCTTTGTACCAGGCAATTATAGAAATTATGAGATATATATATAAAATTAAAGGACAAAATTATTTTGATAAATTTACCAATTATAATGCGACGATATAAGGATGTAAAAATCAATGGCACAATCAAGTAGTAATTCATTAATAAAAGCCCCAGGAGGAACATCGTTTCTTTCTCGAAACCCAGATCTTATTATGGCACTTGCGATCATTGGTATTATTTTGATGATGATCTTCCCTTTGCCAACATTTATGTTGGATATGTTGCTTGCATTAAGTATTTCCATTGCTTTAATCATTCTTCTTGTCAGTATTTATATTACAAAACCATTGGAGTTTGGGGTATTTCCAACAATATTGTTGGTATCAACGCTCTTTCGTTTATCTTTGAATATTGCAACAACCAGAAATATTTTACTCAATGGCGCAAACGGACATGTTGCCGGTTTAGTCATTGCGTTTGGTAAAATAGTTATTGTCGGGAATTATGCAGTAGGGGTCGTCATATTTTCCATTTTAATGATTATCAATTTCATCGTTATTACAAAAGGTGCCGGTCGGGTTGCTGAAGTTGCTGCTCGCTTTACTTTGGACGCCATGCCTGGAAAACAAATGGCAATTGATGCGGAATTAAATGCAGGTCATATTTCTGCTGATGAAGCAAAACGTAGAAGAAAATCTGTGGAAACTGAAGCCGATTTTTATGGAGCTATGGATGGTGCCAGTAAGTTTGTACGAGGAGATGCCATTGCCGCAATAATTATAACACTCGTAAATATTATTGTTGGCTTTGCTGTTGGAATTTTAATGTATGGTTTATCTCCAGGTGTTTCTGCAGAAAAATTTGTTTTATTTGCTGTGGGAGATGGTTTAATTAGTGCAATACCAGCCCTTATGATTTCTACTGCAGCAGGTATTATTGTAACTAGAGCGACGAGTGAAGGGAACTTAGGCTCTGAGGTTTTAAAGCAAGTACGAGTTCATCCAAAAGCATTTTATATAACGGCAAGTCTCATTTTTTTATTGGCAATTATACCAGGATTTCCTAAGCTATCTTTTTTTATTTTAAGCGCAGGTTTATTCACTTTAGGACGTCTTGCAGACTCGTGGGGTAAAAAAAACAAAGAGCAAGAGAGCTCTTTAAAAGAAGCGGAAGAGAGAAAAAAAGATGAAAAAAATGTCAATAATTTAGAAAGTTTAATGAAAATTGACATGCTTGCCATTGAAGTTGGACATGGACTTGTCCCTCTTATTGATCCTGCTCAAGATGGAGAAGTGGTTGAACGCATTCAAGGAATAAGAAAACAATTTGCCCAAGAAATGGGAATTATTATTCCTCAAGTTCAATTGCGAGATAATTTACAGATAGATTCAGGAACCTATCAAATTCTTTTAAAGGGGAACAAAATTGCCCAGGGAACCCTTCTTGCAGATTATTTTCTAGGGATGGATCCTGGTGGAGTAGAAAACCCAATTTTTGGCGTTAGCACGAAAGATCCCGTTTATGGCTTGCCTGCTGTTTGGGTGCATAAAAAAGATAAAGATGAAGCGGTATTTCGAGGTTATACCGTTGTAAATTGTTCAACTGTGATTGCAACTCACATGACAAAAATTTTAAAGGAACACTCTGCAGATTTATTGACTCGGCAAGATGTGCAGTACTTAATTGATAAATTAAAAGATTCTAATCCAAAAGTTGTTGATGAAGTTACTCAAGCAGATAGGCTTTCTTTAGGTGAAATTGTAAAGGTTATGCAAAATTTGCTTCGTGAAGATGTTTCTATACGGGACATTCTTTCCCTATTTGAATGTTTAGCGGATCACTGTAAAATAATTAAAAATCCAGATGTGTTGTCAGAACAATGTAGAAAATATTTAGGAAGAAATATAGTGCAAAAGCTTCTCACAGAAAAAGAAGAATTACTTGTGGTTACATTCGATAGAATGATTGAAGATCTTCTTTCTGGCGGAATGGTCACAACTGAAAATGGTTCTACATACTTAAATTTGGACGCAAAAAATGCGCAAGATATTCTTCAAAAACTTCTAAAATCTGTTCAAAAATTTGATAAAGAAGGCGTGCAGCCTGTATTATTAATTAGCGCAAGAATTAGGCAGTCTTTTTATAGACTTGTTTCGAGATATATTCCTCACTTAACAATACTTTCTTATGATGAAGTTCCAACTGAAATTAAAGTAAAAAATTTAGAAATGATTCTGTAAAGTAAGGACTAAACATGGATGTTAGAGTATTTGAATCTTTTAACCTGCAAGACGCAATAAAACTTGTAAAAGTTGAGTTAGGTAAAGATGCTGTTATTATATCGACGAGAGAAAAAGAAGGTTATTCAAATGAGCTAGGAAAAAATTGCAGAATTTATGAGGTCACAGCAGCCCCAAATATTTCGGAAAATGGAAAAGTCATTTCTGCAAAAGTTGGTGAATATTTGCCAAAAGTTAATTTCCCAAGGGTAAAAAGCAAAAATTCAGCCCTTGTTGTGAAAGATAACACAGTGAAGGCATCCTACTCTCCAATTATGTCGGCTCTTTCTACTGAAGTAAAACCACAAAATAAAAATTTTTATGAACAAATAAACAAAGAAATTGTAAGAGATAAATTAATTTCTACAGAGAGTGTAGAAAATAAAAGAATGAACTCGCAGTTAGATGTCGCAGAATTACGCTCAGATATTTCAAGAGTGAGAAGAGAAATTGAATTGCTGCCGCAAATTGATGTGATTGAGCAAATGCAAGAAATAAAAGTTCTTCTACACGATTTAATGCGAGAAAAATATAAAAAATCTGCAGAGGGGGCGAGTTCACACATTATAGATTTAGGAATTCGGCTGAGAGCTGCTGGTGTCAGTGAAAATTTTATCAGCCACTTATCATCCGCCTTATTGGGTATGGAAGAACCTAAACTGAATGAAGAGCTGATAAATTCTTCTGATAAAACGAGAGATTTTTATCTCAATGAGACAATAAAATTTATTTTTAAATATTTAAAGGTAACAGATCCGCTAAAATCGGAAGGCGCCAAGCAAAAAATTATTTGTTTGGTTGGAGCAACAGGAGTAGGGAAAACAACAACTGTAGCAAAGCTGGCAGCAAAACTTAAAATTCAAGAAGGTAAAAAAATTGAACTGATTTCTATGGATGGTTTTCGTGTTGCTGCCGCTGACCAGCTTAGAATTTATTCAAAAATATTGGAATGCGGTTTTGTTGAAGTGTCAGATAAAAATGAATTATTGCAGGTTATATCAAAGAAAAGTGCAGCAGATTTTATTTTTATTGACACTGCTGGTCGTAGTGTGCGGGTGGCCGAACAAATGGAATCGTTGAAAAGAGTAGCCGAACTCCCCTTGCCTATTGAATTTCATTTAGTGGTCTCAAGCTCTATGAAACAAAGGGATATTGATGAAACAATTCGTGCATTTCGATTTCTTTCTCCTTCGAGTTTAATTTTTACAAAGCTGGATGAATCTTGGGCATTTGGAGAAATTTTAAATTCAACAGTCCAAAGCAAAATTCCACTAAGCTATTTCACCACAGGCCAACGAGTTCCTGAAGACATTGAGATAGCTTCAAAAGAACGAGTTGCAGAGCGTATTTTAAAACTTTGATCCTGCGGAAAAAACTGCAAGGAATGTCACGGGAGGTTTTAGTGCAAGATCAAGCGTCAACGCTGAGAGAAATGATGAGGGATATTTCCCATCAAGCGACATCAGGTAATTTACAAAACTATAATTCGCCAAAAATACCAAGCGTTTTAGCTATTTCTGGAGGCAAAGGAGGCATTGGCAAAACTTTGACCACGGCAAACCTAGGTCTATGTATGGCGAGAATGGGAATGAGAACATTACTTATTGATGGCGATTTTGGATTAGCAAATTTAGATGTGATTTTAAACTTAAGACCAAGATTTACTCTTGATGATGTCCTTTGTGGAGAAAGACATTTAAGAGAAATTATTATGACAGGTCCAGAGGGAATTAGAGTGATACCTTCCTCAAGTGGGGTGATGAAAGTTTCTGAATTAGATAATTTACAAAAACTCGTCTTACTCGATCAAGTGGAAGAATTAAATGAGGAGTTTGATGTTGTCTTAATTGATACTCCTGCAGGTGTATCAAAAAATGTTCAATATTGGGCGACCTCGTCTTCTGAAGTGATTATGATTGTTACTCCTGAGCCAACAAGTTTAGCAGATTGCTATGCAAGCATAAAAATTCTATCTCAAACAACAAATGAAACTTCTTTCAAACTTATTGTAAATATGGCTCAAAATGAGCAAGAAGCAAAAAGAATATTTGAAAAAATTTCTCTCCTAGCGGAGGAATATTTATCTGTTCGAATTGAATATTTAGGCTCAATACTTCTCGATGATTCTGTTAAAAATTCTGTACGAGATCGCGTACCTTATGTTCAACGATATCCATTTTCACCAGCGTCACAAGGCATGCGAGAAATTGCGAGACAAATTGTAACTCAAAGTTCTGTCGGGCAATTAAAAGGAACGATGCAATTTTTTTGGAGAAAAATGGTTAACAGCAACAAAGAGTTATTCAACTATAAGTGAGTATCACTTTTTTTGAATTTGACTTAAGGAGATAATTGCTTGGGTGCAGTAAAATTAAACACACAACATTTTATGGATGCAGATGACGAGGCGCAAAGCCAAAGATCTACTCAAAATTTAATGCGATCTGTTCCTTTAACGCATGACCCCATGAGAAATCAGATTATTATGGATTATGCGCCACTGATAAAATACATTGCTCAAAAACTCGCAGCAAGATTGCCATCGAATATTGATTTAGATGATCTTTTTTCTGCTGGTGTCATAGGGCTTATGGATGCAATTGATAAATATGATCCTAGTCGCGATAATAAATTTAAAACATATGCGGAATTTAGAGTCCGTGGAGCCATGCTTGATGAATTGAGAAGTCAAGATTGGGTGCCGAGAAGTGTGAGAGAAATTAACAAGCAAGAAGACAAAGCAAAACTAGAGCTGGAACATAAATTAGGTCGTCCAGGTTCTGAGAAGGAAGTCGCGGAACATTTGGCACTCCCGCTTGGCGAGTATCAGGAACGGACGGGCAGAACTCGGGTTTCACTGATGAGTTTAGAAGAATTGGGTGGTGCAAACTTAAATGATAAGAAATCTTTGTTAGAATGTCTTGAAAACCCGAATGCAAAAAATCCATTTACCCTCATGAAAAATAAGGGAATTAGAGACATTATTGTTAAAACAGTAGAAGAACTGCCAGAAAAACAGAAGCTTGTACTCAGTCTTTATTACTATGAAGACTTAAATTTAAAAGAAATTGGTCGAATATTAGACGTAACAGAGTCTCGCGTTTCTCAACTTCATACGCAAGCAGTTTTAAAAATGAAACTTAAACTCAAGCATTTGTTGCAAGAGTAGCTGATAGGAGTGTGCTTTTATGGCAATGCCAAAACAAGATATCAACATTTTGATTGTGGATGACTTTCCTACCATGCGGAAAATAGTCAAAAGCGTTTTGAAGCAGTTGGGTTATTACAACGTTGTGGAAGCGGAAGATGGTCAAATTGCTTTCAGTGTCCTTAAGAGTAATCCTAATATCGAATTTGTGGTTAGCGACTGGAATATGCCAAATATGACGGGAATAGAGCTTTTAAAGGCAGTGAGAGCTGATCCAAAGCTAAAGCACCTACCTTTTCTTATGGTGACCGCAGAAGCAGACAAAGACAACATTGTAGAAGCAGTGAAAAGTGGAGTGAGCAATTATATTGTAAAACCTTTTCATGCAGCAACAATGAAAGAGAAAATAGATAAAATTTTTAAAAAATAAGCTTATATTTTCGGAGATTCATATTCATGAGAAAAGCGTTTAGCGTAAAGAATACTCAATTATCTGCCCCTGAAATTATGCATGAATCGCATGAAATAACCCCATTTGATTTAAGACTTGTTACAAAAAAAATTAAAATAAAATTTAGTGCATATAAAATTTCAACGCAATTAAAAAATATGTCGCACTCTGAAAGCATTGCAATTTCTCAAAAAGGCCTTTTATTTTCTGCAGAATCTTTTTATGAAAAGGGAACCCTACTCAGAGTTTGGGTTGAAATTCCTGACTATTGGTCTAGAAAGTCAAAACATGTTGACTATAGACACACAGAAGCACCAACGCATTTTCAAATGCTTTCGCGCGTTGTACGCAGTGAAGAACAGTTTGGTCAAACATTACAATATCATATTTTATGCGAAAATTTAAATATTGATTCTGTTGATGAATGCGTTTTGCAAGATTATCTCGCTTCTGCCGCTATTGGAGCAACTTAGAAATGAACACAGTTCTTATTCTTGTCTGCATTGGTGTTGCTCTTTTTATTTTCCAATGTGTATTTTTTATAACGTGTATTAAGTGGCTTGCCAGTAGCAAAAAAAAGCGCGATAGGGAATTTGCTCTTTTAGACAAAGAACGCGCGAAATTAATTGAACTGCAAAGTCAGCTCAAAGAAGATATTTCAGTTGCAAAAAAATTAGCAGATGAAACTCTAAAAAAATTAAATTTAATTGGCGCTGAGGCCCATGCAGAATGGGAGGATATGACTAAGAAAATTAATGAAGTTTTAATTGAAGTGGATAGCCATTCTGAAAAATTGCTTGAAAACAATATTTCAAAATTAAATTTACAAAGAATGTCACTTGAAAAAAGTTCTCAAACTGCAGCGCAAATTAATGAAGCGCTTCATATCGCGACTTTAAGAGGGCAAAAGCTTTTAAAATTATTTGATTCCGGTATTCCAACCGAGGAAATTTTAAAAGAATTGCAAATAAATAAATATGCTGATGCGAAAAAAATGCTTGTAGAAGGGGTTGATGCGAGCTTTGTGTCTAAAAAGCTTGGACTTAGTATGGGAGAAGTTGTTACCTTGTCGTCATTTTTATAATTTTCTACAAATTAAATTTTAAACATTTCAATAGCCTTTAATCTTTGTTTATCATGCACCACAATTGGAAATGGGTAATTTATGCCAATGATGCATTTTGCTTTATTTTGTTCTTTTTCAGAGGCGGTATGAGGTGCATGAATATATTTTTCAGAAAAGAAGGATAATTCAGGGCAATGTTTTTTTATGAAGGAGCCTTGTGGGTCGAAATTTTTAGATTGGGTTTCAGGGTTAAAAACCCGAAAATAAGGTTGCGCGTCACATCCAGTAGAAGCACACCACTGCCAGCCACCATTGTTGGCAGCTAAATCGAAGTCCAACAATTTTTGAGCAAAATACTCTTCTCCTTTTTTATAATGAATGAGAAGATCTTTTGTTAAAAATGAAGCAACTATCATGCGTAGCCTATTGTGCATCCATCCTGTTTCATTAAAGTAACGCATTGCGGCATCAATAATTGGGTACCCCGTTTGCCCTTCACACCACTTTAGAAAGTGTTCTTCTTTTCCACTCCAAGTAATTGAATTGAATTCTTCTTTAAAAGTGTTATTTTCTACATGAGGAAATTCACTTAATATCATTGGATAAAATTCTCGCCAAATGAGTTCACTTTTCCACACATCGGCACCTTTAGAAGGAAAAGAATTTGCATATCGAAATAATTCTCGAATAGAAATAATTCCAAATCGCATATAAATAGAAATTTTTGATGTGCCGTCTAAATCAATAAAATTTCGGTTTATGTCATAGTTTTTAATTTTAAGTGAGAATTGTTCTAGCTGTTCTGCTGCTCCAACCTTGCCAGGCTTTACAATAAGAGTGGCTTTTTTAAAGCCAATGTTCGCTAATTCAATAATTTTATTTTCAAGACCTGAATGTTGAGTTATTTTTTTTAAATCTGGATTAAATTTGGACAAATGTTGAGGTTGTAATTTTTTAAGCCAAGCATTTTTATAGGGTGTGAATACTTTATAGGGGCTTCCTGAAGCATTTAATATTTCTTTTTCTTCAAAAATAACGTGGTCTTTAAAACTTAAAAATTGAATGTTTTCTTTTTGCAAAATTTTTTCAACAGTGTGGTCTCTACTTTTGGCGTAGGGTTCGTAGTCTTTATTGGTGTAAACACAATTTACATTGAGTTTTTTTGCTGCTTTGGGAATTTCAATGGTTGGATCACCATATAAAATAAGAAAATTTTTTCCTAAATTTAAAAGCTCATTTTTTAATTCTAAAATAGTTTCATAAATAAATGTGACTCTTTTATCGTCTTTAGCTTTTAGTTTATTCAATATATTTGTATCAAAAACAAAGATGGGAATAACTTCATTGGAATTTAAACAAGCTTCGTAAAGTGCGCGGTTGTCTTCTAGGCGTAAATCGCGCCGGAACCAGTGGATAGATTTATTGTGCATTAAAAATCTCGGGTTAGTGATTGATAAAGGGCGTCTTCCATTTGTTTTACAGTAGTTAACTTAGTATTATAACCAGCAAGAATATAAATAACATTCCCAAGCGGCCTTGCATAAATATGGTTAGCCTTCAATGCTATTATAATATTTTTTGATTTAACCGAGGCATAATCAGAATTCTCATCTTTTAATTCCAACGCAAGCAAGCTTCCTAAATTAAAAACACGTTCAACATTTGGCAGCACTGAAATCTTTTCTACAATTTCTTCACTCCAAATTTCATTGAGTTCATTTTTTGTGTGATTAAAGTACAGCGATTTTGTTATTTCTTCCATGGCTGCAAGGCTTACATTGCAGCCAACAGGAGTTGCCGTATAGGAGTGTCCGTGCAACAAAGCATAGGCTAAACTGTCGTGTAAAAATTCGTTAAAAATTTCTTCTTTAGCTAAGGTAACAGCCATAGGAATTAAGCCGCCAGTTAAAATTTTTCCATAACATGCAATATCTGGTTTTATATTTAACATTTGTGCGGCACTTATTTTTCCAAGTCTCCAGAATCCTGTAAAAACTTCGTCTAAAATAACGGGTATTTTTCTTTTTTGGCATTGTTCAACAAGAATTTTTTGAAATAACGGGTCAATAAATTGCATGCCTCCTGCAGCCATAACAACACCTTCTAAAAGACACGCTCCAACATTTAATTTATTTGTCTCTATGAAATGAAATTGCTCTTCAATATAATTGGTGTAGTAAGAATATAGCTCTGAATTTTGTCTGTCGAGAAAAGAAAAAATTTGCGATTTATTTTCAAAATTGGTTTCAATCTCCCCAGATTGTGTGAGGACAATATATTTTTTATTTTTCATATAAATTTTAGGATAATTTAGCCAATATCCACGTGGGTTATACCAATGATCTGCAATTTTAAACGTATTCGGATTGGTCGCATCCATGGTGGCGTGTGTGTCACCGTGGTAGGAATCTTTTAACCCTAAAATAATTGGATTTGAAATATTTTTTTCTTGACCAAAAGATTTTCTGAGAGCCATTTTAATTGCAATTTCATTTGCTGTAGAACCGTTATCAGAAAAAAAGACCCTTTTTGCCCAGTCTTTGCCAACAGTTTCAATTAATTTTTGTGTTAATTTTGCTGCTGGTTCGTGAATATTGCCAGGAAACATGACGTGGCCGTAGCGTCCAGAGGCAAAACTCGCTGCCTTTGTTAGGTTGATGTTTGCGTGGCCTATGCTTTGTGTAAACCAACTGGCACAACCGTCGTAGTCATTTTGATCAGAAAAAGAAATTTCTTCTTTAAAGGCAGAGTCGATATATTTTGCTTCATTTATATTTTGATGTTGAGTGAATGGCCACCAGACATGCTCTTTTGCAACGAGCAGACTATTTTTAACTTGAAGAGTTTTATTATTCTGAAAATCTTGTAACAGAAGAAATGTAAGTGAAAAATTTTTTTGTTCTTGCTTATACCATTCAGTTAAATTTGTATTTATATTTGAAAATGAAACCACAGGAATTTTTTCTTTAAAATGATTTTTTAAAAAGAGTGCATTTTCATTTTCACCTTCAAACAATAAAATACAGGCAATTTCCATCCCGCGCGATTGAGCGAGTTCAATACTTGTGATTGTGGTTGAAATACCGCCTAATTTAGAATCGGCAATAAAGATAACCGGCCGTAGAATTTCTCTATAAAAATCACACTGTAATTGACCATTTAAAGTAGGTGATGCAATGCCGCCGGCACCTTCAATAAGAATAAAATCGGCAACTGTGGATTTAACTTCATTTTTAATTTGTTCCATAAGCTCATCATCGGTGGCAGTTGGTACGCATCGGTGCGGTGATATTGCTTCTGGAGAAGTATAAAAAGTCTTCACTTCCAAGAGTGTGGATTTTGCATATGTGCTGACAAAAGTCGCGTCGCAGTGAGTTGGATAACCAGTTTGTATTGGTTTAATGTACTTTGTTTTGAACGAATTTTGAGTGAAAACGCGGCTTAATCCCGCACTAAAAACTGTTTTTCCAATGTCAGTATTTGCTCCAAATACGTAATAAAAATGTGAATTCATTGCAAAGCCTCATTTAAATTAAAAATAAATTTATCAATATCGTTTTTACTATGACTTGCTGATAAAGAAATTCGAAGTCGTGAAGTGTGCTGCGGAACTGATGGGGGTCTAATTGCTTTTGCTAAAATATGATTTTCAATTAAATAGTTGGAAATTCGCATTGTCAATTCATTGCTATAAAAAATAAATGGAAAAATTTGAGACTGTCTTTTTCGTTCTAAAATAAGAGGAAATTGAAAATGAATTTCTCTCAAGTTTGAAAATAAATAATTGATATTTTCAAACAACATCTTTCTTTTTTCATGACCTTCTTGGCTAAAAATAATTTTTAAAGACTCATACACTGCGCCCGAAACAAAAGGGCTAACACCCGTAGAATAAATAAAAAATTTTGATTTTTGCAAGATTCTTTCCTTTAATAACAAAGAATTTGTTGCAAAAAAACCACCACTCACTCCAACTGCTTTCCCACAACCAAATGTGGCAGCAAGGAGATATTTTTTTAAATTGGGGTATTCATTCACCCACCCTGCCCCATTTTTCCCATAAATTCCAAAGGAATGGCTTTCATCAACAAAAAGTAGGGCATTGTATTTTTCACACAATAAGGTCAGCTCATTGGCTTGAAAAAAATCACCATCCATAGAAAATAAGGATTCAATCACAATTATTTTTGCCTTAGCTTGAGAAAT
>JAZKEW010000224.1:0-1830 GCA_040386785.1 Bdellovibrionota bacterium
GTTAATGGAATAAGATGTAATTGCTGCCGCTGCACTACCGCCACTTTCGCCGTTCTTGTCACTTTCTGGTTTGGAAGGAGAAAATTTTTTAACTCCGCAGGCTGATAGTAAAAAACAATAAAAAATGAGGGTATATAAAATGAATTTATTTTTAATTATCATAAAAACTACCTCTAATAAGTCTGGTAAGAAAATTCTGAGTTACGGATAGAACATCGACACATATCCTAATTTCTATAAAGTGATTTTTTTGACTTATGTTTTGCTCATATTTCTCTACTAGAAAGCCGACAGATGTTTTGCAGTTTATTTATTCGAATGTCGTTTGTTTATTCGGGGGGAGTATGATGTCTTATAAAAAAATTCGATTATTTTTGCTTGGAATTGTGTCACTGGTCGGGATTTTTAGCTTTAATATTTCTTTTGCTAGTGATCCTCAATTTCACTGTACTTGTCAAGCATCAGACCCTATGGGAACAACATGCAGATGTCCCCCAATATCGTACAAAGTAGGCACTCTCGAAACTGCTGTGTTAAAATATAGATGTGATGATGCAGTATTCAAAAATACAACAAAAAAGCAACCAAAACCAACGAATCTTGGTAGTATAGTTGATTGTAATTGGGATCTTCCACATGCGCTTAACCATTGGAGTTGTTATCACCACAATATGTTCAAAGGTGGTAGAACAATTCATGTCACGGTGGAGTGCAATAAATAGGTTTTTAAATTTCAACTGTTGTCATGTATCATGTTAAGCGCTGAACAAATCCAAGAATAATTTTCATAAATCTAATGAAAAATAGAGAGTTCCCTCCGTGCTGTAATTCGGCTTGCTTTTGATTGTAAATTAAATTACCAAAATAATGAAATAACTTCTAATTAGAATCAAAAATTAGTTAAGTTGTTGGGTGTCTTTGAAGGCAAATTAAATGGATAGGTCATTATATGGTACCAAAAATCAGATTGCCCAGTCCGTCACTTACGGCGCGCATGCAAAGGGGCGTGAGGCAAACATATCTATTATTTACTCGAGGTGTGTTAGCAGGGCTGTCTCATCTAAATTAAGTTGACTCGGCCAACAATTTAAATCCAGCCTTTAAAAGAATTGACTGAAAAAATTCCGGGTTTGCTGCGTTTTTAATATGGAAAAGAGGAATGCTAAGTTTTTCTTTGAAAGAGCGGCAAACATTCAACGCAAACTTTCTGATGAGAGAATAATTTCTTGGAGCATAATCAACCCTTTTTCTAGACCCATCTTCGTTATAAATGACATCAAGAGACCAATGTAATTTATTCTCAATGCCCCAATGACCTCTTGCTGCTTGTCCAAATCTTTTTGCTCCGATATAACTTAAGAGATAATAGCGAAATTCAATAGTTTCTTTTTGATTTTTTAATGTAGTTGTTTCGACTTTACCAATTGATTTTAGTCCTTTCCATTCAGAAAATTTTTTTAAATTATTTTCATTTACAGAAATAGTTTCGTAAACTCTAGTTGTAATTCTGCCATGCTCTTTTTCGCATTCTTCAAAATGTTCATCTTTTTCCGTAGCTAAATCAATTTTATTTGTATTAAAAAGAAGTTCTACTTCTTCATTTAAATTCTTGTGATTTCCTTTTAAAGCTAAAGTATAATCTGCCTGTGCTGTAATAATTTTGTCTGCAATATTTTTTTGAGTATTTAATGCATCAACGGAAATCATCGCCCCTTTAATATCTAAAGCATCAATAATATCAGGAATAACTGTAATTTCATTTGTTTTTGTATCCACTGTTAACGGGGCTTAATTTCCGCTTGAATTTGGTGAATTGCGCGATGAAAATGG
>JAZKEW010000225.1:0-458 GCA_040386785.1 Bdellovibrionota bacterium
CTCTTTATTCGGTTGGATGTCTCGTTTCGTTTTAGATCTCAATTTAATTTCCTTAGCAGATAGCAACTCTAAACCAATTTTTCAGCTATCATTTTTAGATCAATTGCCGGCAAATAAATCGCATGGGTTGTTGAAAACATCCGATGAATTTTCGGATAAACCTAATCTGCGTAGAATGATTCTTCCAGAAACGATGGAGTAATCTTAAGACTTAGCCCTAAGCTGCACAGCATAAGACCCTAAATATTGAGCCGCACTAATTAAACTAACAGCAAGCGCCAATACAATAAAAATATGTCCTACATAATGAAATGGAATTATCCAAAGATTGCCATACACAATAAGACCAACAATTCCAATATCCAGAAAAGTTGTTTTTGTTTTTCCAATAAAGTTGGAAGGAATTTGAATTCCTTCATCGAGAGCAGCAAGTCGAATTGCATTGATTCCTAAATCAC
>JAZKEW010000225.1:468-5604 GCA_040386785.1 Bdellovibrionota bacterium
CAGAAACGACAAGTAATTTGTCTGCAAGAGGATCAAGAAGTTTTCCAAGCATGGTTTCAATTTGAAACTTACGGGCAATAAGGCCATCAAATAAATCGGTAATAGCGGCCACCGAAAAAACAATGGCGGCAATAATATCGGTTGAACTTGGCGAGATGGGTTTTACATCCCAAAAACGCCATGTTTCATCGGCGAGATCTCCATAAGTCATAAGATAAACAACAACGGGAATACAGAGTATTCTCAGGTATGTTAACCTATTTGGCAGCTTTCTTAACCAAGGTGGAATTTTTTTTTGTTCTAAGGAAATTTCGTTATTTGAATAATTTATACATTTGTTAAAAACATTATTCATTAACCGACTCCACTGCTTATCTTAATTTGTATCCCATAATGTCTTACATGAAGAAGCATTTTTTTCAAGGGTGTCTCCACTCTTTTTGCGCCGTTACCCAGAGCAAGTCTTGACATTCCAATCAGCAAAGATAATCTCATCATTGTTCCACTCGATTTCATCATCCACAAAGGAGTACATTATGAGCGTTTTGACAGGCCGCCAGGCACCAAATTTCAAAGCAGAAGCTGTTGCCAATGGAGAATTCGTCGACATTTCACTCTCCGATTACCGTGGGAAAAAAAATGTTATTCTTTTCTTCTATCCTCTCGACTTCACCTTCGTTTGCCCAACAGAACTGCACGCATTCCAGGAAAAGCTTGAAGAGTTCAAAAAACGTGACGTCGAAGTTCTTGGCTGCAGCATTGACAGCAAGTTCTCTCACTTTGCTTGGCTAAGCACACCAAAAGACAAAGGCGGAATTGAAGGGGTAAAATACCCACTTCTTGCAGATATTCACAGAACTATTGCTCGTGATTATGATGTTTTAAGTGACGATGGAGTTGCATTTCGTGGCTTATTTTTAATTGATAGACAAGGAATTGTCCGCCATCAATTAGTGAACGATTTACCCCTAGGCAGAAACGTAGAAGAAACTCTCCGCATTGTTGATGCACTTCAACACGTTGAAAAACACGGTGAAGTTTGCCCTGCAAATTGGAGCAAAGGCAAAGATGCAATGAAAGCGACAAAAGAAGGCGTGAGCAGTTATTTAGCGAAACATTAATTAACGTTGTAAAATCATTCTCTTTGCGAATTCAGCGGAAAGCTCAAGGCTTTGCGCTGAATTCAGCCGAGGATCGCACGCGGATTTGTAATTTTTTTCTAAATCGCAAAGCTGAATTTTCTGTTTCCCACCAAGACACTCAGTTACGTTTTCTGCTGCAGTTTCTAAGTGAACTCCAGCTAAAATAGTTCCTTGTGCCCTATGAATTTCAACAGAACGAAACAATTCACTTGAAATATTTTCAAAATCTCGCGTCTTTATGCCATTCGCTAGAATTTCACTATTGCCGTGCATGGGATCGCACATCCAAGTAACAGTAAGGCCAGCCCTTTTAACAGCCCGAATAAGGCGTGGTAAATGTAAATCAACATAATCATGACCGATTCTGTGAATAAGAAGTATTTTTCCAGCTTCTTTATTAGGATTTAAAGTTAAAATAAGATTGATAAGCTCATCGTTGGTTACCTTATGGCTCAATTTAATGCCAATTGGATTTTCAATTCCACGCAGATATTCAACGTGTGCCCCCTGTAAATCGCGGGTGCGTTCCCCCAGCCACAAAAAATGCGTGCTCATATTGTAAAAATAATTATTTTCGGCAGGACGAGTGAGAGCACTCTCATAACAAAGCAGCAAAGCTTCGTGGGAAGCAAAAAAAGGAAGTGATGCAAAGCCTCGTAAATTTTGCATATAATTGAAAGTTTCTGCTGATTTTTCGTACGCTCTGAGCATAAATGTAGGATTTGTTTTTCGCGCTTCAAATGAAAATTCACGAGAATGAATAATATCACCACGAAAAGAAGGGAGGGTCGTGGAGTGGATTGTTTCGGTTTCACTGCTCCTTGGTTTGGCATATTGCCCAGCAATGCGACCGATGACCGTAACAGGTTTGTTTAAATTTTGTTCTATAGTTTCTTTTATTTGTAGAATTGAATTTATTTTATTTTTGACAATTTCGGGATGACATTCCTGAAACTGTTCGGCGCAATCGCCGGCTTGTAATAAAAATTCTTGCCCTTTACCTGCACGAGCGATATGCTTTTTGAGTTGCTCAATTTGACTATAATGCACTAAGGCAGGAGCTTTTTTGAGGACGTCAAGGCAGTGGTCTAGTAGTTTTTGGTCCGCATAGACGGGCTGCTGCTTTGCACTAAAATTACGCCAAGATAATGGATTCCAGCGCTGTTTTGCGAGACTTTGCTTGTAAAGACTTGCAGCTTCTCTTTCTTTTTTTAACGACTGCTGAACATTTAACATGGAAAATCCTTCTACTCGACACCAAACAAACAGCATAGCACAAGAAATGTCAAACTTAATTCTGGAAAAACCTTTTTTCTTTGCAAAAAACTCATACGCTCAAGCAAAAAAAATTTCTGTCCTCAAAAGCATAACTGATTTGAATCAGAGCATATACATACCAGGATCAAAAAGCATTGCAAACAGGGCTCTTATTCTAGCGGGAATGAGCACAAATTCTACCACGTTGCATAAATTTTTATTTGCACAAGACACTTACTATGGTCTTTTGGCTCTACAAACTTTAGGTTTTCACATCAACTGCAATTTTGAAAAAGAGATGGTTGTCATATCCCCTTCAGAAAACAGAATGGGCGACTATATATTTTTGGGTAAGGCTGGCACTCTTGCGCGTTTTTTTCCCGCTGTTATTTTAAATTGGCAGAATACTTTTCCTCGCGCACCCGCTCTAACTGTCACCTTAGATGGTGAAGAACAATTAAAAAAACGTCCGTTGGGTGAATACCTCACAGCACTAAAAACCCTTGACGGTATTATTGATGCAAATTCTCTTCCAACAAAAATTTCATCCTCTTCCTTAGGAGGGGTGTGCGAAATTTCAGGTAGGACATCGGGACAATTTTTAAGTGGACTTTTATTAGCAGCTTGTGGCGCAAAAAATAAAATTACAATTCATAGAAAAGAAAATTTAGTTCAGCCTAATTATATTGAAATAACAATAAAAATGATTCAAGAATTTGGTGGAAAAATTATTGCTAATAAAGAACTTACAAAATTTGAAGTTTATCCTATAGAAAAATTAGGGAGAGATAATTACATCATTGAAGCCGATGCATCCACTGCTTGTTACTTTATTTGTCTTGCATTTCTTCATAATTTTAATTTGAGTATTTTAAATTTAGGGAAAAATACGCTACAGCCAGACTATAAGTTGACCTATATATTACAAGAAATTGGTGCCTCAATTTTTATTGAAGAAACAAAAACCCATGTGTTGAAAAAAGAAAAATTAACGCAAATAAAATTTTCAACTAAAATAAACTGTTCTGATTTCAGCGATCAAGCTTTGACCTTGGGTGTTCTTGCCTTATTTAGTAATAAGCCTGTGGAGTTTTATGGCATTGGCCACATTCGTCATCATGAAAGCGATCGAATTTCTTGCTTTGTGAAAAATTTAACCAACCTAGGCTGTGAAGCCTATGAAAAACAAGACGGCTTTGTTGTGAAACCAATTGAAAAAAACTGTAGAGAAATTTCTGGTGTGTGGGAAACCTTTAACGATCACCGTTTTGCCATGAGCGGTTTTTTACTGGCATCCTTATGCCCCAATGTTAAAATTAATAATCCCGTCGTGGTAGAAAAAACAGCCCCACAGTTTTTTGAACTTGTAAAAACGCTCGGTTTTGACATTATAGCGGAGGAATAAAATGGGAAATTATTTTGGAAAACTATTTAAAGTGATAACTTTTGGAGAGTCCCACGGTGTAGCTCTTGGTTGCGTCATAGATGGTTGCCCTTCTAAAGTAAAAATAACCCCATCTATAATTCAAGAATTTTTAAACAAAAGAAAGCCTGGACAAAGTCAATTCACAACATCACGAGATGAAAATGACACCTGTGAAATTCTTTCTGGCGTCGAAAATGGCATTACTCTTGGCACTCCTATTGCAATTTTAATTAAAAATAAAAACCAAAAACCCGCTGACTATGATGATATCAACAATGTATTTAGGCCAAGTCACGCTGACTACACTACATTTGTCAAATACGGAGTCACTGCTAAAAGCGGAGGTGGGCGTTCAAGCGCCCGTGAAACTGTTGGTCGAGTTGCTGCAGCAGCGGTAGCAAAATCTTTTGTAAAACAGAATTTTGCAAATATAGAAATAATATCTTTTGTTGACCGCATTTATAATATTCAGGCACAAGTCGACACAAATAAAGTAACAGAACAAGAAGTAGAAGAGAGTCTTATTCGTTGCCCAGACAAACAAGCAGAAGTTCTTATGAAGGAAAAAATTCTTGCTGCAAAAGCAGAAGGAGATACTTTAGGAGGGGTGGTTTGTTGTGTTATTCGCAACGTTCCCACCGGCCTTGGTGAACCTGTTTTTGATAAATTAGAAGCCAATTTCGCAAAAGCCATGCTGAGCCTTCCTGCTAGCAAGAGTTTTGAAATAGGATCGGGACTTGCTGGAACTTATTTGACCGGCAGTGAACATAATGATGAATTTTATTTGGATGCCGAAAAAAATATTCACACAAAAACAAATCATTCTGGCGGCATTCAAGGAGGAATTTCCAATGGAATGCCTATTGTTTTTAAAGTTGGATTTAAACCCGTTTCAACCATTTTCAAAAAACAAAATACTATTACAAAGCAAATGGAAGAAATAAATTTTACCCCGCAGACAGGACGACACGATTCTTGTGTGCTTCCGCGCGCTGTCCCTTTAGTAGAAGCTATGGCATGGCTTGTCCTTGCAGAACACATTCTCCGCAGACAGAAAAATCATTTATGAAACATCTCATTGTAGAAAAATACCCCCTATTAAATATTATTTTAGAACGATTTTTTAAATTAAATTACACGCGACATTCTATTCCAGAAATTCACCCTCATGATGAGCTCGATATTTTTGACCTCGCCTGTAAAATATATAAAAGAGGGTTTATCACACAACCAGCCCAGCACTGTATATCCATTCAAAATACGAATGAATGCTATTATATTGTTGATTCTAATTTTATAAATAATTTTCCT
>JAZKEW010000225.1:5614-11399 GCA_040386785.1 Bdellovibrionota bacterium
AATGACAATTACTACGAATATTTACCCAGTGAACATACTAAAAATTTAGAGACTGTAGTTAAAATTATAAAAAAAATTCCACCAAATACAAAATCATTATTTGTTATGGGCGGTGGAATTACTCTTGACATTGGCGGGTTTATTGCGGGATTACTACACTTACCAGTAAGTTATGTACCAACAACTCTTCTTGCCGCCGTTGATGCTGCCATTGGAGGAAAAACAGGTGTTAACTTTATGCCTTATGGAAAAAATCAGATTGGTTTATTTTATGAAGCTCACTCTTTCCAGTTTGTACCTGAATATTTAGACACACTTCCACAAGAAGAAAAATTGTGTGGAGTTGTTGAAGCGCTTAAACACTCCTACTTATTTGGAGAATTTGAAACAGATAAAATTATATTAGATAAAATAATTTTAAATACCGCTTCTCATGAAGAATTAGCTCAAATTGTCAATAAAAATATTCAATATAAAACTCAAATAGTTAATTTAGACCCGCAAGAAAAAAATGGCATTAGAGCGAGTTTAAATTTTGGGCATACGTTTGCGCATGTTTTAGAAGCTCTTGTAGAGTTGGAGTATATTGAAAAAATACCCCATGGCATTGCGGTGGCTCATGGTATCCTCTTTCTAATGGACCTAGAACTCATAAACAAAAACAATATTTATGCTTACACAAAAGAGCTTATTACAAACTACCCTATTCTTCTTAAAAAACGACCGACAGAAGAATTAATTAGAAAACTATTATCTCAAGATAAAAAAAACAACCATGACAAAATCTGTACTCTGAGTTTACCTGAATATGGAATATTTTCTTTCAATATTAATGCTAAGAAAGTGACAAAAGAATTTCCTATTGAGGAACTAAGCGATAAAATTTTACAGCAACTCCTGTCGACCACCTCAATGTGATCACACTTAATAAAAAAAGAGCAACATAATCAGACACTGGAGACAATGCTTTCATCCCGCCAAAGTAGCCCAAATATGAAATTAAAGTGAGAACGGAGATGTACGCAAAAAACCAAAAAGCCAATTTAAAAATTTGTTTTTGTTCTTTATTTTTATATGAAATAAATGCAATAATGTAACCTATTATAACCGCTATATAAAGCTTTGAAATAATATCCCACCCACACCAGTAAAGCATAAGGTTACAAACAAAAAATGAAATATATGAAATTAAATTCGCCCATGGCATTGTAAATGGTCTGTGTATGTTTGGCTTTTGTTTGCGCAGCGCAAGCAGACAAATAGAACCCACACAATAAGAAAGTATACTTGTTGAAGAAAGAAATGCCACCATCTTTTGCCAACTCGGAAAAGGAAAGAACACTAACAAGCCAATAATTAAATTAATCAATAAGGTAATATATGGAATTTTATTTTTATTTAATTTCAAAATAAATTTCGGTAAAAAACCGTTTTCCGCCATGCCGTATAAAATCCGCGATGTTGCCGTTGTGTAAATAAGCCCAGTGCCTAGTGGAGAAAATACAGAGTCAAGCAACAGTAGCTTTACGACAATACCAAGACCCAGCACTAAGCCAAGTCCAACCAATGGGCCTGCCTCACCAGCAAAGCTTAAGTTTGCAAAACCATCCTTCAACATTTCTTGCGGAATAGCGACAATAAATGCAAATTGCAGCAAAAAATAAATACAAAAACCAACCAAAACAGCCCCTAATATAGAAATTGGAATGTTTTTTTGAGGATTTTTAACTTCTCCTGCAATAATAAGTCCGTTTTGAAATCCTGTAAAAGCAAATGCCACCCCGCCCACTGCAAGCGCAGAAAAAATATTGTGCCATGAAATTGCAGCAGATAAATTGAATGAAGATAAATTTTTAAACGAATGTGCTGCATAAATAAAAGCACATACCGCAAGCAAAGGAACACAGAATTTAAAAATAGAAATAAATTTATTGCACTCGGCAATAATCCGAATTCCTAAATTATTGACAATCACAAGAAGAATCATCAATACCACGGCAAAACAATAGCCCTGCCCTGTTAATTCAACAGAATTTAAATTTTTGTGAACAAGTGGTGGGTAAAAAACGCTGGCATATTGTAAAACAGCTTGAACCTCAATGGGGGTCATGACGACATAGGACAACCACATGAGCCAAGAAAAAATAAAACCAATATGCATACCATGGGTGAATTTTGGATAATTAGAAAGCCCCCCTGAAATAGGGTAAATAGTTCCTAATTCGCAAAGAGGCAAAGCAATAAAGAGCATAAAAATTGCCGCAAGCACCCACGAAATAAGCGCACCTACACCCGCAATTTGTGCAGAATAAAAAGAACTAAATAACCAACCAGAGCCTATCATGCCACCAGCAGATGCAACCAAAATGGCCGTTGTAGAAATCTCTCTTCTTAAATTATTTTCAGACATAAAAAACACACCTCACAAAAAAACTCGCCTCAACGAGGCGAGTTTTTTAGAGTATACAATTGTTAAAAAATGAAAAGCGATTAGCTTGCTTTGCTGTGTTTCTTAGCAACAAATTTTTTGGATTTTGCTTCTTGCTTGCCAGTAATTTGCTCTTTCAAAGCTTTTGAAGCACGGAAAGATATTTTCTTGGATGCAGGGATTTTAATTTCTTCACCGGTTTGAGGATTGCGCCCCATGCGTGGAGCTCTGTCTTTAACTTGCAGAATTCCAATTTTGTCTATTCTCAATTTTTTGCCCGCAGCAATTTCGCTTTCGATAATGGATAGAAATCCAGCAATCACTTCCTTTGTGATTTTCTTTGGCAGCTGATCAAACTTATCAGCAACGTTAGAAATCATTTGACTCGTAGAAACTGTTTGATACTTTGACATAAAATCTCCCTAAAAACCAAGGTTAACGGAAAACAACACCAAACCATGAAAAACTTCATAGTAAAAATAAATAAAAACGTGATACCTAATCATGAAAATATAATTAAGTTGATTATAATGTCAATAGGTTTCAGAAAAAAACCGTATATTAAAAAAATACTGGCCATAACGCCAAGGTTTAGGTATTGCTGTCTCAACCAATTTATAGGATAAACAAAACTGAAGGGCATTCACTTGTCAGTTTTAATTTAAAGGAAATTTTTTATGTCAATTATTCAAGCAATTCGGGCTCGTCAAATATTAGATTCAAGAGGAAATCCAACTGTAGAAGTGGAAGTTCTCACTGCTGATGGCGTCATAGGACGGGCAGCAGTACCCTCAGGCGCGAGCACTGGAGAGCATGAAGCGTGCGAACTCAGAGATGGGAAAAAAGATTATTACGACGGAAAAAGTGTTTTAAAGGCTATAGACAATATTGAGCAATTTATTGCTCCAAAACTTGAAGATGAAATGGATGTAAGTGATCAAACTGCAATTGATAATTTGCTCATTGAAATTGATGGCACTGAAAACAAATCTAAACTTGGCGCAAACGCCATCCTAGCGGTGTCTATGGCCTGCGCCAAAGCGGCCGCAGAAGAAGCAAACTTGCCGCTGTACCGTTACCTTGGTGGAGCTTGTGCACACACTCTTCCAGTGCCTCTTATGAACGTGATTAACGGTGGTGCACATGCAAATAATAAACTTGATTTTCAAGAATTTATGCTTGTTCCTCACGGCTTCAAATGCTTTTCCGACGCCCTGCGTGCGGGTGTGGAAATATTTCATACATTAAAAAAAGTTCTTGCAGAAAAAAAATTCAGCACAGCGGTTGGAGATGAAGGGGGTTTTGCACCCGAAATTGCAACAGCAGAAGAAGCTCTCGATCTTTTAACAGTAGCCATAGAAAAATCCGGATACAAAATAGGGAGCCAAATAAGCTTTGCGCTTGATACTGCGTCAAGCTCATTTTATAAAAATGGGAAATACCATCTTGTGGGTGAAAATACACAAAAAACTTCACATGAAATGGTTGATATGTTTGTGCATCTTTGTAAAAAATACCCTATTGTCAGTATTGAAGATGGCCTCGATGAAAATGATTGGGAAGGTTGGAAATATTTAACCGAACAGCTTGGCAAAAAAATTCAGCTTGTGGGCGATGATATTTTTGTAACCAATCCAAAACTTTTAACCAAAGGAATTGAAAATAAAATTGCAAACTCTATTTTAATTAAACTCAATCAAATTGGGACAGTTACGGAAACTTTAAAAACCATTGAACTCGCAAAAATAAATGGCTACACAACAATTATTTCTCATCGCAGTGGTGAAACGGAAGACACCTTTATTGCTGACTTGGCTGTAGCCACAAATTCAGGGCAAATAAAAACGGGTAGTGCATCGCGAACCGACCGCGTTGCCAAATACAATCAACTGCTTCGCATAGAAGAAGAGTTGGAAAACAATTCCGTATTTCATTTTAGAGCAGGACGTTGTTAATAAAAATATGCCTACAGAATATTCAGAATTGGTTAATTTATTTATTGATTTGAGGGGGCGTGGAGTTTCTTTATCCACAATAGATTTAGATATCTTACAATCTTGGGAAAAGAATAACCTTGGAATTGAGTTTATAGCAAAAATTATGTTTGAAATTTCTGTGGAATGCAAAACGAAAAATAAAAATTTTCCAAACACGCTGGAACCAATTTCTCGCAAACTTAATAAAATATTATTGAAAATGCGGGAGACTTAATATGGATAATCAAAGAAACCTCTACGATATTTTTTCATCCATTCAAGCCATAGCTGAATCGAGGAATCTATTAGAAAAACCCAAAACCAACCAGCTAAAGTGCCTGTGTGGAAGTGACAGTGATGTAGATGCTCGAGAGGAATCGGACATAAACAAAGAAAAGCTCTTGGAAGCAGAGGGCATTTACATTGAAAATACACCTCGAGGTTCCCGATTTGCTCTGTGTCCCGCATGCGATCTCAGGAACAGCTGCATGTGCGGAGGAACGACTGGGTATATTCTTTACGATCGTGCTTATGTTGTTGAAACAAAAGAAGGAAAAATGAAATACAAATCTGAAGATATTAGCCCTAATTCTTGTTCATGTATGCGCCCACAAATACTTGTCCACAAATTAAATAAAGCAGGAATCCCAGATAAATATATTCACGCTGATTTCAATTCTTTTCATTTTAATCATATTAAAGAAGCTCATATTAAAGAAAAATTATCTAAAAATATAGAAAAAGTGTCTCAATTTTGTGCTAAACTCGTTCAAGAAATCAAGCAACACCAAAAAAAATACTTTGTGACACTATTTGGTCCTGTTGGCAGCGGAAAAACTCTTCTTGCAACAGCTGCTCTTAAGATGCTCATCACAAATGAAAATATGAGTGGAAAGTTTGTTGATTTTCAATATTTACTTAGTGAACTCAGAAGCGAATACGATGACCATAAAACTGGGGAAAATATTTTAAATGAGTTGCGCCACGTTGACGTTTTACTTATAGATGAGTTTGGCAAAGGCCGAAACGACAAAGAATGGCAACTAGAAAAACTTGATGACCTTGTTAACTACAGGTACAACGCGCAAAAAACCACATTTATTACCACAAATTATTTGCCTCAAAATTTAAAATATCAGGACAAAGAAATCCCATATACTCGCAATAAAGATATTTATTCTCATGATACCCCAATTAATGAAACATTTTGGCAGCAAAGTCTGTCCGAAAGAATTGGTATGAGAATGTATGAAAGAATTTTAGAGGTTTCTGAATTTATTGATTTTACAAACTTACCAAGTTACAGGAAATTTCTGGGAAGAGATTTTTTAGAAATGTACTCGCATAGCTAGTGCTAGATAGGCTTATATGACAATAAAAT
>JAZKEW010000226.1:0-3184 GCA_040386785.1 Bdellovibrionota bacterium
TATTTACCTCTAGTTTTATTTACTACATAGATTTCTGGGCAATTATACACCGCAATCTTACACACAGGAAGTTTAAAAAAATATTAAAAAATTATTTTTTTAATATTTGAAATAGAGAATCTGCCAACCATTTTTCGTATTCTTCGGGTGTCCATCCTCGCTCAATAACACTACGGTATGCACACATCTTTTGAGAGAGTATAGACCTACAGCCTTAAGGCCTTCCGCATATATGCAAAATTAAACTAAGTCTAGCTAAGTTCGTTTGAGCATATATGCATTTGTCGACCAGACAAGCCGTTGGTCTATTTGACCATATTGTATGCTATAGGTTTCGAACAAGTATTTTTGAGAGCTAGCTTTTGCTCTTTTATTTGGTTTTTAAGCTATTTTAAAGATGTGTGCATACCGTAGCTTTTAAGCCTGCAGATATGGTGGCGTCCGTGCAGGCTATTAATGGCAATTATTGGGACGATTAGCTTGCTACAAATTGCCCAGCATTACTCTTACGTGGACGTGAAAGTCGCGTAACGACTTATGAAAAAATGGAAAGCATGGCTATTCGTCGTAGAAATAGCGAGTTTTTAGAATTAGACGGTGGACACGTCATCCATGTTGATAATTCTAAAGGTTTCATTGATGCATTGATAATGTTTTTGCAAAAACTGTCAAAATCATCCAAAAATTAATTCCATCAGGCTTAAAAAATTTGTTTAAGCTATTTCCCAATACAAAACGTACTGAACACCTTTTCAAATACATTATCCACAGAAATTTCTCCCACAATCTCTTCGAGTGAACTTTTAGCTCCATTCACCAAAGAGGCAATTTTTTCGGGATAATCAGTCAGAAGAATTAATTTTTCGCACTCTTCAACAAATTGTAGTGCTACAAAAACTTTATCTTTTTGCCGTTGTGAAATAAGCATGGGCGATTTTTTAGTGTCGGTTTTATTCATAATTTCATTATGATATTGCAATAACTTATTTTTTAATTCTTCAAAGTCAAATTGTGAAACAAAAACAAAATCATGCTCAGAATTTATTGTGGGCTGTCCATTTATTAAATCTTTTTTAGTGTAAACAAGAACTATTTTTTTATTTTCAGAGAAAGAGAATGAATTAAAGTCTATTTTTTCTTCTTTTTCTTCTCGTGATTGTAGTGATTCTAATGAAATAAGGTAACAAATAATATCTGCTGAGCGCATTCTTTCTAACGATCTCGACACCCCTATTTTTTCCACCTCATCTTCTGTTTCTCGAATGCCTGCAGTATCTAAAAGAATAAATTCTTTGTTTTCAATTAAAAGTTTATCTTCTAGGACATCTCGCGTGGTGCCAGGAATATTGGTAACAATAGCTTTGTCATATTTTAAAAGAGCGTTATACAAGCTTGATTTTCCAGAATTTGGCTTTCCACACAGCACAATTTTCAAACCTTCCCGAATTTTAAGCCCATTTTCATATGTACTGTAAAGAGAAGTCAGTTTGTTTTTTATTGCCTCTATTTTGGGAAGTAGCACGCGCGGTTCGTAATTGCCAACTTCGTCAGGGGCGAAATCAATGTGCGCTTCTAAGTAAGCTAAAAGTTCAACTAATTCATTGCGAATTTGTAAAGTTTCTTTTGACAAAAGTCCTTCCAAATTATTGCGTGCAAGTTCAATAGCTCCCACGCTTTCTGCGTGAATAAGTTCGTTAATTCCTTCTGCTTGTGCTAAATCGAGTTTTCCGTTGAGCATAGCACGTTGGGTAAATTCACCAGGCTTTGCATCTCGTAACCCTATTTTACGCAATAAACTATGCAGCATATTTGAAATAATTGGATTTCCGTGTGTTGAAATTTCAATAACATCTTCACCCGTAAAGCTTTTTGGGTTTGGAAATAGCGTTATGACCACATCGTCAATAAGAACGCCCTCTTTATTTTTAATATGCACATAGCGTGTCACTGTTTTATTGCTTATGTCATCTAATTTTAAATTTATTTCACTTTGAGGCAAGAAGACATAAGGAGATAATATTTGAAAAATTCCATTGCCAGATAGCCTGTGTAAATGCAATGCAGAGCGTAAATTTGTGGTTGCTAAGGCAAAAATAAATTCACACTGGTTCGTCATTGCCTATTTCTTTCCCTTTTGTAGATGGGAGGGAGTTTTTCTTTTTATGTGAAGAGTTTTTTCCTGCTTTTCTTTTGTGTGCTGGGTGTTTTTTGGAAGCATGTGTGTGTGATTTTTGCTCCGTAGAAGCGGCAGATTTATCGGTAGAAAAAATAACCAGACGTCTTTTATCGCCCATGCCAACGCTCCGTGTGGCAATGCCTTCACAACCATCGAGGGCAAGATGAATAATTCTTCTTTCTTGACTACTTTTTGAAGAAAGCACCACACTGCGCCCTGTTTTTCGTACTTTTTCTGCTAAAGATTTTGCAATTCCTGTCAGCCTTTCTTCTCTTTTTTCTGCAGAAGTTCCTGCATTTAAAAAGGCGCGACCAGAAACATCGCCAAAGTTTTTTTGTGCAAGCCGTTTGAAAACGTGGTCATATGCAAGGGAAAGTTTATCACTTTTTGTTAGGAGATCTTCAAGATATTCATCGGATACATGAACAAGAATATGATTATCTGAAACTTCTGTTGTGTAATTTTCTGATGAAAGAGCAAAGGCAGAAAAGAAAAGTTCATTGTACTTTGTCAGCAACGGCTTTATTTTTGCATCCTTGTATTCAACAGCAGTTGTTGTGGTGTTGCGAGGAGTACTTTCGCGTGGTTTGTGGTTTGTTGTTGGGCCAAGTGCTTCGCGTACGGCCTTGCGGGCTGCTTCTTGTAAGTCTTCTTTTGCAGTTTCTACCCAAGCTTCAATTTGTACTTTGCTAGAAAATATTTTGGAAAGAAAGCCACCTTGTTGTTTTAACAAAGTGTAGCAAACAAAAGCTTTGTCGACGCCAAAATGTTTTGCCGCCTCCGCAATGGCTTCATCGAGATTTTTTCCACTAAATGGATGTTTAAGCGTCATTTGTATCTGCTCCAGTTATATTATTTGAGAATACATGACTCCTATGACTTCTTATAATGGCGTGTGAGCAAGCTTTGGCGAATCATGGACACCACTGTGTTTGTAATAACGTACAGAGCAAGTCCCGTTGGATAGACCAACATAAAAACGGAAAAAATAATTGGCAAGAATTTCAT
>JAZKEW010000226.1:3194-14648 GCA_040386785.1 Bdellovibrionota bacterium
GCTTGCGTGGGGTCCATAGAAGGCATAGGCATCATTTTTTGATATCCAAGCATAAGAAGGGCCATAATAATTGGTAAAATAAAGTAAGGATCAGGGCGTGTGAGGTCGTGAATCCAAAAGAAAAAAGGAGATTGTCTTAAGTCAAACGTGTGTTGCAGGGTGGAGTTCAAGCCAAAAAATACGGGAATTTGTGGAAGCAAAGGAAGACAGCCGCTCATTGGATTCACGCCACCTTTGGACATGAGTGCCATAGATTCTTTGTGCATGGTTTGTTTGTCGTCTTTATATTTTTCTTGCAGAGCTTTAATTTGAGGTTGAATGGCCTGCATTTTTTGTGCTGAGGCATAGCCCTTAATTTGAAGTGGCATAAAGATGATATTGATAATAATTGTTAAAACAATGATGGCAACGCCCCAATTTTTAACAAGGTCGTGAATAAAATCAAGAATATAATAAAGAGGGCGTGCAATTATTTTAAAAAACCCATAATCGATGGTTTCATTTAATTTATATTGGTCAAACTGCTTTAAAGTGGTTTCATTTTTTGGTCCAAAATAAACTTTATAGTTGAAGACTTGGCTCTGGCCAGCTTGCAAGTGAATAGGGTGTTGGACCCATGCTTCATAAACGGTTTGATCTATTTCGGCTGTAGAATTTTTCATGATATTAAAACCGGTTCTTAGAACAACGAAATCAATAGGAGTATGAAATTGTGGAATGAGTGTGTTCATCCAATAAAGTGATTCCGTGCTCAGCCAAGTTGGAGAGGCTCCAATTTCGTTGAGGATAATTTTACGATCGGGAGAGCCTTCAAAGGGGGTGTTTTCTCTCTTAACTTTTCCGTCGGCAAGCCGAACGGCAACACCGTTAAATTGGGGAGGAACCATGGAAAACATACCGCCAGCATGTTTGTCGTCGGAACTAGCACCAAGCTCAAAATCTACAGTTGTCTGTTGAGCTTGATTTGAAATATTTCTCACTTCAACATTAAAATCACCAATATAGTTGTCATTTGCAAAGCTTATATTTCGAATAATTTCAAGGGTATCTGTGTGTTGCACAATTTGAACTGAATTTTGAGATTTCTTTGATATACCAGCGTCTTGTGTTCTTAAATCAGTTTCACCAACTTTGAAGCCAAACGCTTTACACAAATTATAGCTACTAATAACGGAGACAGGGGTGGAGTCATTGTAAGCAACTTGCTCTGTGGTTAGGGCATTTTTTCCAAGACATCCACCTTTTTTTGTAAAAGACAGGTGAGCATAGGGTACAAACAAATTGAGATCGTCCGGGTTTGCAACCGTCAGCGGAAGCAGCTCGTGTTTTTCAGTACTGACAGTACTGACAGTGCTGATAGGTGTTCCTTGCACAGCGGCTTGTGCTGTTTGTGTCACTTCTGGTTGTTGTTTTAAATAATAGTTTTGTACAAAAATATAAGCGCCAAAAAGCAGCATAAGAGAAACCGCGAGACCAACAGATTCTTTTTTCACGTCATTGAATTCCTTAAAATGAGCCAATAGATTACGGGAGATCGACACCACCCTTACAAAAGGGCTGGCATTTGCAAAGGCGTATCATACTTTTTTTAAGCCCTTGGGCAAGGCCATATTTTTTTAACACTTCACCACTATACTCAGAGCAGCTCGGATAAAAACGGCAACGTGCACCAAGTGCTGGAGAGATACACTTTCTATAGAACATGATCAAGAATAGAAGTCCCTGAATAAGAGGAGAATAGTGTTGTTTTCTATTCAATGCGGGGTTCCTTTTTTTGAATTTCTGAGTTTATGAAGCGCAGTTCTTTTTCAATATCTGCAAGTATTTGACTCCAAGGACAAGCCAATGTGTTTTTATTTGTCAAGGCAACCACTTTTATGTTGAAGCCTTTGTTGAGTGCAACAGTACTTAAGCTTTTTAGTAATCCATGTTTGAATCGTCTTTTTGCTTTGTTGCGGCAGACAGCTTTTTTACCGACAATTTTTTTTAGTGCCAAAACACCTAGGCTAAGTTTACCGCCGTGAATTTCTGTTTCTTCTAAATACACGATGATTTGAGATGAAAATGTTTTAAATTTTTTCCCCTTATCAAAAATTTCTGTAAAATTTTTGACTTTTTCGAAGCCCAAAGGGAAAGCTTGCATATTTGACGTAGTCCTTTTTTGGCAGTGGATTAGCTTTTCTCTACCGAAAGAGTTTACTATGGATGAAGTCAACCTGGAGATAGAAACGTACGTTCAAACTGTTATCACAACTTAGCTGGAATTTTAATATGAAATACAAAAAAATTTGGATACTGCTGTTCTTGTGGTCGTCTTTTTTTCTTTTTAAAAATGTTCATGCGCAAAGCCAAGACGCCGTGGGCAGCATTGCGAATGTGCTTGGAGAAGTTGATATCAAGCACAATGGTGTGAACATTAAAGCAAAAAAACAAGAGCCAATTTATGAAACAGATGTCGTTGTTACTCATAAAAATAGTGCTGTTAAAATAAATTTTAAAGATGGCAGCAATTACATGGCATTTTCAGATACTGAGTTTAAACTCTCAGAGTATAAGCTAAAGAGCAATGGCGCTGGAGGCGCAAGCTTAAAGTCTGTTATTGACAACGTTAAGGGGAACGTGCGTTTTTTTGTTAAACCAAAAGAAGGTGGAAAAAATGATGTGACCTACAAAACACCGAATGCCGTTATGTTGGTGCGTGGTACTTCAGGTGATATTGACGTAAAAGAAGAAGTTTTCTCCATAACGGAAGGAACCGTACAGTGTGCGCTCAAGAGAAATTTGAGTGAGACTAAGCCTGTGCCTTCAGGTTTTTCTTGCTATTCAAAACAGTTTATAGTCGTGCGAACACCTGCTGCAATGCTACGTAAAAATGATCCAATGGCTAACAAACTTAATTCAGGTTCTGAACCAGGCAAGACTAGCTTACCTGCTGGCGAAGAGTCGGGAAGCACTGGTAGCAAAGCAGGAACTGGATCGGGTAGTGCGAGTGGAAGTGGCTCAGGCAATACAAGCGGAACAGGATTGGGCAGTGCAAGTGGAACAGGTTCGGGTAGTTTAAGTGGAAGTGGAACAGGATCGGGTAGTGCAAGTGGCGCAGCAGTAATTGGTGCACCAACAACCGGTGGATCTTCAGGGTCAGGGACAACTGGTGGATCTTCGGGAGCACCTGGTGGCTCGTCAGGAGCTATAGATAAATCATTAGGAAATATAGGTGGAGCTGTAGGTGGAGCAGTAGGGAATGTTGGTGGAGCTGTAGGTGGAGCCGCAGGAAATGCTGGTGGAGCTATAGGCGGAGCGGTAGGAAATGTCGGTGGAAGTGTAGGCGGAGCGGTAGGAAATGTCGGTGGAAATATAGGTGGAGCTGCAGGAAATATTGGTGGAAATATAGGCGGGGCGGCAGGAAATATTGGTGGAAATATAGGCGGGGCGGCAGGAAACGTTGGTGGAAATATAGGCGGAGCGGCAGGAAATGTTGGTGGGGCAATAGGTGGCTCTAGTAACAAACAACCAATACTCGTCAATAACTTTGTAAATAACGACCTACCAAAAAATAACGTAATTGGCTCTAATAAAAACCAGCCAATACTTGTAAAACAACCGACACTTGCGAATAACTTAGTGAACAATAACCTGTCAAAAAATAAGAAACCAAAAATGGGTGGTGTATTTCACTTGCTTTTGTTCAATCCAAGCGGTTACTTTTTAACTCTGAGCAAAGAGCTTCAATTAACTCTTGCAGCTTTAGCTGAATTGGGCGCTCAAGACTTGTCTTTGGCATTATCTGGTGGAGATTCATCCTCGTCTGGTAGTATGAGCCCTCTTTTAAATGTTTCGTCGATGGTGTCATTGGTATTAGCCAACGTGAATCATCAAATTCAGAATGTTCAGCAAACAGCGACCGCTGTTGAAAGATCTGCACCTGCTAACATCATAATTCATGTTAATCCGGGCACTCCTTAATTGGACATGGTTTAGAGAATGATTCAAACACAGCTATTTCATGAAATAGCAAGGCACAGAAGACTTGTGGAAAAGAATAAAAATCTTTTCCAATTATTTTGTGCGGCTTTTGAAGTCTCTGACAGCGCAAATCAAATTTCAAACTTACAAAAAGAATTTATTATCACAGAGCTTGCATTTACCTATAGCCATTTGGGTTATAGTTTATTTGCCGATTCTTCTATTCATTTAGCAAAATATGGCTTGTCATGGCATTGCGGAGTAGATGCGTCTTTTGTAGAAAAATATATGCGTCATTTGAAGCAGTACTTATATGATGAAATTCAATTTGAGAAGAAAGAAAATTATTTTTCTCAACAAAATTTAGAACTTTCGTTTGCTAGAGAATTTGTGAAAAGAATATTTTGTACAGAAATTGGAGAAGATATTCAAACTGGAATAAATATTTTTGATAAAAAATATGTGGAAAGAATTCGTGCATTGTCTAGGAAAAAAATTACAGAATTTTCAACAGAAGGTAATTTACACTGGGATGCTCTGCAAATACAGGAAGAAAAAGATCAATTTTATTTTGATAATATTTATCATGAATTTATTTTATTTCTACAAAATTTAAAGCAAGATTCTCTCATTCTCATTGTGAGTCGGTTTGAATCTTTTATTAATTTCTTTAAGAATGACTTTAATTCACTTTTTATTTTTAAGGAACAGAGTGAATTTATAGATGAAAAATCAAAAAAAATGACTGCTCTTTTAGCACTGCTTGTACCCCATCAACACAATAATGGGGAAATGCTATTTCAAGATAATCTTCTTACCGTTAGACAAATGGGCAAGTTGTTTTCTCCAAAATTTAAATCGAAGTTGTTTAATCTTAAATCCATTCAAAACTGGCTAAGCATTGAAAACAATTTAAACTTGATTCCTAGCATAGAGTTTCTTATGGAAGAAGCTATACAATGCGGGGTTGTGTTTAAAGTTCCAAAAGGAAATAAGGATTTTTCCTATGGATTAAGCGAAAGTGGAATGAAAATTATACAGCCATTTCAAAGAATTTTAACGGATAGTTTGCTACTTCCAAGTGAAGTATGATTTTTCTCAGAATTAAAGAAAATAATACACAACCATCGCAAGAAACGTATAAGGAAGGGCGCCTAGAAAAAGACCCAGATGGCTAATTCCCTCGCAGCCAAAAGCTTTATTTAAAATTCCAAAGCCAGCAGGATTGGGCGCATTGGCAATAACAGTCAGTCCACCACCGGCCACAGCCCCTGCGACAAGCGCCTGCCTTGCTCCTTCTGTTAAATTCGGCACTAAAGTAGCAAGGTAAGTGATGGCTGCATTGTCGGTAAATGCGGTCAAAACGACAGAGCTGACAAACAAAACAGACTTGCTGAGGCTAAATAAAAGAGGTGTTAGCCACCAGCCCTGTAAGCCGCCAAGAACAACAAGTCCTGCCAGAAAAAAACCGACAAGTAAGCTCTCTCTTATTTTAAGTCTGTCCTGTAATTTCCTGGTTACGTTATGCCACACCATAAAAATTAAAAATAATGGAAAGAAAAAAATCATATATTTATGAAAAATAATGCACAAACAAATAAAAAGAACATGTGAGCAAATTAACCACACGGGAGTTTTTTCTTTTGAATTGTCAAGAATAAGTTGGTGTTTTAAAATTTCTTTTCTAAAAATATATGCGGTGGCTGTCGTGCTCAAAATAACCACAAGACAAGTCTTAAACCCAAAATTCTGCAACATATATAAAGTATTCCAACCCCAGGCTTGAGACACCATCAGCACGGGTGGTGCTGCAAAATTGGTAAGAGTGCCGCCAACAGAAATATTTACAAATAAAAGTCCAAGTGTGGCGTACATAAAGTGCATGCTCATTTTTTTATTGTAAAATTCTTTTTTTAAAAGCAAAGCCACAACAGTCATGGCTGCTGGTTCTGTAATAAATGATCCTAATAATGGGCCAAAAATTAAGGTAATACAGTAAAAGGAAATTCGTTTATGAATTGGCAGCATAACGGCCAGCATTTTAATAAAAGTCGTTGTCACATAAACTACGGGGCGAGTTGCTGTCATGCACATAATTACGAATACAAATACAGCTTCTGTGAAACTGACACTTGTCATGTAGTTGATAGAAGCTGTTGTCCCTCGCATAAAAGCGATAGTGAGAATGAGGATAAACGCCCACACTCCAAATATGACTTCAACTTCTCCAAGAAAATGAACGATTTTTTGCAAAACTAAATATTTTTTAATTGAGTGGGCTAAATGCAGAATTTTTTTGGTGAGAAGAGTGTGAATGACGGCTGCTATAAAGAGGGCAGTTGCGATAGTGAGTATCGTTTGATCAAACAATCCAGCCACCCCTTTTAATTTAAATAACCGGAAGATTCCAATTTTCAAGGACTGTTTTCACAGTGCTTAAGAATTTTCCGCTATCGGAACCATCAATAATTCGATGATCGAAGGATAGCACGCAATAACACATGGTGCGAATGGCGATGGCATCATTTATAACCACGGGCTTCTTCTGCATGGCACCAATGCCAAAAATAGCAACTTGGGGTTGATTTATAATTGGTTGGCCAATGATCGTACCAAAACCGCCATAATTGGAAATGGAAAATGTTCCGCCTCGCACGTCATCGGGAGCGAGTTTTTTATTGCGGGCTTTTTCTGCCAAATTATTGAGTTCTTGACCAAGTCCTACAAAGCTTCTACCAGGTGCATTTTTAATAACAGGTACAATTAAACCCCAATCAAGTGCAACGGCAACACCTAAATTGATATCTTTTTTGTACGTAATACTTTCACCATCGGTGCTGGCATTAACCACTGGAACAGCTTTAATTGCTTCAATAACGGCATGGATAAAAAAGGGCATAAAAGTTAATTTAAAACCGTGTGTGGCTTCAAATTTATCTTTAAATTTTGCACGCAAGTCAACAATTTTTTGTAAATCAATTTCAATAACGGAAGTGACATGGGGACTTGTGCGTTTGCTCATGACCATATGTTCGGCAATTTTTTTGCGCATGGTATTCATTGGCACTTTGTTTACGCGGACACCATCAATCATGCCTTCTGTCGCGCCGCCTGTGCTTTTCACGTGTTCTACATTTGCTGTCACCACAGGAGCAGTTAAGTTTGCAGCAGCATGCGCAATTAATGGAGAAACTTTTCCTTGTTCTAAAGCGTTTAAAATATCACTTTTAACAATTTTTGAGCCTTCACCAGAACCTTGAATTTTAGATAAATCAACCGCATGCTCTTGTGCTATTTTACGAGCAAGAGGGCTTGCATTCATTTTTTCAGTATTTTCACTTGCGACAGTTGTAGAAGTTGGTGCCGCTTTTGTTTCTGTTTTTGCAACAGTTGCTTGTGGTGCCGCAGGAGCTGCTGTTGTCGTAGTTGCAGAAGCAGCGTCATCAATAACAGCTACAACGGAATTGACATTAACAGTTTGCCCTTCTTGAGCTATGATTTGTACTAAAGTTCCAGTTGCAGGAGAAGGAATTTCAGTGTCTACTTTGTCGGTAGAAATTTCAAATAAAATTTCTTCCCGTTGCACTTTATCACCAATTTTTTTGTGCCACTTTGTTAGAGTGCCTTCTTGAATGGACTCACCCATTTGCGGCATAATAACGTTTTGTGTTGCCATATTTTACAATTCCTTATGAATAAAGTTCGTTTTACATGTTAATTGGATGACCCATTGCCGCATGAGCTGCTTCTTTAATAATTTCAGAAACCGTTGGATGAGGGTGAATAGTATGAGCGAGCTCTTCAATGGTCATTTCTAAATTATTCCCAAGGGCAAATTCGGAAATAAGTTCACTGGCTTTCGTATTAACAATGTGTACGCCCAAAACTTCACCGTATTTTGTATCGACAAGTATTTTAACAAAACCATCAGCAATATCGTCAATGCGTGCTTTTGCTACGGCACTAAAAGGAAATTTAGTTGATTTATATTGTTTGCCAGAAGCTTTTAATTGATTTTCTGTATAACCTATACTGGAAATTTCTGGATAAGTGTATATAGCTGCTGGGTTTGTTAAATAATTAATTGGGTGGCGTTTTTTACCCGACATAATATCTACAGCAAATAACGCTTCTGCTGAACCTGTGTGGGCGAGCTGAGGAGTTGGCAGAACATCGCCAGCGGCATAAATACCAGCAACAGATGTTTGGTAGGTGTGCAAATCGACAGGAATAAATCCGCGAGCATCGAGTTTAATGCCAACTTTTTCAAGGCCAAGATTTTCTACGTTTGGAGAACGTCCCACACTCACTAAAAGTTTATCAAAAAGCCGTGGAGCTGTTTCGCCCTCAATCATAACTTCAACTTTATTGCCTTTTACAGCGGCCGCTTTTGTTTTTGTGGCCGTGAGTACTTCACAATTTTGTTTTTTAAGAGCCTTTGTGAGTTCTGCAGCGGTTTCGTGATCTTCAGTGGGGCAAATTTGCTCCGCCATTTCAAGAATTGTGACTTTAGTTCCATAACGGCCGTATGCAGAAGCAAATTCGCAACCAATCACGCCACCGCCAAGGACTGCCATGGTTTCTGGCACTTTGTCAAAGGCCCAAATTTCTTCCGATGTCACAATAAGTTTACCGTCAATTTTAATGTGTGGAAGGTGTTTTGCTCTGCTGCCAGTAGCAATTAAAATGTTTTTACAATTGTAAATAGTTTTTTTGCCATCGGCAGTAACTTCAACTTGCCCTTTTGCAGCAATGGATCCAACGCCGCGAATGACATCAACTTTATTTTTTTTCATTAAAAAGCCAACACCGTTCGTCATTGTTTTCACAATTTCATCACGTCTTTTATTCACCTGTGGAAAGTCGAGCTCAGGGTTGTCTGCACCGGCAATTTTAACTCCGTATTCAGCAAATTTTTTTGCTTTTTGAAACATAAGGGCGGATTGCAACATGGACTTTGCGGGAATACATCCCACATTTAAACAGGTGCCTCCAAGCCATTGTTCTTTTTCAATGAGAGCAACTTTCATTCCAAGTTGGCTTGCATAAATGGCACCCTCATAACCTGCGGGTCCACTGCCTATTACAATAAGATCATAATTCACTGCTGATACTCCTCTTTCGAATAGAATACGATAACACATTGTAGTATTTAAGCTCTGAGATTGTAAAACGCAACTTTTGAGAAAGGAAATCCTCGTGTCAACAATTCATATTCCAAGCCAAGAATTTATTGAGCAGTTAAAACAAAAAACTCTCCCCTTGCAAATGGAATATTTAAGTTCGGGTGTAAAAATCCCCGATCTTCCTCCATCGACGGTGCCAGAATTTGCACTTGTGGGAAGAAGTAATGTGGGAAAAAGTTCTTTGCTAAATTTTATAGCTGGGCAAAAAAATTTAGCACGAGTGAGTAATACTCCCGGTAGAACGCAAATGATTAATTTATTTACGGCAGAAAAAGGAAAATTTATTATTGCCGATTTACCAGGCTATGGTTATGCGGAATCGCCGCAATATACAAGGGTCCATTGGCAACAATCCATGCAAAATTATTTTGAAAATAGAGAAGGGTTATTTTCGGTATTTATATTGATGGACATGCGTAGAGATATTGAAGAGGAAGATTCTAATTTATCGCGTTGGTTGCAGTCTATTGGCTTAAAGGTGATTGGGGTACAAACGAAGTGTGACAAGGTGCACAAGAGTAAGTGGGGTGAGGTGCGAAAAAAACAGGCTATTGGACTTGCTTTGAGTGCTGAACAGATGGTTACTACGAGCGCGGAGAAGAAGATTGGCTTAAATGATGTTCTAAAGATGATGGCGGGGCATTTGGATACTTGTGGGGAATAAGGCAGAGATCTTTACAAATTAAATTTTGCGATTATAATTGTAGTGGGGAGGATTGGTACGTTTAATACTAAGAGTGGCTGGTGAGTGTAAAAAAGGAGAGGGAAAGCTTTAGGAGGATAAAAACGATGAAAAATATCACTTTAGCGAAAAATTTTACGGCTTTTTTGAACGGTAAATTCACGTGCCTGAAAACTTGGTTGATGAAGAAAAAATCGACACTAAGTTCAAAAATGAGGTTTTAACTGTGGTTCTGGCTAAGAAATGTGAAAGTCAAAATGAACTAAAAAGAATTAAGGTAAGATAGACTTATCCGTGTTCTGCTAAAAGTTCTATGAATAAAAATAAAAAAACCACCAAAAGGTGGTTTTTTTATTTTTATTATGCATTGCATAAGTGCGCAAGGTGCGGAGTAAATGATCACCATTTTTTAATATTCATTTCCTTGCATTTGCCACCATTTAAATATAAGCCCAGGTGTGCTTGTTTTTTTATTTGGTTGCCTTAAAAAGGAGATTATTATGTCAACAGGAAATGTGTCGTTTTGCGTTCCTAGTAATTTGTCGTCGCGTGTTCGTAGTACTCAACAAAACAGAGCTAGCGGTGAGGGACAAGGCGAGGTACGAAATGATGGGAATTCGTCTTGGTATGTGGCGTCTGCGACAGACAGTCAAGGTGCAGCTGTTAGCGACAATACTCATCGAAGTGTTGTTATTCAAATCAATAGTTCTCAAAATACCACAATCCAAATGAGTTCTGGTGCTGTCGAGGCTTTAAATTTTTTATTCCCAAATGCGACCCAGTTTTATTTAGCAGATATCCTCAGTAAAATGATGTTCTGTTTGAGTTCAGATTCTGGCGTTGAGCAACGTATAAAAGACGACTTGGCAGGAAGAGAGAACAATTATTTTGATTTACTCAACGATTTGTTTAGGCGAGTTTCAACAGCTGAGCTTATGACTGCAGCTGAAGCAGGAAGAGGAGACTGCTTGCCCGCATTCTTTGTTGATAAAAAACCATCTGGCTCAAATCTTGTTGCAGCGTGGATTGATTGTTTTTTATCTTCTCTAATTTGCCAACCAAAGAATAAATTAGAGATTGAGAGATGCAATGTACTTCATGCTTGCCTATTGAATCGACGTTATCGTATAGAGTATTCTGATCCTCGCAATTTATCATCATACCGCAAGCTCCCAAGGCCCATAGTTGATAGGTATATAAAGCCTCTCCTATCACAGTTCTGTGGAGGTTTCGCACAGGCGGATATAAGAGCTTTTAAAGCTTTAAGGAATATACTTAAACTATTGCCGAATCTTGTGAATCAAGCATTTTTTGATCGTTTGTGTAGACTCCTTACAACTGAGAGTCAATCGAATTTTGCTAGTGGTCTCAACACACAGGATGATTTGGCGTATAAGTTTATCGTGTTGTTAGTGTTGTTAGATATGGCATATATGCTTCCTGGGCGGAACGGTGGCATCGAGGATATTGCGCTCCTCGAAGTGCATGACCGCACCATTAACCTCTCCGATGGGAAACTGGATCAGAGAACGGGGTCGTTGTCTATAATTACAGCACTGAATACCATTTTTGAAAAATTAGGAGAAGACGAGCGTATATTAGTTGGTTTGTCATACGTGTTAA
>JAZKEW010000227.1:0-18912 GCA_040386785.1 Bdellovibrionota bacterium
AAATTTATCAACAGTTAGAAAGTCTCGGGGTTTATCAAACTTGAATCAGCCCTGATGCGCACTTAAATTAGAGAAGTAACTCACCACTGAGTATTGATTGAATAAGTTGTTGTGGTGAGTGTCCCGTTATTCTTTACTTGCACAGACACATCTAAGTTACCAGTTGGAGAATCAGAATCGAGTGCCACCAAGTTTGTATTTATTGGCAACACAGCATTTTTAGGCAAATTCAAATTGTACGAACCACCAGAAGTAAACACCTGCGCCCCATCTTTTTTAAATCCGTAAACGACACCTGTAGATGACACAACCAAAACATTGCCCTTTGATGTGACAACAGGATTTGAAAGCAATTCTGGTTGTCCCGTTGAGTCGAGAGTTGTGAATTTATGAGAAAAAAGAATAGAGCCTGTGGTTGCATTTATTGCATATAAATTTGAATAAAAAGGTGCTGAAGAGGTTTGTGAGGTTTGAAGAACTGCATAAATAATGTTGTTCACCGAGTCGTACACCATAGGAGATACACTCCAAACAGTATTTGGAGCAGTGGCAGAAACAGTTGCCGTTGTAAAACCTGTATAAGGTAGAAAATTATTCCCCACCGCTTTATAAGCTTTGAATTGAACGCTGCTGCCGACATCGTTGTTAGATTCAACATAGAAAATTCCGTTGGTAGCCAATGTATACGTCGTATATGGGAATATATGCGCAACGACAGCGGAAGAGCAAATAGGAGTGCTTCCTGGAGTAGCAGAAAGCATACAAGCATATTCATTGCCGCTCGTATCTCCATCTATTCGAGACAGGGTATAGATAAGTTCAGGCGTTTGAGTTTTGTCTGCAACACAGGATTGAATCCAGGCTTTTGGAGCTAGAGTATTTAAAAGAACCGAAGTCATTGGGCTTAATGAAGGATTAATAGAATAAATAGAAGAAAGAGAAGTGGTTTGGTTAATTTTTCCACAAGCATAAATAGATGACTTGCCAACTGCAAATGTGCTTATTGTATCTGTTGCAGTTGGTTTAATAATGTCATTCATATTTGTGGGTGTGGTTGTTCCGTCAGAAACAAAAACCTCTGATGCATTGGTTGTCAATATTATTTTATCTGAAGGGGCAATAGTATAACTTGAATACAATTTTGGCTTAAAAGGCGTAGTACCTTCTTTTACAGAAGAATAAAAATTACCAAGAGCATCAAGTCCGAATTTAGGAACTAAATTGTTAAAACTTAATTGAGGAATAATGTACGGATTGGTCAAGTTAAATGTGGTCGGCCAACTAAAATTTGCACTACTCAACAAAGAATTTTTTTGAAAAGTGATTGCAGCATTGCTACCCACATTTTCTTTTATATTATTGGTGTAATTATAATTAAGCGTAAGAACTCCACTAGACTTGCCTTGAGAAGTTGGTGTGTAAGTCAAAGCGACAACGCATCCAGCACTTAATGTAGCGCTGCATTGTGAAGAATCAAGAACCCACTCGGAGCCAGTATCACTTGCCAAACTTACGGAAAAATTGGTGACAGAGCCGCCGCTTAGTTGAAAAGGAATGTTTAATTTTTGGCTGCTCACTTCTTCCGTGGCGCAGAATATGGCGCTACTGCTAGCGCAGCTTTGTGCTGCTGGCACAACGGCGAAAAGGGAATTTATAGTCAGGCCTCCTTGACCGGCTGTGTTGTTTGTACCACCGCCTGTGGACCTGGAGCAGCTTGTGGTAGAGATGAGAAAAATAGATAAAAATGAAGCCAAAACCGTTGCGTGGTTTTGTTTATTTTTAAAGCTGCAATTAAAAAGCATAAATAGATTCCTTTTCAGAGACAAAGAAATGAGATGGGACAAGCAAAATACTATCGTGATTTGTTTTTGGGAGCAAGTGATATTCGATTTGGGAAGGTATGTAAGATTTGCCTGGATTTGTTCTTATTCGTTAAGTGGAAGAGAGTTTGTATCGCGAGGAGTAGGTGGCGTAACAGTTACAGTTGGGACGTCGTCGTTTGCGTTAGGGGGGGGGGCAGGGATGAAGCTATCAGAAAGCACAGTTCTGGCAATAACTAAAAAAGGAGATTCTTCACCACTGGGCCTTACGCTCACAGCCTGGCTTGATACAGAAGAAGTGGCTCCGTAACCTTGCTGTTCACTTAGTAGCTCCTCCAACATTCTGGCATAACTTTCTAAATTTGAATAGTCTGTTGCTTGTTGTCTATTTTGCTTAACAAACAAAGGGTTTATAGTAAAAGTGATGTTACCATCATCATCCACATTTGGAATAAAATCTAGTTTATCAAAAGCATTTTTATTGGTTTTTAGTTTTTGAACGAGCTGCTGTATATTTTTCTTTGGACGAAATTTTCTCAATTTTTCCCCTCCATTGGACTCGGTGTAACGAATAGTGTGTAGTAGATTTTTTATCAGCGGTTGCCGCTCCACACCAACAGCAGACGTTCGTTTACGATGGCAGCACCACAACCCAAGCAAGGCAATTCCAACAACCCCAGCCGCAGACAAAACTAGAGCCTTTTTTTCAGCACTCCAACACGCAAACGAAGATTGAGGGCAATGATGCACAACGTCTGTTGTGTGCGCCGAAGGAGAAGGCGAAGCTGTTGGGCTAATACTACTAGATTGAGAAAGACTATCAGACTGAGAGGGGCTTACGCTTGATGTTGCCGTCGCTGTTACCGTCTGGCTAGAACTTGCAGAAATTGAACTAGAAGCAGAATTGCTCTCACTTGGCGTTGGTGTTAATGAAGGCGACGCAGAAAAGCTCGCACCAGCACATGCATTTTGCAAAAAGGCACTAAGATCATCTTGAACAAGCGCATCAAAATTTGCATCAACATCACCTTCAAGCAACGAGACGGTAAAATTTTTAAAAATTGAAAGGGCCTCTGTATCTAAGGCGGTATAAGCTCCATTTTTAAGAATATCAAGCATCCATTTAGCAATAGGAATTAAACCACAATCCGTGAGCATAAGGAGTGCGGATTGTATTTCATCAGGCGGAATAAATTGTGTTGGTACGTTGGGAATAAATGCTAAATTAACTGAGGGCCCCATAAACGAAATGGTGCCGTTATCATAAATTTGAGCTGTCGCTAAAACTTTTTGACTAAAGGCATTTGGGTTTTCACACCAGTTTGGATCTTCGTGCTCTAATGGATCACAGTACCCTGAGTATACGCCATAAGAAATCGTTCCATTAAAAGTAGTATTTGCAATTTGAGGCCAATCTCCCCATGCGTACAATTCAGGCATGGCTGCCAATTCTTTTTCAAATTTAGCCATTTCTTGTGTGCTTGGTTCATAATTGCGAGGGTCATAATTGTGAGAGTCAGAAAAACCAGCAGAGAACCACGTGCTGTTATCTGTTGAAGTGGTTTCATTTCTAGACACAACAGGATTAGCATGAGCAAACAAATTTCGATTTAGAGCAACGGCCACAGCGGCAGTTGCTCCTAATAATTTACCAAACATAAAATAACTCCAAACTTATAAAGATCACCACTGCATATTCAGTGAATAAATTGCTGATAAAGAAGAATTGCTTGCTGGAATATCTAAATTACCAGTGGTGGCATCAGGTGTTATTAAATTCAATGCAAGATTCATATTTGTCGGTATTTGAAAAGTTCCTGACAAAAATGCGCCCGAGCCATCTTTTTCAAATCCATAAACATTGTTTTTAGAAGAGACAAGAATTACGCGACTATTTTTTGTTATAAAAGGCTTTGAAACAACTTCACCTGGGGTAAATGATTTCACTAAATTTATATTTCCAGTAGTTGCATTTATGGCATATAATTGAGAATAAGATGAACTTGCGCCTTCTTTCGTATTCAAAACTAAATAAATAATTTTATTTGTGGAATCATACACCATTGGTGAGGACATCCACACACCTGTTATTGGTGCAACTGGCGCAATAATAGCTTGTGTTGAAAAACTAGGGTATGGGACCAATGCTCCACCACTGGAAGTAAACGCTTGAATTTGCACTGCGCCACCATTGGTTTTGCCTGTTGCTAAATAATAAATTCCATTGACGGCCAAACTATTCGGTTGCTGGTAAGACGTAAATTGAGCAACCGGAGAAGTAGAACATTCCATTGCATTTGGAGAGTTTGCAGCAATCATACAAAGATATTCGTTGCCAATTAATGGCGTAGGGTCTGGATAAATTCGCGATAAAGTATACAACACATCATTTTGTCCAGAAATATCTGTTGTGCATGATTGTACCCAAGTATTTGGTGCTACCAACTTATTTAAAAAAGTGGCTGTATTATTTGATAAATTGATAGAATAAATTGAGCCACTCAATTGCTCACAGCCGTAAATAGAAGTTTGGCCTGTGGCATAAACGTAAGAGGCATTTGGGTCGACAGTGGGGTAGGAGTTTTTAACAATACTACTTAAACTTAAGGTTGGTTGGCTTGGTTGTAATGGATCGTAAATTGAATGAGTTGGCAAATTATAAGGGAGTTGAGGTGCGTTGGTTAAAACCATTTTATTCCCAGGAGCAAAAGAATAATTCACAATATTTGCTATTGGATTCACCTTATTTAATAAGGAATAAAAATTATTTTCAGCATCTATGCCAAACGCTGGCAGCAATTTATTAAGGCTTAATTTTTTTGCCTCCGACAAACCAAACGGCAAGCTTAAACTTGCATTGCTTAAAAGTGAAATTTTTTGAAAGGACATGGTTTGTGTTGTTAAATTAGCTACGATTTTATTGATATTATTTGTGTAACTGTAATTTAGTGCAATATTTCCACTAGATTCACCTTGAAAAGTTGGTGTGTAAGTAACGGTAACAATGCAAGAGGTTTTAATTTTTTCCACGCATTGGGAAGAATCAAGAGTCCACTCATTGCTTGTGCCACTTGGAAAACTCACCACTAAATTGGTAATGGTTCCTCCACTGGGAGCAAAGGTCACTTGCGCTGTGTTATTTTCAATTTCTTCTGTGGCACAAAAAGTGGCACTGGTGTCCAAGCAGCTTTGTGATTCTGGTAAGTATGACGAAAGGGTGTTTATGGTCATCCCATTTTCGCTGGCAGGGTTTGAATTGTTATTGGATGATTTTGAACAACCCACTGTAAAAACAAGAAATGCAATAAAATTAAAACACGAGATTGACTTGAATACCATAAACTAATTCCTCCTGGTTGTAGGACGTTTAATGTAAAAGGGAATCTTTTAATCCTGTTATAATAAATTCAATTGCAATGGCAGCAACCAAAATACCCATAATGCGTCCCAATAAGTTGAGTCCAGTTTTGCCAAATAGCCGATAAAGGTGTTGGCTAGACTTCAAACATAAATAGGTCAGCCACATGACAAATATAATGGCGACAAGTAAAAGGCAAGCATTAAGAATAGTTGTCCCGCGAGTGGACTGCACCACAATAGTGGAAATAGCACCAGGCCCAGCAAGCATAGGCATTGCAAGTGGCACAACAGAAATGTCATCGCGGTGCAAGCTTTCATCTTCCTCTTCGTGTTTTATTTTCTCAGGGTGTCCGCCAAGGTGTTCTAGAGAAATTTTGAGCAATAAAATTCCACCAGCAATGCGCAGTGCAGCAATACTAATTCCAAAAAAATGCAAAACCCACACGCCTGCTATGGCAAAGACGAGTAAAATACCTGTGGCGACGAGGACCGATTTTTGTCGCGTTTTTTTTACATCGTGCGGTGTATAGCGCTGGGTTAAAAGCAAATAAATTGGAATGGCTGCAAAGGGGTCAACCATAACAAATATAGAAACAATGGTATTGAATAGGTAAGAAATTGAATCCCAAACTGCGATGTTGGGTTCAAGCAAAGAGCTTGCAAAATGCATAATTGGAGTCTCAAGATTGGGGATGAAAAAAACAACGACAACAAACCTAGGGGGGTAGAATAGAGATGTTTGTCTTGGTAAGTCAAGATGAATTGGTCAATGAAGCCAAAATCGAAATGTATTTGACATACCAAAAATATACTGCTAATATGCATTTATTGATAGGAGGTCTTGTGAAGGTTGTGTCCGATGAAGCTATGGATAATTGGCTTGAAAATGAATTTGATGGACTGAGTGTTGATTGGGATGTGTACAATACATTTTGCAATTGTGTGCACAAGGAGAGAAGAAAAAATTAGGCCTATTTCATGCAGACGAATGAGAGAGAATGAAAGGAAAATTTATGACAACGCAGCAAAAAAATTATGATCTTGATGAAGAGCTGGAAAATTTTGAAATCACAGAAGAAGTGATGCAAAAATCTCGTCTTATTTCATCAAAAAGCATCGCGGGAAGAAAAAAAATAGGGCGTAGAATCAGTCTTGTCTTGCCCGAGGACGTGATTGTAGAGTTAACAGATATTGGCAAACAAAAAGGTTTAGGCTATCAAACAATCGCAAGGATGTTTATCATGCAAAAAGTAGAAGACGAAAAAGAATCACATAGAAAAGCGGGTTGATTTTAAAGGCTTACAATGAAAAAAATACGCTTATTTCTAAATGGCTCCTTTGAGCTTTCTACTTTTAAGTTAAAAATAAATAACACACTCTTACCCCCTCAATCTTCACCGAAGAATGATGAACATATAGACTACTACGCTGCCGATGGCGGGTTAAACCACCTACTAAAACACAAAATTCCTTTTTCCAGTTTATGTTGGGTTGGCGACAGCGATAGTCTGAACAAAAAAAGCGCATTATTCTTGGAAAAAAATAATTCTATAAAAAAAATTAAAAGGCTCAACCCCAAAAAAAATTTTAGCGACTTAGCTGCAATTCTCGATTTAATTTTAGAACAAAATATTGAACAGAATTTATTCATTGAAATATTTGGCGGCCTTGGCAAAAGACGCGACCACGAGACTGCGAATATTGAAGAAATCAAACGATTTCTCTCCCTGCTACCAAAGGGTGGTACGGCACTTTTTCATGGCGGGCTTGTGATTACGACCCTACCAATAAAAATTTTAGAGACGAACTGTCAGTTTTTCTCAGTTTTTGCTAATAGTGGAGCGGTTGACATAAAAGGAGCACTGTATTCGGGGCACTTTACACTGCAAAGACCCTCCCACGGGTTGAGCAACGAAAAGATAAACGAAACTTTGTCCATCACCCCTCAGTCTGGGGGAATGGTGAGTCTGTATATCGAGGGGTAATTTGATAAAATATCATAAGCAAATTTTAGATATTCTAAAGTTTTTATCCACAGTAAACAAAAAAAGATTTTCTGAAAAAGATATCGAGCGTCTTTGCGCAGCCGTGCTCACTCCCAGCGAAATTGAAGCTATCAGTCAACGTATTCACGTGCTTGAATTGCTATTTGCTGGCAAATCACAACGCGAAGTCTCCGAAATTTTAGGAGTCGGAGTTGCTACAGCCACAAGAGGAAATAGAATGCTAAAAGAGAATTTTGATTTATTTGAACGAATACTGAGTAAAAAATAGGAATTTCATGTATCAAAATTCAACCAATATTGACGAACTTGCCCCGTGGACAAAAAAATTTGCTCCTGTTTTTTCAAGACTTCAAGATACTGCTTTACAAAAAATTTCTGCTACAGAATCAGGTGAACTCGTTCTTTCTGTCTATAAACCAAAAGATGATAGAAGCCACGTTGTACTGAGTATGAAAAAAGGAGAAAGTGGGGCTTCTCTTACGCAAACTAGGCCTGTTACCTTAAAGCAGCCAAATTCTTTTTTACAAATTACACGAAAATACCTGCAAGGCAGAAAAATATTAGCTGCATATGTTTCTATCTCTCCAATTTGTATTATTCTTGAATTTGTCGATCACGTATCATCAAATGAAACAATACCTGGGCCAAATTCACTTATTTTAGATTTAGATGCAAAACCTCCAAGGCTCCTATTAACTCAAAAAACTATTGGCACTCCTGAACGATATGAAAAAGAATGTGGAAAAAATTTTACCGCTCAAGACGCTTTTTTTGAAAGTTGGTGTGAGTGGAGTTCGGAAAACACGAAAACAAAAAGAAGAGCGTCCTTTCTTTTTCCATTGGTAGGGTACTGCCCAATGCTTGAAGAAGTTCATTGTGTTGCCCCAGTCGTGCCGCCTAAGCTTGCAAGTTCTTCACAAAATGACACATTATTTACTCATTTACCCACTCATATTCGCAAAAGTGTGCGCACAAAGCTTCAGTTTTTAGAACGCCGTCTGCAACGACAAAAGTTCGACCTTCCCACTGAGCAACAACTTGAAAAACTCAAAAAACAAAGTGAAGGTTTAAAAAATGTTCTTTATTTGTGGCCAAAAGACTCTTTGAGTTGGCATGTGCCCTCAGAGTTTATAGAAGAATATGGTTTGAACCCAATTTATTCTCTTAAAAAATTTGAAAAACCAAGTACTATTTTAACAAATTTGTATCGCGAAATTGATATTTTTGAAAGAAGAAAAATTGAACTGTCTAAAAGAATTCAGGAAAGTGAAAATTCGCTTAAAAATTTTCAAAACCTAGTGGTTGAAAGCGTAAATCAACTGTTAATTTCTAAAAATGAAGCCACCTCATTGCAACAACTTTGTAAATATTTAGATATTGCAGTTGTTAAAAGTGAACAAATAAAAAAATTAAAACTTGAAAAAGAAGAACGCCTCCCCTATAAAATATACACATCATCAACAGGACAATTTATTCGAGTGGCTCGTTCAGCAGCAGACGGCGAAAATATGTTAAAAAAAATGCCTTCGAATCATTATTGGCTTCATGTGTTAACAGGTGAAGGAAGTCATGTGTGGCTAGAAAAAATGAAAGGTGAAAAAAAACTAAATCCAATTGCACTGAGAGAAGCAGGAATACTTGCAGTCCACCATTCAAAGCAATCTCGCTCGCAAAATGCTGAAGTTCAATTTGCAACAAGAGCCGATATTGAAAAGAAAAAAAATCTTCCACCGGGAAAAGTGCTTGTGAGAAGATGCGAAACTTTTATGATTCGTTACGATACGACTGAACTTAAAAAAATTATTGAAGGAGAAATGCCTTGACGTTAAATACAGATCGAGCGATCGACTCAAAAATCCGTGTTGCTGTTGTGCACGATTGGGTTTTTGAGAGAAGAGGCGGTGAGAAAGTTTTAGAAAGAATTTTAAATTTATTTCCACAAGCGCATTTGTATTACCTTTTTGGCAGACCACTTGAGGTCTTGAATATCAAGACCAAACCAAAATGTTTTCCCTCATTTTTAAATAAAATTCCCTTTGTTTCTAAGATTTATAAATACCTTTTACCCATCTTGCCTGTTGCAATTGAAAGCTTTGATTTCAAGGATTACGACCTTATTATTTCCACGAGTAGTTGTGTGGCCAAGGGAGTTATTCCACATCCCACAAGCAAACATGTGTGTTATATTCATAGCCCCATGCGCTATGCGTGGGATCAAGAGTACTGTTACTTTAAAAAATCTCCATCCTTGCTAAGGCCTCTGGAAATTTTGCGAAGGATATATTTAAATAGATTGCGTATTTGGGATGTCACTTCCAGCAATAGAATTGACAAACTGATTGCCAATAGCAATTTTGTTGCGCGGCGTTGTCAACTTTATTATGGCAAAAATTCTGAAGTTATTTATCCACCAACTGAAATTAGCAGATTCACTCTTAAAAAACATTTACCAGCAAATTCAGCACAATTTGAAAAAAAAATTTTACTATTTGGTGCCTGGGTGCCTTATAAAAAATTTTATGAAACTTTATGTTTCTTAGTCGAAAATAACATTCCTGTTATTGCAGCAGGGCAGGGGAAAGACATTGAAAAAGCCTACCGTGAATTCAAACACAAAGTTGAGTTCTCTATTTCCCCTACTGACAAAGAAGTTTCTGCCATTTTTGCAAAATCCCACGCACTTCTTTTTCCTGCAATTGAAGATTTCGGCATTGTGACGATTGAGGCCACAGCAAGCGGACTGTGGATTGTGGCGCCAAACTGCGGTGGAACAAAAGATACTGTTGTGGATGGCGTGACGGGTTTTACATTTCAAAAAGATAATCAACAAGAAATGCTCTTTGCAGTGAAGAAAGCTTTGGCAAAAGAAATTGATGAGCTTGATTTAAACAACATGAAAAATCACGCAGCTCAATTTTCGCCAGATATATTTGATGCTAAAATGTTAAATGCTATCAATGATTGTTTAGGAACCCACTCATGATTTTAAAACGTCATTCTGAAAAACTTAGTTTTTTTAATCTTCTAGCAGATTTAATTTTTGTGACTCTTTCGTGGATTTTATCTTTTACATTGAGGTTTCAAATTCAAGTTATTGCTATTACGAAGGGGCAAGATACATTCTTTAATTATATGCGCTTGTTGCCACTGCTTATTTTTTGTTACTTATTTATATTTATCAATATGGGTTCATATAAAAAAACGCTTGAAAAACAAAAAATATGGGATGAGCATTTTTCACTTGCGAAACAACACTCATTTGCATTTCTTATTTTTGTCACATTTTCATTTTTTATTTTTGAACATCGTTACAGCAGAGTCACGCTTTTTATTTTCTTTTTTATCACGCCTATTTTGCTTCCTGTAGGAAGAAGTCTTGTGCGTAAATTCAATCGTCTTTACCTTAAACTCAATCGAAATAAGAAAAAAGCAATTATTATTGGCACAGGACCGCACGCGGTCGCGATTCAAAAAGCAGTTTTAAATCGCAGTGATTGGAATTTAGAATTGCTTTCCTCTCATTCATTTTCTGAATTTGATTTATTGCACTCCCAAATGACTTCGCCAGACGTGATTTTTATTATTCCAAATGCGAACGAAACAACTCACGTGAATGAATTGTACAACGAGTTAGATAAGAGCCTCGCAGAAGTGTTTGTCATACCCTATTTTGGAGATAGAATTTTCTTCACTCCAAAATTACTTCAAATTGAGGGCATTTCTGCCATTGCGCTCAATACCTCGAACCTCGACCAAGTTGGTCGCTTTTTGAAACGAGCTTTTGATATTGTCTTTTCTCTCTCATTTATTATTTTGTTTTCACCTGTTTTTTTAATCTGCGCATGCCTTGTCAGACTCAGTAGTATAGGGCCTATTTTTTATAAGCAAGAACGCATGGGACTTGATGGCAAAAAATTTATGTGCATTAAATTTAGAGGAATGTACGTCAATGCGGAAGAAAATAGTGGGCCTGTTTGGGCAAAAAAAGGGGACGACAGAACAACGTCTGTTGGAAAATGGCTTAGGAAAACAAGCCTCGACGAAATTCCTCAATTTTTTAATGTTCTTTGTGGTGACATGAGCGTTGTTGGGCCACGTCCAGAGCGCCCTATATTTGTTGGAAACTTCACAAAAGATATTCACGGTTATATGTTGCGACATAAAGCAAAAGCAGGAATAACAGGTTGGGCGCAAATTAATGGATGGAGAGGAGATACTTCCCTTGAAAAGAGAATTGAATGCGATTTATGGTATATTCAAAATTGGAGTATTTGGCTCGATATAAAAATTGTACTTTTAACTCCCATTAAGGGGCTTGTTCATCCTAATGCATATTAAAACCTTGACAACTGAAAAATATAACTCATGAAATTTCCCACCGCCCAATTGTTTTGCTTTAAACACAACAATAAAAAAATCGGCGAAAAAAAAGATTCTGAACTCTTGGGTGACAAAGAAACTGTCAATGCTTATACCATTTCTACCAACGCAAATGGTATTGCAAAATTAGAAGATGGTTCTATTGTTTTTGTAGAAAATCTTTTGCCCGGTGAAACAGCGGTGGTAAAAATTCACACGCAAAAATCTTCCTATAAACGAGCTTCTGTTATCAATCGAGAAACAGACTCCACGCATCGAGACACACCTCCCTGCATTTATTATTCGACATGCGGTGGTTGCCAAATTCAACATATTAAACAAGAAAAACAAATTGACTATAAAATTCAATGGTTTTTTGAAACATTAAAACGAATCGGAAAATGGGATTCCGAATTCATTGCTATTGCAGAAAAAAAAATTTCTATTATTTTTTTCAAAACAAGTTTTTACCGCAGGCGTATTCGGTTGCATTTTAACGGTAAAAATTTGGGCTTTCGCGCAGCTGAAAGTCATAATATTATCAACATTGATTCTTGCTTTATTGCAAGGCCTAAATTAAATGAAAAAATTTCCTATCTTAAAAATAAATTAATTTCCATATATCCAGAATTACAAAAAACATTCTCACCCAAGCAACTTGAATTTGATATTGAAATCACTGAAAGTGATGACAACAAAATTCTTCTTAATTTTGTTCACGTAGAGCCCAATTTAAAATTAATTTTACATAAATACTTTGAAATTCAAGAAGATCAACTTATTCATATTAAACATCCAATCCTAGGAAAATTTAAATTAAAAAAAGAAAGTTTTGTACAACCACATTTTGATGCTATAGAAAGTTATTATGAACATATCTCCTCTTGTATCAATTCTTTTTTACGCACACTAAAAGGTTCCAATATTCAAGCCTGGGATTTGTACTCTGGTTGCGGTATTTTTAGTAGTATTCCATACTTTAATGCACAAAAATTTGGTTTTGTAAGTCACTGCCTTGCCGTTGAAGGGATTAAAGAGTCTATTGATTCCTTAAAATTGAATTATAAAAATTTTCCTATTGAAGGGCTTGTACAAGATGTGCATGAATTTATTGAAAATCAATTTTCTCTCATGACAGATCTCAAAAATTCTCCGAGTAAAAAATCTTTTGTAAAACCCAATATTGTGATTCTCGATCCGCCACGTTCTGGGGTTGGAATTCCAAATATGCAAAAAATAGTTGAATTGTGCGCACAGGAATCTTGCGTATTGTATCTCGCTTGTGATCCTGCCAGTTTTGCAAGAGATACCCGTATTTTACTCGAGGGTGGTTTTCATTGTAAACAAATTTTCCTTTTTGACTCCTTTGGTCAAACTAATTTTTATGAAGTTTTAGGATTTTTTTCACGAGGACTTTAACTTTATGGTTCAAACAATCAAAGAAAATATTGAAAAAATTCAAAATAAAATAAAAAGGAAAGACATCACACTTGTGGCTGTGAGTAAGTATCAATCCATTGAAAGCATTGAAGAGGCTTACGCTTGCGGGTTGCGCGATTTTGGTGAAAATTATATTCAAGAATGGCAGACAAAATGCACGCAGCTCAGCCATTTAAAAGATATTCGTTGGCATATTATAGGTCATTTACAAAAGAATAAAGCTAAATTTATCAATGAAAATGTTTATTGTTTACAATCTCTTGATTCAATTGTCTTTGCAAAAGAATTGGAAAAAAAATATCTATCTCTCTCAAAAAAACTGAATGTGCTTGTACAACTGCAAGTTGATAAAAATGATGCACACAAGTCTGGCGTCTCCAGAGAAAATTTTTCTGAGTTATGCAGCTATATTAAAAAAAGTAATAAATTAAATTTAATTGGATTTATGGGAATTGGACCCAATACGAATGACGTGCAAAAATTAAAACAACTTTACAACGAATTTACTCAAAATTGTTATTATGAGTGGAATTCAACTCAAAATAAACCAGTGATGTCTCTTGGAATGAGTCAAGATTTAGAAGTTGCCCTAGAATGTGGAAGTAATATGGTTCGTGTGGGAACAGCTATTTTTGGAGAACGTCATGTTTCCTATTAAACTCAGCAATAAACCCATCAACACCCTTTTCCTGCAATTCTTTTAAAATTGTTTTATCAGCAAGTTGATCTGCTTCCTTATTATTCAGTGCTGCTTGAAATGATTGCACGGCACTAATAATATTTCCAATACGATAATAAGCCATACCCAAATTGAAGTACACATGCCCCTTGAATTTATCTAAAAACTGCAAAGAATTTTCATAAAATGTAATTGCTCCATTGATATCACCTTTTCGGACAAGGGCAACTCCTCTATTATTAAAAAAACTTGCTAGTGCACGACTTTCAAAATTCCCCTCAATTTTTGAAAAAAAATTCTTAGACTCCTCAAAATCTCCTTGCACTGCACTGACCTTTGCAAGTCCAACAAGAGCTTCTTTATAGCCAGAGTCTTTTTCAAGAACTTCAGAATATTTATTTTCTGCCGCATCCAACTTATCCATGCCGAGCAAAGCATCGCCAGACATAATTTTATGAGACAAATTTTTAGGGCTTTTTGCTTCAAGGCGTTCAAAAACTAACAGAGCGTCATCAAATTTTCCTGCTAAACACAACGCTTTTCCTAGAGTGCTTAAGGATTTTAAATTTTCAGCTCCATTGCGAGCAGAGTTTTTTGTTAAAAAATTTCGCATAAAGTCGGCTGCTTCTTCATATTTTTTTCTTAAAATACGCAGTTCTCCACCCAAATGCACATATCTTGGATTTGCATTGATTTCTTTTTCAATTTCAGGAATTTTAAATAGCTCTTCACACTGATCCACTTGGACTTCATTTAGTAAAGTTTGCAGGTTTTTTAATTTTGTCACGATGCTCTGCACATTGTAGTAATTCTTACGCACCTCATCAACTTTTGCGATATATTCAACTGCATTTGTTAATTTTGGCATGACGTAGTGAATATCCATTTCAACCATGAGAAAGGAATCTTCCTCATCAATTTTTGAAGAACATATCAGCATATCAATATGATTAAATCTGTTGTCAGCTCTTATTTTTTGACAAAAGACATAACCAGGAACTTCTGGCATAAACCAGTCAAAAATAATTAAATTGACTTGTTCGTGATTTTTCTCAAGAAAATCGAGAGCTTCTTTTGAAGATGCGGTGTTTTTAACTTCATAATTGCCAGTTTTTATCAAAGCATTCATATAAAAAGTACGCAAATCGGACTTTTCTTCAATGATAAGAACATTTAATTTCTCAGCACCACTCACAAGGCATTCCTCAAGAACAAAAAATTTATTTTACACTGGGAGTATCGGACGTAAAAAAGAATTTAGAGACAATTAATTTACAGAAACGACAATGGATCGACATCTATTTTTAGAAATTGAAAAAAATTCTTTTGTTGCCAAATATCTTTGGGGATTACATTTTTAGGATGAATAGCTCTCATAAAATTAACGCAAATTTGAATTCTAAAATTTGAATTTATTTTTTCGATGGTCGCTTGATAGGGGCCTGCCAGTCGAATTTGATTATTTAAAAAATTTTTACTTTTCCAGTGTTCAATAAGTATGTTGCGTAGATCATTGCCCATTTTAAGAGCCGCTTCTAGGTTAGGATGAGTGATTTCAAATAAAATTTGCCGGCTGTATGGTGGGTGCCATGCAAGTTTGCGTGATTGCAGCTCCCTTTCAAAATAGCAAATTCTACGACAGGGTGGTTCATAATAAACGACTGCAAAATAACTCGTCCTTGCATTTCGCCTCGTCCAGCCCGACCCATAGCCTGCGTAATGAGCTGAAATGTTCTTTCTGCAGAACGGAAATCGGGAATAAATAAGGAGTCTTCCACGTGTAAAATAATAACTAAAGTCACATTTGCAAAATCATGCCCCTTGGCAAGCAGCTGTGTGCCAATAAGGCAATCAATTTCTCCACATCGAAAATCATTGATTATTTTTGTGAGCCGAGAATTGCTTGTAAAAACATCTTTGTCTAGTCTAGCAATACGCAAATCGGGTAAAAGCAATTTTAATTTTTCTTCTATATTTTGTGTGCCAATGCCTTTAAATAAAAAAGAATTGCCGCCACAACTTAAACATTTTTTTCTTGTTTCCGTTGTAAAACCACAATAATGGCAAATTTCTTTTAAACCTTTTTGGTGCAAAGTGGTGCTCACGGCGCAATTTGGGCAAGTGAGTGGCTTAGAACAGGAAGAGCAAAGAGCATAATTCACGTACCCTCGTCTATTAATAAGAATCATGCTTTGCTGGGATTTTTGCTTATTTTGTCTTAAAAAGGAAATGACAGAGGAGCACAGACCCATGTCATCAAATTCAACAAAAGAAGCTTTTAAAAATTTTGTGTTCAAATATCCTTTTTTTAAATTAAATTCTTCTTTTGCATTAATGACGACCGACTCTGTTTTTTGAGAGGAATACTTCTCTCTCATTTCTATGTAATTGTATTTCTCTGTTTGAACATTGTAATAACTTTCAATAGAAGGGGTTGCTGACCCCAACACACAAATTGCTCCCTCAATTTTTGCGCGCACGACTGCGACATCTCTTGAATTGTAGCAGGGTTGTTCGCTGCATTTATAGCTAGAATCATGTTCTTCATCGACAATAATTAAACCTAAATTTTTTAATGGACAAAAAACTGCCGTACGCACGCCTAAAACAATTTGTGGAAGTTCAAAGTTAATTTTTAACCACTCACGTATGTATTCCATTTGCGCAAGACCCGAATGCAAGACACAAAGACTGTCACCAAATACAGCACGAAAACGGGCACTCATTTGTGGTGTTAGTGCAATTTCTGGGACAAGAATGAGAACTTTTTTTCCGCTGGCAATAATAGTTTGTGCGAGTTTTAAATAAACCTCTGTTTTTCCTGATCCCGTGACTCCATAAAGTAACGTTGCGACGTTTGGATGGGCTAGTATATTTTCATAGGCTAAATTTTGTTCTGTATTTAAACGAATCACTGTGTTGTTTTGAAGCTCCATTTCTCCTTTAATTTTTTTATGTTTTTCTTGTTGGAAAAGCGCAATTCTTTTTCAATAATTGAGTGTTTGTTGCAATTCCAAACAAAACCAGGGGCGAGCAAGTGCAGTGTCTTAGCAATAGTTGTCACATAATATTCAGAAACCCACTCAAATAAGGAGAAATGTTCTTTTGAAAAGAAAACAGGAAATGGAAATAGCGAGAGAACATCAACACAATTAAAAGTTGGTTTGGAACAATATTCAAGAAAAACACCCACAACTTTTTTAGAATTCTTTCCACTTTTTAAGGGCAAAATGCAAAGCGTTCCTTTTGCTAGAGTAGGAATAAAATTTGGAATAGAGTAGGTTAACAAAAGCCCGCTGTTTGCAATCACTGCAAAGTTACCATAGTCTTGTGTTTGTTGCTGCAAATTCATTGGCCTACTCTAATTTTGAGGTTCAATTCCATGCCAGTTTATGCATTTTTTGATTTCGATGGAACTCTTATTTCCAAAGATTCTTTTTTAATAGTTTTAAAAGCAGCTTTTAAAAAACAACCGTGGAGAGTGCTGTTTATCATACTATTTCTTCCAATACTGCTGCCAACGGGAATTTTTAAGTTGGACAAAACACTTGCAAAATCTTGTTTATTATGGTCTGCAACGGTTTTTAGAGGCAAGAAAGGGGCTATCGAGTTCCTAAAAAAAACAATTTTAGACGCGGGCGACAAAATTTGGTTTAGCCAAGCCGTTGCTCAATTTGAGCAACTCCAAAAAGAAAATGTGGAAGTTATTGTTATTAGCGCTTCAGGCACAATGTGGATTCGTGCTTTATTAAGAAGCAAATTTAAAAAAACACGCCTTATTATTGGTTCGCGTTTGGGCTTTTGTTGCGGCGGTGTCGTTTTAAAATCAAATAATTGTTATAAAGAAGAAAAATTGCGTCGTATTCGTGAAATTTTAGGAGATAATTTTATTTGGCACAGTGCTTGGAGCGACCATATTGCAGACTTGCCTATGTTAAGAATGGCTCCTTTGCGGTATATTGTGTGCCCAAAGGCGCAACATTTGGAAATTTTTAAGCGAGAATTTAAAGATAATTTTACTTTACTAAATTGGACAACTTATTCATAAATCTCATTAGTCCAATTTTCAAAAATTATTTCTCTCTGTCGAAATAGACTTCTTATGCAAATGCAATATATAATGAACACTTCTTTTGTGAGTTTTGTAAGTTAAGCAACGTATGAGGAGACCCAATGAAAACAACAAAAATTTTAGCCTTATTTTTTTCTATCACTCTTTCCTTTGCCGCTCAGGCCATTGAAGCGAAAAAGCCGCCACTTCCACCACCACCACACATCACCACAGTGACTTTTCAAGTCAACGCCACCCGACAAATTCAACAAGATGAAATTCAAGCTTCCCTCAGGTTTGAAAAAACCGATTCCAAGTCCGATGGAGTGCAAATACAAATCAATTCCGCCATGAAAGACGCTCTGGAACTTTCAAAGAAATACCCAGACGTGAGAACTTCTACAGGAAAATATTTCGTTTATAAGGACGATCAAAAATCCCAGTGGAAGGGCAGCCAAACAATTATTCTTGAGAGCTTTTTACAAGCCCCAATGGCTCAATTGGCCGGAGAGTTGCAAAAAAATGGTTTTGTGGTCGATAGCTATTCCTACACTTTATCTGAAAAAAGCAGGCGCAGTATGGATGACAATATGAGGCTTGAAATTATAGAAAAGGCCAATCAAATTGCAAATAACGTTCTTTCAAAAGGGCTGGGCAAAAAATTTATTCGCTTTGCTCAAATTGACTTCACCTCTCAAAACTTTTATCCCTCCGTTTCCTTGCGCGCATTTTCAGGTTCTGTTGGCAATGCAAATTCTGCAAGTAGTCCAGTGGCACAAGCGGGTGTTAGCGACGTGCAAATGACAGCCAATATCAGTGCTGTGTTTGAGGAATAAATACCCTGTCGTATTTGGAGAATAAAATAAACACATGACTATGATTGAATCAAAGCAAGATTTGAATTTTAATCCGCAGGCCTTGCCAAAAATTCCATTGCCAACAAAAGTACTTATGGTGTCACCGACATTTTTTAATGTTGATACGCCTATTAATGCCCATATGCTCAATGCTCAAGGGCAACCGCATGTTCTTGACAAAAATAAAGCCCTTAAGCAGTGGAATGAATTAAAATCTGTATACAAAAAATTGAATTTAGAAGTTTCTGTTCTCAATGGTGTTGAAGATTTACCCGATATGGTTTTTTGCGCCAATCAAAGTTTTCCATTTTTAGATGCGACAAATGAACGCCACGCCATA
>JAZKEW010000228.1:0-3869 GCA_040386785.1 Bdellovibrionota bacterium
ACCACCATAGCGCGCCTCAATCCATAGCGGCGACGTACTCAAAATACAATCTTCAACAATTTTTGTCATTTGCCCAATATCGCTAATAAATACCCTCACACTATCTTTTGATACGTCTTTACAAGGATATTCAATGTGCAACTGTGAACTTCTAGTTTTCGTTGCGAATTGTTGTATTTTTGAAATTTTTTTAAGCATTACTTGAATATTTTTCAATAAAAACTGATTCTCCTCTTCGTTCAGAGTATTTTGTGTGAATAGTAAAAAATAAATTTGTACTACTTTGATAAGATTGCTTAAAAAATCAAGTCGTCCCTCGAGTTCTGCTTTTTTAAATAATGTTAAGAACGCTGAATTTTCTTTCTCTAATACCTTGTTCAACTGACTTGATTCTATTTTTCTTATATAAAATCTGTACAATATTAAACAAAAATTTTTTTCGTCCAAATCCAATTCGCTCGCCATATAATCGAACTCAATTATACGAAGAGTGTTTGTCTGCAAAAGTTTAGAACCACAAGTAAAATCAAGATCATCACCAAGTCTTTGATTAACAGGGGTATCTCGCTTACATCCCGATATGTGGCTGTCTCCTTCTTTAATTTTAAACTGCTCTATAAAGAGGCTCTTAATTGAAGCCCACCCACTATACGTCTTGTTTATTTTATACAAATTATACATATGTTCAAACGAACGTTTTTCTGCAGGAAACTTATACTGTATTATTTCAACGCTCTCATCACCCTCTTCCCCCGAAGAAGTTAAGTTGGTGGTAGCGATAGAAGACGCTGAATCTCTTTCCTCTATAGCAGCCGGAGGTGTCACTGGCTTCTCCAACAGGCTCATTAGAGGAGAACTCTCTTGTGTACCTTCTACGATAAAAGCAAGTAACTTCTTTCCTTTGTAAGTGTCTTTATCGAGATCAACATCTCGAGACAAAATAGTTTTCAGCTCTCTATCACCAAACAACGGCACATGATTTTTAACATTATCTTCACCAACAAATTTTTTGAAACCCTCGTAGTTAGCATCAATTTTATTTTTTTTGCAATGCTTAATATATAAAGAAAGTGCTGCAATTACAGCCGAATCTGTGGCTGCTTTTTGACTTCTCCAAAAATCTTGATGCTGTCTAATCGTATTAATTTGATTTCTGGTTTTAACATCCAATTGCAAACTACTGTTATCAGGCTTAACACCCGTTAAAAAATATTTTGAAGCTTCTTGTAGTGCTTCTTCTGAATTTAATTTTGGAAAATAATTCTTTTGAAGCTCCTGCAAGGTATTCTGTTTTTCTTTTCTTGTTTTATATCGGGCGGCAAAAAACTGCTCATGAAAACATGATCCAATCATTTTAAATCCTCCTTGATTTAAACTTCTTCAACTCCAACTACTCCATAACCAACTAATTTGTCAAGCAGTTTTTAAAATGACTATTTTTATTGCACATCGACAAAGAAAATTTTTCGATCTACAATAAAAATCACTTATGAATTTTTTGTTACGTATATGAGGATAAGTCCATGCAAAAAATTATTTTAATAGAAGACATTGTTCATGTTGCCGTTGAAATTAAAAGTTTACTTCATACTTTTGACGTAAAAATGTTTCACAATTCACGCAGTTTTTTACATGAATATCAATCAGTTCTCTTTAAAAATTTTTTATCTCAAACTGATTTTTTTATTCTTGATTTTAACCTTGGTGACGGCACGCTCATTTCTTCTTGTATTTATGAAATAATTTTAGAAAACAGAAAAAAAGACTCAATTTTATGTTGTATTTCTTCTTTTGGGCAACAAATTATCGAGAAAAATTGTGCGGAAATTGCAAAAAAATATCAATTAACACAACCATTCGATTATTATTTGAAAAAAAATCCTGAGGTTATTGGTCAATTTATTTTAAACATGAATAAAAATTAAGGTACCGATAGCGCATTAACTCGCAAGTTCACAATATTTAAATACTCTTTTTTAGATTCTTGAGAAAGCAGGCTAATGGGCACTATATCATCCACTATTTTTTTCCATTGAGGAATTTCATCAAATATTTTATTGACCCGTGCTGGAGATAAGTGAATATTGGCAGCGAATTCTTTAAAATACGATTTTTTTAAATTCCGCGCCTTTCCAAGCATTGTTAAACCCAAATCTATTTTTTCTTCTGGAATAGCAATTCTTGTATTTAACAAATCGTAGCATGAAGAAAGCACAAGTGAACCAAGAGCATTTTTATTTTCCAATAATGACCAGTTTTTAAGATGCATGTCTGCGTTAGCCGTAATGTAACAAAATAAAATACGTCTAAAAAAATCAGTCAAATCTAATAACGGAGCGGAAGAGTATTTTTGAATTGCCTTGGCAATTTTTTCATAACTTGAACGGTATTTATCATCACTGTGAGTTTGAGTAATTTGCCCCATATCTTCCATCATTAATGGCTCATTATTTGCTGTTTTATCGAATCTTTTTATAGCAAAAATATGACCGAAATTTTCTATTTTTAATAGTGTAAATGGCGGCACAGCGAAACCTACTTTTTTTGCAATGGCCATTGTAACATGTTCGTTTTCCGGTAGCTCTGGGTAATTGCCATTGGGTTTTAGAATATATTGAGAATCAATTGCGGTTGGAGTCAAATTCCCATTGGCTAGATTTAAATAAAATAAACCTTTTCTTTGTGCACCAGAAATAGAACCGCCATAAATAGTGCGAGCAAAAGACTGTAAAGGTTGTTTTTCGTTGAGCCGAATTTTAATATCCCGCGTTGTTCCCCAAACTTCTAAAGCGCATTTTTTATGGTTTTTTTTCTCTTCAAGAGCGTCAAAACATATTGGACAATATGGAAAATTTTCTAAAGGCAAACTAGGATAAGATATTAAATTTTCGTTATAATTTTCTTCCTTAAAATTCTTCATAATATCAATGGAACGCCCATTTTCATCAAGAGGCTCTACAGAAACAGCTCCTATAACTGACTTCCCTGTGGCCATAAGCAAAGCAAAACGATTTTTTTTGTCGATATGCAGAATTTTTTCTGCACATTCCAGAAGCCAACCCTCTGCAATTAAATTGTCAAAAAATGGATGCAATTTTTTACTTACAATAGGCTGCAAACCTAACGGCAAAGTTGTTGCAATTGGTTGAGCATTAGATGATGAAATATATTGACTTGAATATTGGAATGAAAATTGATTTTCTTCTTGTTTTTTGAGAAGCCCAACTTCTTTATTCCTAAATAAAATTCGCGCCATATGAATTCTATTTAAATTTATCTCAGTCATTCAATTCCTCCTCCTCATCAGTCTCTCGTTCCATTGGCATTGCTCCTGCACAGCAATGGAAAACTAAAAGAACTTTATTCAACACGCTCACTTTAATATCAAGATCCCCATTTTCAACTCTATTTAAAAAGGTAAAACTCACCCCTGCAAATTCAGCCAATTGTTTTTGAGTTAAATTTCGCTCTTTCCGCCTGGCCCGAATAAAATTACCAATGTTCGATTCTTTTAAAATGTTCTTTTTTTGCTGCACAAAGCCCCTTATAAAAGAAAAATATCTCTTACAAGAGATATTTCGTGACAATATTCACAATTATATCCTCAGTAAAGGATAAAATGCAAGAAAATATGATTTTTTATCTTCTAAAGAGGATATAATATGAACAATTTAAGAATTTTATCCTTGATAAAGGACATTTTTCAGAAAACTTTGTCTATGCAAGGGGCACACGCCATGCTTTTGAATATTCTCAAAATGCAAAGCCGTACCATAGCCCTTATGTTTTGCAAAACCAAATTGGGGGTAAATACCTTCCTGCTTTTCCATAAATAAATCGCGGTGCACTTTCGCCAAAATGCTCGAAAG
>JAZKEW010000229.1:0-2480 GCA_040386785.1 Bdellovibrionota bacterium
TGTTTTTCCTGCATTTGTTTTATGGCAATACAAGTTGGATCCTTGGCAACATTGGCCGTGTCAACCGACGCGGTTGTTGAGGTAGCTAATGTTACGCCGTTCCTGTACTGTCCCAGAAGATCTTCAGCCGATATTTTGGCATTTAGTCCCTCAGCGATGAGGTGAGCCCCCGAAGCTGTACCGGTTATGATGTCAAAATACTCAGAAAACTGTACTTTTCCGCCCAATTGCTCTTCTATTTTATCGAGAACAGTTAAAGGAATAATGGCTCGTACACCTTCTCCTTCAATTGCCAAAATACGAACTTCTCTTACTTCCATTGACCACGTGGATAGGGAATAGAGACCAATACAAGCAACACCACGCAAGCACCAGTTAGAAATTTTCTTCAGGTTAGTGAAAAACTTAAAATTATTTGTCATGGGATTCTCCTTTTGTTAAAATTTATGCACATTTATATGTGACCTCTTGCTGGTCATAACGACAATTTCTTAAGTGGAAAAGATACGCTTCACGCCCCAACTCTATAGTTTTGTTCCTTCTCAAAAATTGTTTTTCAATATTGTGAAGAAGTTATTCCTAGCTATTTTTTTGTCGGGGGCAGTTTACATGAACACGACTACTCCTGCGATGAAGGAGGAGTGGTGGTGGAGAAAATCCAGGTTTTGGTCTCTGATTGGGATTCCGCTATAACCTTGATTATATCCTCCTTATGCTGAGATATCGTTGCAATCGTCATTTCAACCATACGTTCAGGAATACCGCTTTTGGACAACGCCTGACCATAGTCACAAATAGCTAGTTCAACAGCTATTTTGATATCAAGAGGGTATTTTTCTGAGTTACCCAAGATTTTGTGAAGTTGTGTCTTTTCTAAAAAATATGGAGACTCGAGAACCCTATTGATTCGTTCTTCAAGTATATTTGATGGAGCTAACTTGATAACCACATCTTTTTGTTCTGCTTTGTTCCCAAATAATTTTTTATTGATCATCTCTAAAAATGGCAGAGACTCATTTTTCACGACCCAAATGGCTTCTTTTAAAGTAGAATCAGGAGAAAGAATGCGCATTTTACTTGAAATTTGCCCATTATCTTGTGCTCGTTTTAAAATAATGCTTTTTTCCATTAATATATGCTGTGGGATAATTCCAAGTTCTTTTTCCCGTTTTTTTATTAACGCCTCTATTGTCGTTGGTGATTTCCCTTTAGTTGGTTGAGAATTTAATAATGTAAGGTCATCAGACGGGGTCAGTTTATTCATTTTTCCATTGCAATAGGACTTTTTATTCATTTGTTGAGTAAAATGAAACGAATGACTTATGCCATTTTGAGACATGCCTCTTACCATTGGTTCCATGGCGTTAGTCAGTACTGTCGTTGCCACGACTAACGCTGCAACTTTCGATGCTGTAGATGAAATTTTTTTCATTTTAAAATCTCCATAAAAGATTAAGCTCAATAAAATAACTAATGAATTTTATTTGTTTTTTATTTGCAATAAAATAACTAATTCACACAAATCTTAATTATCATATCTTATGTTTTGTAAAATTACAATCCTCGTAAGAATACGAGGGTAGGGCTATATTTTGGAAGTAATTGGAGAGAATTTTGATCGAAAATGGGAGATGGCTCCAATGAACACGGTAGAGCTGACAAGCAAGCAAAGAAGGATTGCAATCAGAAAAATACTGGAAAAATCGAGGGACTGTTCGGTAGCAGAGGAAATAGGTTTCATGATCCATGTGCTGTATTGAGCAGAGTCACATACCTTAGAGAAACTTTTTCAACGAATGGACTAGTTGAATTCGGTTATTCACCTGAAGTTTTTCTCTGAGAACATCAATATGATATTCCACCGTTCTTGGTGACACGAGGAGCTTTCTTGCAATCTCCTTAGTTTGATCTCCAGCTGCCAACAAAATAGCGCATTCCCGTTGTCGGGGAGAGAGGGTCATGATAGGAGGGGTAATTAGTTTGTTCACACAGGGAACAATGAAAGTTTGGGTTGATAAATCCTCTAAAGTGTCCACCATGGTCCGATAAAATTCATGAATGAAGGTCGAGAAAAGTTCCTTCTGATTGAGGTAAAAATTGTTCACCTGATGGTTTTCAGGACGGGTAGCAAAAATGAAGAAATCGCAATGTTCATCATTTTTTTCAACAATTGTTAATCCATGAGCCAATCCAAGTTCCTTGTTGTAGCCGTATATTTCTGGAGGAGCATATGGTAAGTGATCCCACATGTGATAACCTTTAGGGATATCTTGAAATTTTTTCTCAAAAGCCCCATACTCATATAATTTTTTAACTGTAAAATAGTCCAGAGCTAACCTTTTATGACGTGCTATTAAAAACCGTCCTCCATTATTAAATTGACGCGCAAACCACGTCAATTGCACTTCAGCATGCCTTTGAATGGGTGCGGATAATGTGTCAATAATGCCATCATAGGAGAAATAGGGCTTTTGAGTGAT
>JAZKEW010000230.1:0-14108 GCA_040386785.1 Bdellovibrionota bacterium
TCTAAGTTTAAAACAAAAAAATATTTATATATATTTTTTTCATTATTAATTATTATGAAAATATTCCCTATTCATTTTTTTTCATATGAAAAAATAGCGCGTGCCAACCCTCAAAAATTTTGGGAGATTAATGATTTAATAACTTATTTTAAAAAGACTAAAACGGCAAATTATATTTCACAAAATAAGTTTGATTTTATCTCCATGGAAATTCCAGATATCAAAGGAATTTCTGCGTATAGAGTTCTACCACTAAATTATTCCCCAGGAGAGGCTCTAAATTTTTCCGCGCAAATTGCAGTTCCTTACTCAAATATCATCTCAATAGGAGAAGATAAATCAATAAAAACGAAAAACGCTGAGTCTAATTGCGAAAACAAAAAAATATACTTTTTTCAAATTAATCAAAATGACGCTTTGCTCGTATTTAATAAAAAAAATTTTGTTGGCGATAATTATTATTTCACAATTTTTAAAGAAAATTCAATGAGAAAACAAATTTGTGATGAATCCACCACTAAAAAATACCAGTTAGAAGAATAATATATGCAAACAAACTTATCTGTTATTTCATTAAATGACAATAAAATTTTACTCTCAGATCAGGTTCAAAGTGAAGCTGATATTTTATTACCAACATTTTCAATCAAAATTTTGCCAGAGAAAATAATTGTTGTTACAGAAAACGATAAAAAAATAATTGTTTATTTTAATGAAATTTTTTCTTTAAGTTATTTTGAATATGTTATCATAGAAAAAAATAACTATTTAAATTTACTCTCAAGCTTTTATAATTATAATAAAAATTTTCCAACACTAATACAAAATAATATTGCTGAATTTTCTTTGGAAATACTAAAAAATATATTCCACATTCAAATAAAAAATAATACTCGTAATTTGAGGTACTTTTTAAATTTTATTTTTTTTATTTTAATTTTCGTTTTTTTATTAACAAAAAATAGTGTCAATCATGATGATTATTTGAATCCAGAAAAATATCTAACTCAAAAAAATATTTATGTCACTTTACAAAAAATAAATAATGTAGCTGTTCCAGAAATTACTCATGATTCGTCTCCAGTTTTAGTTCAAACAGATATTTCAAAAAAAGAACTTAAAAACTACCTTGTGGTAAAAAAAACGTTTAAAGCAACTCCCGTAAAAGAGGAAATTGACAATGATATTCAATATTTTTTGCAAATGCATAAAAAATAAAAGCAAATGCCGACGTGAATCTGGCCAGGTTTTGATTGAATCTCTTATAACTTATTTTTTGTTATTTTTATGTGCATTTTCCGTGGTAGAAATTGCAAGACTCATCACATTTAAAAATTGCCTTCAAGCAGCAAATTCATACATTGCTCATAAAATAGCTTATTCTCAAATTGATCTCACACAAAAAAACTTACTCTCAAAAAATTCTGGAGAAAATGACAAGAAAGAGTTGTCTAAAAAAGTATCCAATGAAATTGAAAATTACCTGAATAAAATTTCAAGCACTCTAATTTCTTATGACAATAAAGAGAAGGATTCAGCGGGGGTTTATTTTATAAAAAAACATGATGTTCGAGTGCGCTTAAAATTCGTTTATAATTCCAACGCTCTCCCTTCAGGAGTGTATATTGAAAGCCTCACTTGTTTGCCTGTTTTATTTTCATCTTATTTTAGGCATATCAAAGACAAAACCCAAGTCGGAAAATTATCCCATGACGACTCGAGAACATGCCTTGGAAATTTTAATTCCAGTGTACAGCTTCCCCTATATTGGTTTCGAGTTCGAGTTGCTGCCTACTCTCCATGGCCAGCTTCCACGCAAATTTATAATTCAGGTCTTGCGCTGCCAAACAAATTCGAAGCTCTCGAACAAGACAACAGAATAGATGCCCTTGCTGCAATTAATTCCGGAAAATTAACTGAGTTTTTTAATTCAACGACAATAAAAAATAGGAAAAAAAAATGACAAATAAACAACAAAGCGGACAAGCTCTCATTGGAGGACTCATTTTAATTGTATTTGTGTTAATTTTTTCATCTTATTTCTTATCTGTCTCAGAATCTTATTTAAGATTATTTTCAAACTCTGAACAAGCGAATTCAGAAATTGTACAAGAGACTTCTCATTATGCAAATATTTTAAATGAAATAAGCATTAACAATCAAAATATCATTGCGGCTTTAACTGTTTCTCAAGATGCCTTGTTAAGGGGCTTGGAATCGGGAGTAAACATTGCTTTCCATCAACCATATTGGCTGACTTATTCTGCGTTGAAAAATAATAAAAACACTCTGGACACAAACACTAAAAATATAATTTCTCGTTTGTTTAGCTCTTACTCGCTATCTTCTGCCCGTGGTTTTTTTATTGCAAAATCTTTAGCTAAAAAAAATAACACGCTCTTAAAAAAATTTCCTCTACAAATTCAGCAATATTTTATTCAAAGTCCAAACTCGCAAGTTCTGTGCTTTACCCTCCAAGCTCGAAAAAAATATTACAACAGTCCTGGAATTTTAGGACTTCCCCCCTCAGCATTTTATCATTTTAATATGAATATCGAAGAAAAAAATAACTGTGCCATTGAAAATAGAATCAATACATTAAACAAAATTTTGGAAAAAAGTCTGGTGATGCTTTATTCTTCAGAAAAAGATAGAATATTAGATTACTCTCAACTCGACAATTTATCTTCATATAAAGACAATCAGTATGGTATTTTGTACGTTGATCCAAAACAAAAAGACAATTTTATAAACTCAATGAGCTTTACTTCATCAGACACAATTTCCTCTCCTGAAAAAAAATTTCAGCTTATTGAAAAAACCTTGTCCAAAATGAATTTTTTTAAAGACATGAATTTAAATAAGGAAGAAAATTTAAAAAAATCGCCATTAATAAATGAATTTATTATTACTCATAAGTTTATTTCTGGTTCAGTTTCAAATGAACAATTTTTAAAATCCTTTTTTTACCCAAATTGGGCTGTAACAGGTGTGTATCAATGAAAAATGAAAGTGGGCAATCACTCGTCGAATTTATTGTGGTCACTCCAGTATTTTTTATTATTTTAAGTGGAATCATATCTATATTTTACTTACAAAACAGGTCTTACATGGATCTTGAAGCAAAAATATCCTTAAGCATGACCCCATTTTTATTTGAACAAGCAGAAAGAAAAGAAGCTCATTGGGAAGAAGGTGAGCCGAATGAATTAAAGTCAATTTTAGACAAATCTTTAAATCCTAGTTTGGCTTTTAAATTAGCAAAAGACAAAAATAATAGAGTTTTTTTAGATAAAAGCCTTTTAAAATATACAGAAGCAGAAAACTGTCATCAAAACAATACCTATTCCTTCGTTGAAAAAGGGCAAGGAGAATATCAATTATCAACCTGCGCAAATGAAAATGGATACGAAAAAAGAGGGTATAATTTTCAAAATATTCTCAACCATTTTTCGCTTTCCTTCTTTCAAAGCAAGGGGAATTCTCTGTATTATCCATTTTCTGAACTTGCATGGCCTCAACGAAGTGCATTGACTTCAACTGCAACCCGTGAGTTTCTATTGTCTGCGAAGGGAATTTCCTTTACAAAAAATTATGCCTCTTTGACTTTGCCTGTTGATTATTCGTTATTTAACCACCAATGTTTTATGGAACCTTTTTTGCCTCAGTGCTCTCTCCACCCATATTCTGGAAAAATAGATAGAGCAGCAAAAGATGGTGCAAATATTCAGATGACAGAATGCTATGTCGAAATGGCAGCAAACTGCGCCTCGACAGCTGCCGCTTACCCTGCTTGCATTGCAGAAGGTGCTGCTGAAATTATCTCAGCCGCGCTCGCTGGTTCTGCATCTAGTAGTTGCCCTGGCTTAAAGAAAGCGATTGAAACATATTTCAACGGTATCAAGGTAAAAGCATCTTACGACTCCACTGCAACAACAGTTAAAGAAGTGGATGCAAGAAAAAACTTGTTATAAAACTTGACGAGCCACCGGCAGTTATATTACTAGGACATACTCGCAAGAGGCACTTTAGCTCAGTCGGTAGAGCAATGGATTGAAAATCCATGTGTCCCCAGTTCGATTCTGGGAGGTGCCACCATCTTTCTCATGAAATACCCAACATTTTTTATTTCTTATTTTTTAAGAGTTTATTTACTGCTTCTAGCAGTTTGTCTGGCACAAATGGTTTTACTATCCAGGCGGTCACACCAAGGCTTTTTCCTTTGTGCGCCGCTTCTGCACTGGCATTTGTTGTGAGCATAAAAATTGGGATATCTTTTAATTTGCGGTCTGTTTTAATGTTTTTAACCATCTCAAGACCATCCATGTTTGGCATGTCCAAGTCAGATATAATAAGGTCAATCTTGTTGTTTTTTAGTGCCGCGAGTCCGGTTATGCCATCTTCCGCCTCAACCACTTCGTAACCGCCCTTCTTTAGGGTATACCCCGCTATATGTCTCAACGTTGCAGTGTGATCAACCACGAGTATAAATTTACCCATAAATATTCTTCCCTGCCTTGAATTGATTTCAAAAAACGGACCTTCCGTGTGCTATCGTCATTTAAAATTGCATCTTGAGATAAAAATTGAACACTCTGTGATCAGAAACTACTCAATTACCAACCGGTTCTTTCTCATTGTTGCGAAAAGGTTAAATTCCACTTTGCGCAGTCAGAGTTTGTCTTGCGCTATACGAGGTAATTTTACAATGGCAAAAACTTATTCCTGCATACTTGTTGGTGTGGATGTTCATATTATTGAAATAGAATCTGTCATGGGCAGCGGCTTTTCCGGTTTAAATATTCTTGGCCTACCAACTGATGCCACCCGGGACATGCGTGAACGCGTACGCTCTGCACTTGAGTCCATTGGAATTCCCATTCCCGCCAGGCGTGTTGTTGTCAACGTCAGTTCAAATGAACTCATAAAACTTTCTAGAACCTATCTGGCACAACTTGATTTTGCCATTGCAGCCTGCATTATTCGTGCACTTTTTGAAGATAACGATGACAAGTCTATACTTTACCAACCAGAACAAGAATTCCTAGCGGGAGAACTGTCATTGTCTGCAGAGTTAAAACCAATTGCAAATCCCCTTATTTATGAGGCAATATCTTCACACCAAAATTCAAAATCAACAACAATTTGCCTTTCTCACAACGAAGACTATGTCTACCCTCAATTTGAGTATTATAAAAATCTGAAAGAGTGGTTTGAAGCTCGTAAATCATTTAAAAATAAATCTAAAAATGAAATTCCTCCTCATATTGAGGACGAGAAAAATAAACGAGAACTTAAAATAACAAAAGAAAAGTTTGATTTAGCAAAACAAACTGCAGAATTATTATTAAAAACTCCTAAAGCCTTCATTGCTTTGCTTGTTGCAGCAGCAGGAAAACACAATGTATTGCTTGCAGGAGAACCTGGTATTGGAAAGAGTTTTTCTATCAAAAGACTCCCTTCACTTTTGCTTCCTCTAAAGGAAAAAGAAAAAATTGAAGTCAAACTTATTCATAGCTCTGCTGACATCGCTGAAAAACCATTTCGATATCCCCATCACACAACAACTGCTGCCGCCCTTGTGGGTGGCTCCTCTCTAAAACCAGGGGAAGTTACCTTGGCGCATCATGGTGTTTTATTTTTAGACGAACTGGCCGAATTTCCACGCTCTAGCCTTGAAGCCTTGCGAGAACCCCTGGATTCAGGATATGTGACTTTATCAAGGGCAAATGGAAATATTCTTTATCCAGCACAGTTTCAACTGTGCGCAACCACAAACCCGTGTCCTTGTGGGTACCGTTATTCACGCAAAAAAGCATGCCGTTGCAATCCCACAGAAAGTGCTAAATATTTACAAAAAATAAGCGGCCCTTTGCTCGATAGGTTTTGTTTACAAGTTTGGATTCCTTCAGAAGAAGAAGAAAATAAATCAGACATTTTTTGTCAGCAGTTAAAAAAAATAGTAGCTCAAAATAAATTAGAATTATTTCTAGCGCATTTTTTTAAAGTTCAAGAACAAATTTCAACTGCACCTGTTGATTTAGAACGCACAAAAATAGAGTGCAACTTTTCATTGCGAGGAAAAGAAAAAATAGAGAAAATTGCGTACACATTTGAAAAATTATTCCCACACTTATGCGGGGACAAGAAATTCCAGGAAGACGTTTTATCCTATCGGCGTTTAACAGCCTTGTTTAGTCAGGGGCATTAAATTAACTGCTTCAATATTTTTTAAGGAAGAATTTGTAAAAAAACGGGCGGCATTTTCAAAATCCAATGGAGAATCGGTGCACAAAACCTTTTGTTCTCCAATGCTTAACAAATTTTCTACGAGGCCGTGCCCCTTTAAAAACCCATCAATATATTGAACAATAGAGCTCGAAGCATCTACCAAATAAATTGGGTCTTCTCTGTTGTTATCTCCCAAACTCAAAAGCCAATCGCCATCTATGGTTTTAGAAATAACACTTCTCCCCGTTAAACGGCTTAAACTTTGTGCAATAGGAAGAACAATTCTTGGATAATGGGTACACGCAAGCATCACGACTTTCACGTTCCTCGGGATATCCCACAAATACATATCGCAAGCGGCATCAACAATACTACCTTGCGCTATACCTTCTTCAACGAGCGGAACAAATAGTGGACAGGCTCTGTCCCACACATTATGAATGCCGTAAAGACTCAACTCATCAAGAAAACGTTTGCTTTTAATGGTATAGCGCGTTGCAATAACAGCAACTGTGCGTGCTGAGTCTTCTAATATTTGTGCCACAAATTGACAAAAACCCTCAACAATTCCAATAATAGGTATTTTGTATTCATTTTGAAGATATTTAACGGCCACACTGGAAACTGTGCCACAGGCAACCACAATGAGCATTGCCTTACGAGCAGCAAGAAAGGAAAAAGCTTCCGTAGCATATTGTATAATTGTTTCGTTGCTTTTATTTCCGTAGGGACAACGGGCGTTGTCTCCCATGTATTGGGTGTTCAAATTAGGAAATTTTTTCAAAACATTTTCCCAAATGGTCAAACCACCCTGACCGGAGTCAAAAAACGCAATATTGGGGTTGATCATGCAAGGAGTTTTCCAAATAGTTCTTCGACACGTTGTGCTGCTGGCTCACCAAAAAGTAAATTCTCTCTTTTTTTTGAAGCCTGTTGAATTGCAACATCATCAATTTCGTTGCGCTTCAACTTATTTAAAATATCACTTTTTAACAAGTTCACAAGGCGTGCATTCCAGCCGAACGAAATCGCTTGATGGATGTTGACTGGCGTGTCATCGACAAAATACACGTCCTTTTTTTCCAGTTTTTGATTAAATTTTCTTTCTACAAACTCACAGGCCTGCTCGTGTGCAATTTCGTATATTCGTTCATGGGGTTTTTCATAGCCGGCATCAGTACTGAAAATATTCACATCAAAATTTTGTGTCACCTGAATTTTTTCGTAAATTAAGGACACATGCCAAGGTGTCGTGTTGCTTAATAAACCAACAATAAAATTTTTATCTCTTAATTTTTTAGCCACCTCTAGAACTTTTGGCCTAACGTGACCAACAATAAGGGAGTCCACATATTTAAAATGGTGATGAGAAATATTCAAACCAGCAGAGTTCTCGCAACTTAATTTTATCGCCTGAATGCTTTTGTAAATGAAGTCTTCAATGCTCAGTTTGCCTTGGGAAACATTGGGATTAATTTTTTCTTTTTTAATGATTTCTTTAAATTTTTCAATGGAAAACTTGTGAGAATGTGGTGCCATTCCAGAAACTGCATTGAAGTAGGATTCCCAATCGAGATCAATTAAAACACTGCCAACATCAAAAAAAACGACTCCTGCATATCTATTTTTTATACGACTGTGATTGCTATTTTCACACTCAAATGGTTCACAAAGGGAAAAAACGTCTGTTTTCGTAATTAGGGGCCATTCCATAGCTTTTAACTCCTCCATTTTTTAGCCTCAATTTGTACGTCAAAATGACACACAAATGAAGCGGCAAAAAACAGACCCCACTGTACGCCAAAATGACCCACAAATGAAGAAGCAAAAAACCAGTTTTTAATTTACAGCTAACTGCACAAACCCCTGGGTATTTAATCTCCCATAATTTGAAATTTGAGCTCCCGAGCCATAAGCATAATAATTATTACTTGAGTTAAAGAGATTACCTAATATCTGATTCACATTGGGGGTTATATTAGTTTGTTGCTGCACTCCCAAGTACAAAGAAAGTGCCGAGACAACCAACGGTGCTGCAAAACTTGTTCCACCAGCGGTTTCCACTTCCCCAGTTTTGTCGTTGACCGTAATAGAAGCACCTTGCGCCGTTAAATCAACTGACGCTCCATAATTAGAAGTGCTCGCCTTTTGCAAATTAGATGTATGTGAACCGACCACAATTAAATTGTTCACATTGTACGCAGCTGGGTACACCGGCGTGGAATCAATATCGGCGTCATTATTTCCCGCTGCAGCAACAAATAAGACGCCTTGTTGCGCCGCTGCAGACATAATTCCTTGCTCAACAAGTGCAATATTGTCATCAGGTTTATTTGCGTAAGTCAAACTTAAATTCACAACTTTTGCACCAACTGCAACAGCTTTATCCAACGCCACTGCCAATTGCATGGAACCGTATTGTTGTTCTACAGAAGTATCTGGATCGCCTGCAAAAGTAATTTTAATGGAATGAACCTGTGCATTGGGAGCATAAATGTCGTTTGGATTAGCATAGCTGCTATTCATAACTCCAGCAAAAAGACTAGAAATCATGGTTGCATGGGGAAGCCATTCTGCCACATTAGTATCACCAGAAACATTTGAGCTTGAATATAAAATTTTTTTGATAGCCGTTGTTGCTGGCAACACACCGGAATCCACCACAGCAATTGGAACTGCATTTAGCGTGAGCGATTGGCTTTGAATTTGATTCAATGCTGCATTGAACCCTGCTTCACAATAAGCAGAATAACAAGAATAGTCATTCACATTATTAACTTTGGAAGTATTTGCAGGTGCACGGTTTTTTACATTTTTTTGGATAAGATTTATTAAATTAGGAGCTGAAAATTGTCCTACGATTGCTGGTGATCCTGTATTCATTTGACGAACTGCAACTAAATTAGAGACAGATTGAAACCGATAAACAGTGACGAGTCCATATTCTAATAACTCTTTATCCGACAGTGTTGTTTCTACTGCATAAGAACCATCTGAATTTGAATTTATGGAATCACTAAATGGAGTAAATTTACCGCAAGAAACCAATAACAATGACATAAAAAAAAGAGAAATAGAATATAATTTCATAAATATTCCTTACGCCTTGTAGTCGTATTATAAAAATTATTTAAAATTTATTTTGTTATATTTATGATGACATAATAAATAATCATTATCAAATAAAAAAACGGATCATTATTTTCCTATTTGTTTTTATTACATAGGCATTAATATGAATATTTATAAAATTTCATATTTGTCGACTAGGAATAATTTTCCATGAGCATTTGTTTTCAGTTCGTTTTCATGAAAAAGAAAGTCAAAAATTTTGTGGGCAGATTCCGCTGGCATTATGAACTGTTTTTGATCTTGTAATTTAACTAATAATTCTACTAAGGGATGAGTTTCTCTCTCTTTTTTTATAATATCTGCAATCATATCAGTATGAACTGTACCCGGGTGAATGGAAAGGCAATTGAGTTGCTGAGGTTTAAAACGCTTTGCAAGCCAAACAAAGTATTGAAAAATAGCCGATTTTGTAACCCCATAGAGTTCAAGACCAGGGAAAGGATCTACCATTGCAAGCGAGGAAAGATGCGCTACAAACGGAATAAATTTCTCATCCTGTTTTTTAGGAGGAGAAAGTAAAAATGGCAAAATTTCTTCTACAAGTTCTGCACAGGCAAAATAATTCACCCGCATAGCTTCAGCCTGCGACTGCCAAAACAACTTATTTTGAGTTTTATTTGAATCCACAATTTCAAGAATGGGCATTAGACCCGCACAATACACAAAGCCGTAAACAAGTTTTTCGGACAAAATTGTATGCAGTTCATCTAACGGATTAATAAATATAGGGCTTAATAAATCCCACAACAAGTGTTCATCTTCAAAACCAATTTTTTTTCGCCCTAGATGGATAATTTTATAACCTTCTTCATGCATTTTTTTTGCAAATTCAAAGCCTATGCCTCTTGTAAGGCCTGTGGCAATAACCCATTTATCAAACATTTTTTACCCTTCCAACAACTTTACATATCCATGGAAGTATCGTGCCATAAATAAAAACGCAAGGCATTCTAAGTAATCACTTGCCTTCAAAGAAACGAAGATTTAACCTAGACGCGATAACAAGACAGGAGGAGAGCCCATGACTTTAGTCGACGCCTATGCCGCATTTAGTGAAAAAGAACCTTTGCGCCCCTTTAAGTTACAAAGAAGAGAAGTTGGCTCAAAAGATATTCAAATTGATATCCTGTATAGTGGCGTTTGCCACTCAGACATCCACTCTGCCCGCAATGAATGGAAAGGGGCCATGTACCCTTTAGTTCCCGGGCACGAAATTGTTGGTAAGGTAATAAAAGTAGGATCAAACGTCACCCGTTTTAAAGTTGGAGATTCCGTCGGCGTAGGTTGTATGGTTGACTCTTGTCGCAATTGTCAGCCCTGCCGCAAAGGTCTCGAACAATATTGCGACAAAGGTTGCACCTTTACTTACAATAGCCTTGAAAAAGATGGCAAAACTCAAACCTATGGTGGTTATTCTAAACAAATTGTTGTGGACGAAGACTTTGTTTTAAAAATTCCAGCAAACCTTCCCCTTGATAAAACAGCGCCGTTATTGTGTGCAGGCATTACAACTTACTCTCCTCTTCGCCATTGGAAAGTAAAAGCAGGCGATAAAACCGCGGTGGTTGGCCTTGGCGGACTTGGCCATATGGCAGTTAAACTTGCTGTTGCCATGGGCGCAGAAGTCACCGTCGTAAGCAGTTCAAATAAGAAAAAAGAAGATGCCGTGCGACTAGGAGCAAAACATTACATTAATACCGCTGAACCAAATGCATTTACAGAAAATGCAAATCAGTTTAGTTTTATGCTCAATACTGTTGCTGCTGACCTTGATTTAACTCCATATTTAGGCCTTCTTGCGTTCGAAGGAACCATGGTACAAGTTGGTGCACCCGACAAACCAAATGCAGTTGGCATGGGCGTACTTTTTTATAAGAGACGAAGCCTTGCCGGTTCATTAATTGGTGGAATTGCAGAAACTCAAGAAATGCTCGATTTTTGTGGTAAACACAATGTGACTTCGGATATTGAAATTATTCCAATGGACAAAATTAATGAAGCCTATGAAAGGATGATAAAAGGGGATGTTCGTTATCGTTTTGTGATTGATATACAAACATTAAAACCGTGATCAAAATTTTATATGAAACTCATTGATACACATTGCCACCTTGTTTCCGACAAACTAAAAGACGACTTATCGGAAATTTTATTAAAAGCCCAAGCGGTTGGCCTGGAAAAAATTATTAATGTTGCTTGCGACCCAGCATCCGTCTTGCTGGCCCTTGAACAACTTCAATTTTCACCTATGCTTTATGCTGCCCTTGGAATTCAGCCCCATGATGCGCAGCTTTTTTCTAGAGATGAAGGCGAAAAAATAAAACATTTTGCCCTTACAAATAGACGGGTCGTCGCCATTGGTGAAATAGGCCTCGATGCTTATTACACTCTTTCCCCCATGAAAAAACAAATTGAATGCTTTGACTACTTTTTAGAGGCCGCTCTAGACATAAATTTACCTGTTATTGTGCATGTTCGAGAAACACATCAAGAAGTTTATACACGCTTATTGCAGTATTCAAAGCTTGGCTTAAAGGGAGTTATTCATTGTTTTACGGGCACGCAAGAAGAAGCAAGACAGTTTTTAGACTGCGGATTTTACATTTCGTTTTCTGGAATTGTGACGTTTAAAAATGCGAAAGAATTGCAAGACACTGCTAAATTTGTGCCTAATGAAAAAATACTTATTGAAACCGATAGCCCTTTTCTGTCTCCAATGCCACTACGAGGAAAGCTCAATGAACCCTCACACATTGTGCACACAAACAATTTTATTGCAAATTTGAGAGGGCAGAAACCTGAAGAATTTGCAAACATGACATTCAATAATGCTTTAAAATTATTTCAAATTCATGACTAAAATACCTCTTCCTATTGATGCTATTATTCCAGAAATTCAAGAATATTTATTAAATAATACAACACTTATTTTACAAGCCACACCAGGAGCAGGAAAAACCACACGAATTCCTCCTTGCTTGAGTAAAGTAACAGACAAAATTATTTTAGTACTTGAACCCCGCCGCCTTGCCGCACGTCTTTCCGCACAAAGAGTTGCACAAGAAATGGGGGAAGAATGCGGAAATTTTGTTGGATACCAAATTCGTTATGAAAAAAAGGAAAGTAAAAACACTCGCATTAAATTTATTACAGAGGGTTTATTTTTAAGACTACTACTTTCAAGTCCAAATTTAGACGATGTAGGTTGCGTTGTTCTTGATGAATTTCATGAAAGACACATACACACCGACGTTGCTCTTATGCTTGTTCAATTGTTACAAAAAACCACTCGCCCTGATCTAAAACTTGTTGTTATGTCAGCAACCCTAGAAACAAAAAGCTTGAGCGAATACCTTCCCCAAGCAAAAGTTTTTATTTGCGAAACAAAAAATTACCCTGTTACCTTAGAGTATATTGACAATTCCGCCTCACAAAAGTCATTAGAAATAAAAGTTCTGTTGGCCGTTGAAAAAATTATAAAATTAAATCAAGACAATGGACATATTTTAGTTTTTCTACCTGGAAAACAAGATATAGAGAAATGCTCTCAAACATTACAAGAAATTCAAAAGTTATTTCAATTTGAAATTCATAAACTTAGCGCAGACACTCCTTTTTCAGAACAACAAAATATTTTTCAAGAAAGCCTGCGTCGAAAAATTATTCTTTCAACCAACGTTGCCGAAACTTCTATTACCATTGAAGGAGTGACTACGGTTATAGATAGCGGCCTTGCAAAAATTTCAGGCCATGCAGCTTGGAGTGGATTTCCCACCTTGGAATTAAGACCAATTAGTAAATCTTCTTGCATTCAACGTTCTGGTCGTGCAGGGAGAACACAGGCAGGTCATACAGTGCGATTATTTACTCAATATGACTATAATCTACGGCCACAATTCGAAATTCCAGAAATTCAAAGAGTAGACCTCACACAATGTCTACTTGAATTGAAAAAAATATCCCCTATTGATAATTTTAATTGGCTAGAACCTCCCCCACAAAACACGGTAGAATCCTGCATAAAACTTCTAAAATATTTAGGGGCATTAAACTTAAATAACGAATTAACAGAAATTGGCGCAACTATTGTGAATTATCCTTTTCATCCAAGGATTTCACGCATATTATATGAGGGAGAAAAACATAATATTCTACCTCAAACTTTACTTATAGTCGCTCAATTAAGCGAAGATATGATTCTAAAAAAAAATTTAAATCGACAAGATTTATTGCGCCAACTATGTCGAAATTTTAAAATTTCATTCGCTGATTGTTTTTTAGATCTGGATGAAAAAAAATTGAGTTTACTTTTACTTGCAGGATATCCTGATAGAGTTTGTAAACTACGCGCACTGGAAAAAAATAAACTGCCTGAATATAATTTGTGCTTAGGCGGTGGAGCTGTTCTTTCTCGTTCAAACACTGTTATTGATGAAGAATTTATTCTTGCGCTTGTAGCCACTGAATCGCCATTAAAAGTTCAATCACACTCAACACAAATTCAATTTTGCCATGGCATTGATAAAGCTTTATTATTCAGCCCTGAGAATGATTTTTATGGTGAAAAAGAAGAATTTTATTGGAATAATGAAAGAAAAACAGCTTGCTGTGCTAAAAGAATTTACTACGGAAAAATTATTGTAAAAGAAGACCCTATTCATAACAAGACGCATGAATTAGAAAATATTTTGTTAGAAGAATTAAAAAAATCCTGGCCAAAACCATTTGAAAATGACGAGGCCCTA
>JAZKEW010000230.1:14118-21679 GCA_040386785.1 Bdellovibrionota bacterium
TTCTCTTGATATTTCTCCCCTAAGTGGCGAAGAATTATTTTTCATGTTTATTTGTGAGGGGAAAAAAAGTTTTGCACAAATTCTTGAAAAAAGCTTGAATGAATATATAGAAGACTTTATTGGCTACGAACATACACAAAAACTCAATGCTTTATTACCAACTCATATTACTGTAGGAAAAGGTCGCAAAATTCAGGTGCATTACGAAGCACAAAAACAACCTTATATTTGTTCTCGACTACAAGATTTTTTTGGGACACTGCAAACACCCCGTATTTTAAATAGTCAACTTTCTCTTGTGGTACACTTGCTTGCACCCAATATGCAGTCTGTGCAGGTTACAACCGACTTAGCTGGATTTTGGCAACGCGGGTATTTGGAAGTACGTAAGGAGCTTTGTCGCAAATACCCACGGCATGCTTGGCCGGAGGACCCTAAAAATGCAGAGCCACCAGATTTAATACGAAAGAAAAGATAAATAATTTTACATGCATTCCTTTTAAGTTTTCGCTACTATCCTCTTTCAACACGACACTCCTACAAGGTACGTAGGGTGTATTTCTGCAGAAAGGGTTTTATTGTGAGTTTATTAAATATTTATCTTCCCGATGGCTCCGTTAGACAATTAGAAGACGGCTCCACTGTTTTCGATGTCGCCAAAAGTATTGGCTCTGGCCTCGCTAAAAGCTCTGTGGCTGGCAAAATTAATGGAAAACTAGTCGATCTCGATGAAAAAATAACGCAAGGCTGTAAAGTTGAAATTTTAACCGACCGTTCCGCTGAGGGGGTCGATGTCATTCGCCACTCCACAGCGCACCTTATGGCCATGGCCGTTCAAGAGGTATTTCCTGGCACACAAATTACCATTGGCCCAGTAGTAGAAAATCAATTTTATTATGACGTCTACCCTAAGCCAGGTACAAAAATAAGCGCCAATGACTTTCCCGTTATAGAAAAAAAGATGGCTGAAATTGTAGAAAAAAATTTACCCGTCGTTAAAAAAATCGTTTCGCGCCAAGAAGCTGCCAACTATTTTGCAAGTCTAGGCGAAAAATTTAAGGTTGAAATTGTTGAAGGACTCCCAGAAGGGGAAGACATTAAAATTTATGGAATGGACAACTGGTTTGACCTCTGCAGAGGCCCTCATGTGCCTTCCACAGGCAAACTGGGTGCATTTAAGTTAATGAGTATTGCCGGTGCTTATTGGCGTGCAAATAAAGACAACGAACAGCTTGTGCGTATTTATGGCACCGCTTGGGCCAATAAAAAAGATTTAGACAATTATTTAAATATGCTGGAAGAAGCTAAAAAACGTGACCATATTTTACTTGGGCGCGAACTAAAACTCTTTACTTTAATGAGTGATATTGCGCCTGGTGCAGCGTTCTTTTTTCCAAATGGTGCAAAACTTTATTCGTTATTACAAAATTATATCCGCAAAAAATGGGCTAAGTACGGCTTTCAAGAAATTTTAAGCCCACAAGTTATGAATGCTTCTTTATGGAAAGTGAGCGGCCATTATGATCAATATCGTGAAGACATGTACATGTTTCAAGACGAAAATAAAGAAGAATTTGGCATCAAACCCATGAGCTGCCCCGGACATGTGCGGCTTTTTATGATGGGGCAAAAGTCTTACCGCGATTTACCGTTACGTTATGCTGAATTTGGCACCTGCCATCGCAACGAGCTTAGTGGGACTTTACACGGACTGACCCGTGTGCGACGTTTCACGCAAGACGATGGACATATTTTTTGCACTTACGCACAAGTTCAACAAGAAGTACTTTCTGCCCTAGAATTTGTAAAAGAAGCGTATGCAGAGCTTGGATTTCATGAAGTCATTTATATGCTTTCCACTCGGCCAGAAAAAAGGATTGGAGACGAAGCAACTTGGGATATTGCAGAAAATGCTTTAGAAAATGCGTTAAAAGAAGCTCAAGTTAATTATCAAATTAACGCTGGTGATGGTGCTTTTTACGGTCCTAAAATTGACTTTAAAGTGAAAGACGCCATAGGAAGATTACACCAGTGTGCCACTATTCAGCTCGATCCATTAATGCCCACTCGCTTTGGAGCAAGCTACCAAGCGACAAGCAATTCTCAGGAAACTCCTGTTATGATTCACCGTGCAGTTCTTGGCTCTGTAGAACGCTTTATGGGTATATTTATTGAACACTGTGCAGGACATTTTCCTCTTGGACTGGCGCCTGTGCAATGTCGTGTTGTTACTGTCACTGAGTCACACCAAAATTACGCACGTAAAATTGCAGACTATTTAAAACAAAATGGCGTGCGTGTGGAAACTGATTTGGACAACGACAAACTCTCTGCTAAAATTCGCAATGCACAACTCTTAAAAATACCTTATATGCTTGTCATTGGCGACAAAGAAGTGCAAACTGAGACCCTCACGGCAAGGTACCGTGACGGCAAAAACTTAGAACCAATGAGCCCTGAAAATTTTCTTGAATTTATTAAAAAAGAAAGTGGTGTTTTTTGGGGACTAGATGTGAATCAATAATTGAAAGGAAATTGAAATGAAAATTTTGAGTATGAAAACAAATTTTGGCGAAATTAAATTGGAACTTGATGACGAAAAAGCTCCTATTACAACAGAAAACTTTATTAATTATGTAAACAGCGAACATTTTAACGGTTCTATTTTTCATCGCGTTATTCCCGGTTTTATGATTCAAGGCGGTGGCTTTTCACAAGACATGAAAGAAAGAAAATGCGGTAAAACCATTGAAAATGAAGGCAAAAATGGTCTTCAAAATGCACGTGGAACTATTGCTATGGCCCGCACCAATGCTCCACATTCTGCAACTGCACAATTTTTTATTAATTTAAAAGATAATTCATTCTTAAATACTGCGGGTGAGCAGTTGGGTTATGCTGTTTTTGGAAAAGTGACTGAGGGCATGGATGTGGTTGATAGCATTGCCAAGGTAAAAACAGGGTCACATGGACACCATGATGATGTTCCTGTGAGTCCAGTTATTATTGAATCGGTTGTTGTGGTATCATAATTGCTTTCTGTGGAGATTATTTTGTGCCAACAGTTCTTAGAATTGGTAAATTTAGATTTTTCTTTTTTAGTGACGAAGGCAGAGAGCCTTGCCACATCCATGTAGAGTGTGGAGATGGACATGCGAAATTTTGGCTTTCTCCAAAAATTCATTTAGCTTCTTCTCAAGGAATGAATGCAAGAGAGTTAGCTGAAATATCTCAGTTAGTAAGGCAAAATGATAAAAAATTTATGGAGGCATGGCATGAATTCTTTAGTCGTAAAAATTGATCCTAGAGCAGACAAAATATGGTTTGATGACGTTTCTATGCATGTTGCCCTAGCAGATGGCCGTGAAGTTAGTATTCCTTTAGAATGGTTCCCCTCACTCAGAGATGCCACAAAGGAACAACGAGAAAAATATCGTCTTATTGGTCAGGGCGTAGGAATTCACTGGGAAGAAATTGACGAAGACCTCTCAATTGCTGGACTATTGAGGTCATAATAGAAACAAATGCAAATTCCTTATTCACACCCTGCTTGGATTGAAATTGATCTCAACCAATTCAAAAAAAATATATCCGCCATTAAAAGCTTTATCAAAAAAAGTAAACTCTGCATGCCTGTAAAAGCCAACGCCTACGGCCATGGCCTAGTGCCCATGGCAAAAGCGGCTGAAAATAGTGGTGTGGACTACCTTGCTGTTTCTTGTTTGCAGGAAGGAATTTTACTTCGTCAAGCCAGTATTTCTCTACCCATTTTAGTGCTTGGCGCCATTCACGAAGAACAAATTCCTGACTTAATTAATTACAATCTCGAGTTTACCATTGGCTCAAAATTCAAAGCCAATCTTGTTCTACAACAAGCAAAAAAAATAAATAAAATTTGCAAAGTGCATATAGAGGTCGAAACTGGCATGCAACGCACTGGCTTGCGTTGCGAAAGCGCAGAAGAATTAATTCATGACTTACACGAGTCAAAATTAATTCAAATTGTAGGAATATACTCACATATGGCAACGGCAGATATTCAAAACCATGCATTTGCTCATAAACAAATAAATTTATTCACCGACTTCATTAAGCTTATCAGACAAAAAATGAGTTTTAATTTTTGTGCACATTTAGCAAATTCCGGTGGTGTTTGTTATTTTCCAGAATCACATTTGGACATGGTACGGCCAGGCTTACTTGCTTTAGGTTATTTTGAAAGGCAACAATCATCAGAATTGCAAAACATAGCTCCATTTTTTTCTTTAAAAGCAAAAGTATCCTATTTTAAAGTTGTCCCTGCTGAAGCAGGAATTAGCTATAATCACACCTATACTACCACACAAGAAACTCGCATTATTACAGTACCTGTGGGCTATGGCGATGGGTATAGGCGCTGTCTTTCAAATAAAGCAGAAATTTTAGTACGAGGGAACAAATACAAAATTTCTGGAAATATTTGTATGGATCAATTTATGGTCGATATTGGAAAAAACGAAGCTTTTATTGGTGAGGAGGTTGTCCTTATTGGCAAACAAGATGTTCACGAAATCACTATAAGTGAAATTGCAAAGCTTTGTGACACCATTACATATGAAGTTCTTTGCGGGTTTAACGAAAGAATTCCACGGGTTTATTTATCTTAAATCTGAAAACCTATTGCACTTGTAAAATAATAGCTGACTGACTGCCGTCTCTATCAACGAGCAGGAACGCAGTATTTATGTCCGATTTCTTCGCTTTTTCAAGAATATCTTCCACATCATCTGGTGAAGAAACTGGTTTTTTATTCACTTGCAAAATAGAATCACCTGTCTGAAGACCGGCCATATCAGCAACACTACCTGGAGCCACTTTATCAATTTTTACTCCTTTGCCATTTTTATTTTTCTCTTCAGATAAATAAATTCCGTAGTCTGATAAAAGGCTCTTCTCTTTGTTTGAGTGCGGCTTTCCTGACTTGTCTATTTTGTCAGATGCATTCAGCGGAATTTCTGTGACTGTTGCTGTGAGAGTCAATTCTTTGCCATTGCGCAAAACTCCAATTTTAACCGTGGTCCCGGGCTTTAAAAACATAATTTGTGCTTGAATGTCCGAAGGCGACTTCACAGGCGCACCATTAGCAGTTTGAATAATATCGTATGGCTGCAAACCAGCCTTTGCCGCAGGACTACCAGGTATAACTCGCATAACAAGTCCACCTTCAGTGTTGGCATCAATTTTCATTTCTTTTAATGCAGAAGAGCTAAATTTTGCCACATCATAGAGTTCTATTCCAAGATAGGACTGCGTTAATTTACCGTTGTTAATAATGGAATCGGCAACAAGTCGAATGGTGTTAGAAGGTATTGAAAAACCAATTCCAACATTGGTCCCATTTTTAGAATAAATTGCCGTATTCATACCAATAGCCTGGCCTTCAAGACTGACAAGCGGGCCGCCGGAATTTCCAGGATTGATAGCTGCGTCAATTTGAATAAAGCTATTTGGTCCATTAAGGCCAAGCACATCTCCCGATCTTTTTACTGCACTCACAACCCCCATGGTCAGGGTTTGTGGGAGTTCAAAAGGCGCCCCCAAAGCAATTACCCAATCTCCCACATCAACTTTATCGGAGTCTGCAAGACTCAACTGCTTGAGCTGTTCGGTTGCTTTTAAATCTTCAATTTTTAGTACTGCAATATCCAAACTTTTTGCGGTGCCAATAACCTTTGCTTTGTACTTGTGATTGTCAAAGGTTGTCACTGTAATTTTTTCCGCATCTTCAATCATATGATTATTGGTAACGGCATAACCATTTTTTAAATCAACAATAAAGCCAGAACCTGCATCGGTTTCTAAGCCTTGAGGTCTTTTCTTTTTTGGGTTACCTGGTCCACCAAATTGCGGAGGCATAAAAGGAAAGAAAAAATCCTCGGGAAAAACTTGTTGTTGAGTCGCAACCTTTTTTTCAGACATAATCATGATAAGAGCTGGACGAGCTTCTTTGGCTAAATTAGCAAATATTTTTGAAAATGATTTCAAAAACGCCACATCAGCACCAACTGCAGGGGTTGTTTGCAGAGCTGGCGCGGGAAGTTTGTAGTCGGGACTAGCTTGTGCCGTCACAAATTCTTTTACGCGCGAAAGTTGCTGCGGAGAAAAAATGAGAACTCCAGCGCTCACGACGCCGAACAAAGCCGCCACAGAAACACCTGCCACAACTACATTTTTCATTCTTGCTTTCATAAAATGTACAACCTTATTTGATTTAAAAAAAACCTCAGCCATTTAAAACCATCCTCCAAGAGTTTATCACCATGATGTCGAACTCACCAAATTTAACAAAAATTTTTCAAAGAAGTCGAGAGGCTCTAATTTAAGTGACTAAAAAGTGGTCGCGCAAAGGGTCTATTGATCATTTCAGGTCTGAGGACTACACTTACACTTGTAACAATATTTTTCGTAACTGTGCAAAAACCTATTCCTGTCGGAGATTTTTTTATGACGACAAAAAACCGATTTCTTATTCGCAAAGCAGCTGTACTGGGCTCAGGAGTCATGGGCTCACAAATAGCAGCACATTTAGCCAATGCCAATGTGGAAGTTATCTTGTACGACCTGCCTGCAAAAGAAGGCGACGCAAACGGAATTGTACAAAAATCTTTGGCCTTTTTACAAAAATTAGAACCAACTCCATTTAGTGTAAAAAGCAAAGCTGCCTACGTCACTCCAGCAAATTATAATGAGCATCTTTCTTTACTTGCAGATTGCGATCTCGTCATTGAAGCCATTAGCGAAAGAATCGATCTCAAAAAAGATTTGTATTCTAAAGTAACAAAATATATTTCTGAAAATACTATTTTTGCTTCAAACACGTCTGGACTTTCCATTGAAGAATTATCTTTGACACTGCCTGAAGCACATAGAAAAAACTTTTGTGGAGTGCATTTTTTCAATCCTCCCCGTTACATGACTCTGGTTGAAATCATTCCGCATAAAGGCACAAACCAAGACACGCTCAACGGCCTTGAAGGGTTTTTAACCACAGTTCTTGGCAAAGGTGTTGTTCGAGCAAAGGATACTCCCAACTTTATTGCCAATAGAATTGGTGTTTTTTCAATGCTTGCCACCATGCACCACACAGAAAAATTCAATTTAGGTTTTGATGTCGTTGATGCCCTCACAGGCTCTTTAATTGGACGCGCCAAAAGTGCCACGTACAGAACACTTGATGTCGTCGGCATTGATACTCTGGGACACGTCATTAACACCATGAAAAACACTTTGCCAAATGACCCTTGGTGTTCTATTTTTAAAATTCCTACTTATTTAGAAAATCTTATTGCTAAAGGAGATTTAGGACAAAAAACAGGCACAGGCGTTTATAAAAAAGTGGGGAAAGAAATTCAAGTCCTTGACTTAAGCAGTCAAAATTACCGCCCAGCTAAGCCAGAAGTTGATGCCGAAGTTCTCGAAATATTAAAAATAAAAAACCCTGAAGAAAAATTTAAACAGCTTCTCTCTTGCCAACACCCACAAGCGCAATTTTTATGGTCTATTTTTAGAGATCTTTTTCATT
>JAZKEW010000231.1:0-4455 GCA_040386785.1 Bdellovibrionota bacterium
TGGAACAGCGTTAAAAGGAAATACATCCCTAAACAAAGCAGTACTCACAGGAATTTTACGAGTTTCCAGAGAATCTATTTTTTCCGACTTAAATAACTTAGCGGTTTACACCGTATTACAAGAAAATTATTCTTCGCATTTTGGCTTCCTTGAGCCAGAGGTTCAAGCTTTATTAAAAATGTACAATTTAGAGCAACACTTTCCACAAATTCAAGCGTGGTACAACGGCTACCGTTTTGGAGAAAGTTCCACAGGAATTTACAACCCATGGTCTATTTTAAAGTGGCTTGAAGATGGCACCCACACTTTTGCTTCGTATTGGGTGAACACTTCTCGCAATGACATTATTCGCACACTTTACTTAGAGCAACGTGCTGCTTTAAAACCAGAATTTTTTGAACTATTTTTAGGAAATACCATTACAACTCGTGTTAATACAGAAACAACCTTTGACGCTAACCTCACTCAAGACCCTGCCATATTTTGGGGTTTTGTTTTGCAAACAGGGTATTTAACGGTGGCAGATGTTACGAGAGAAGGCGATGAGTATTTCTACAAACTCAAAATTCCAAATAAAGAGGTGGGTTTTGTGTTTAAAAATATGGTGAATGCTTGGCTTGAAACGTTAACAAAAGACTTAGAAAAACCAAAGCTTGCTGAAATAATTACGAACTCTCTTGTATACGAAGATTTGCCTGTGTTTTATGAAACTCTGCAAAAAATACTTATGCAAACTATGAGCTACCATGATTTTGCACAAAATTCAGAAAATGCATACCACGCCTTTATGGCAGGACTTATGATTTGGTTAAGCGAAATTTACGACATTAAAAGCAATAGAGAAGCAGGGCTTGGAAGATATGATTTAGCTTTAATTCCAAGAAAAGAAAATGTTCCGGCGTATTTGTTTGAATTTAAAGCCATTAAATATATTAAAAAAGCGGATTCTGTGGAAGATAGAGCGCAACTAGAACTTGAACAAGCGTTTAAGCAAATAAATGAAAAGAATTATGCGGAAGAATTTGGGTTAAAACCAACGCAGGCTGTTGCCAAAGTGGCACTTGTTTTTTACGGGAAGCAGGTTTGGATGAAGTCTTAAGTATTATTGACTCTATAGAGCAGAGCAAGAATAAGTGCGTTTTGAAGATAAGGAAAAAATTTAGAATTAAGTTTTTGTTCCGGTAGCAATATCATATCCGAAAGCAAACGGAGAACCCTTTTCACCCTTTGCATTGTATGGGGTATAAACACCATTTATTGCATCACAACAAACTGTTATTCCTTCGACGACTGCATCCGATCCAGCTGCAACATTCGAAGTGTGGCTAGTGATAAATGCATTTCTTAAAGTATATTCCATAACAAGATTTAACTGTTTTCCGTCACTACTACCACTTAGCAAATGAATTTTGCAATCTTGTGCCTTGCCTGCAAGGGTTTCTAAAAATAACTTTGCAGATGCTGGGCACATCTTTTTTGTAGCAGAAAAGGTAGATACTGTTGGTGTACCTATATTACGATTCGATACGCCTGAGCTTTGAGTAACATGACGTTGTGCACCAAAATTGATTGAGTCTAAGTGAATCCAGTCTTCATAACCCTTATGAGTTGAATGCCCTTTGATATCATCGCCAAATTTCATTAATACGACAACATTACCAGTCATAATAGTCTCCTTATAATTAGCAAAAACACACTTTCAAATACAGAAATTACTTATAAATATTTCCATAATAAAAGTCAAATAAAAAAAATTACTAAAACTGATAAGGTAAATTACTATTTTGTTTTTTGAGGAATTCGTGCAACCATTCTCAATGAAGTTGTTAACTCTTCTAACTGCAGCCAAGGTCTTAAGTGAGCCACAATATTATAAGCACCAGGTTTACCGGCAATTTCTTTCACTTCAATTTTGGCTTCTGCAAGGGGCCTCAACGCTCTTGTTGCTTGTGAAGAGTTTGGATTTATGTCTAGGTACTGGTTTATCCAATTTTGTAACCAATCCGAGAGTTCCCCCGCCGTCTTGAAAGATCCAATTTTATCTCTCCCCATAACTTTTAAATAATGTGCCACTCGAGATGTCGCCATAACAAAGGGAAGTCGAGCCGAAATTGCCGCATTTGCAGTGGCATCTGGGGAAATAAATTCCTCTGGTTTTTGCGTAGACTGTCCGCCAAAAAACACAGCGTAGTCTGTGTTTTTATAATGAGATAAAGGCAAAAGTCCAAGCTTGCTTAATTCTGCTTCTCGCCTATCGGTAATTCCAATTTCGGTTGGGCATTGCATGTCCGTGTCGCCGTCATCACTTTTTGAAATAAATGTTGGAAGATTTGTGACTTTACCACCACCTTCTGCGCCACGAATGGCAGTGCACCAACCTGATTGATCAAAGGCATGGGTCACTTTGCTTCCCATGACGTACGCAGCGTTCATCCAAGTAAAGTGATCGTGTGGAAGTGTCTTTGGCATTTTTGTTTTGGCATCAATTTCTGTTTCTTCATAGTTAAAAGCTTCCACAGGATTTGTTTTTGCACCATAGGGAAGTCGAGCTAAAACTCGCGGCATGGTTAAAGTAACAAAGCGTGAATCTTGACGGGAGCGAAAACTGCGCCATTTAATATATTCAATGGAGTCAAAGGTTTTTGCTAAATCAATAGGGCGAGAAAGTTCAGAAAAACTTTCAAAGCCAAATAACTCTGGGGAGGCTGCAGAAATGAATGGACAGAAAGAAGCTGCTGCAACTTGAGAAATATTCGACAGCAGGTCGATGTCCATAGGGTGATTTGAGAATTGGTAATCACCAATCATAAATGCGTAGGGTTCTCCACCAGGAGAGCCAAATTCATCTTCATAAATTTTTTTAAACATTTGGCTTTGATCAAACTCCGAGGCGCGGGAGAGATCTTTTTCAAGTTCTTTTTTAGACACGTTTAATACGCGTAGTTTTAAATTTGTTGACGTGTTGGTATTGTTGACAAGATATTTAAGTCCGCGCCAACTTCCTTCTAAGTTTTGAAATGTTGGGTGGTGCATAATTTGTTGAAGTTGTTGTGACAGAGCTTCATCAATTTTTTGAATTGCCATGTTAATTGAATTGGTCAAGTTTTTGTTCCACGTCAGAGTGCCTTTTTTCGACTCACGAATAAACATGGCGAGAAGTTCTTTGGTGCGAGATGGGTCAGTGTGCTTGGTTACTGAAATTGCTTTGTTCATGACGGCGTCTAAATGAGAAGGATTGACATTTGCATTCAGAACTTCGTAGTCAGCATGAACTGTTTTTTGATTTTCATTGAGTCGATCCATAAGCGTGGAACCTTTCAATCGAGAGTTTAAATTTGTACGGCTTATTGAAAGTCGTATTAAACGCTATATATGACAAAATAATTACAATAGCCAGAAAAAAAATACATCAATTTTACAAAAATTCCACTTTGAAAAAAATAACACCTATGCTGATTCTACGGCGAGTTACTTGCACTCTCCTTCGTCATTTTGTATTGTCTTTCGATTCGATTACAGCAAACGCTTTTCTCATGTTTTTAGCTAAAAACTAAAGGACCTATTATGCATATTGGTTATAGAAAAACTCTTTGGTTCTCTTTTTTTGTCTTTTTTGTGTTTTTTTCTAGCTGCGCCACCAGAAACAATGTAAACCTCCCACCCCCAAAGTCTGTTATTCTTTATGCCTCTGATTCCCCTGAATTCATGCAAGCTTTTGCGAAGCCTTTTACGGCAAGGCTCAACAGTGAAAAAATTTTCTATGCGCAAGAAAATCAAATGTTAAGCGAAAGTTGGGTTGAACACACCCGTGTTGCAGAAAGCGCTAAGAACAAAGAAAAATTGACTGTTCTAATTAATGAGATCAAAAATACGTACCAAACAAAGCCACTGCAAGAAGCAAAAATAAAAAGCCAATCAGCGATGACTCAAGCGGAGCATATTCTTCTTGATAGCCACATGGCAGTGGCAAGTGAGTATGCGGAACTTGCATTTTGGGTTGCTGTAGTGAATTTTGATGAACCAGCAAAACTTACTTTTCCTGCAAATGTGTACCTCAGTCTAGCAACGGCAAAAGAGCGGGCGACTCTTGAAGAGCAAACAAGTCCTAAAATTGTTTCTCTTATAACAAAAAGCGCAACAAAAGGGCGTCACATTAAATTAAAAACCCAAGATACTTGCTCTTTCTATGCCAATGGAAAATTAGTTGTAAAAAATTCATTTAAAGCCATATCAGGCGGAAACAATGTTTTTACAGCGCACTGCAATACAGGTGACTTTGCGCAAGCATTTAATCCACAAAAAACAAATCGTATTTCTGTAGTTCCCCGTGCAGGTATTATAGAAATAAATCCACCAACGTCACACTTCCCTGTTGCAGAAGTGGAAAAATTAAAAGTTGATTCCGCAATTTTAATTTATTATTCGAATAAGGGGCATTATATTGATGCCGATGTC
>JAZKEW010000232.1:0-21930 GCA_040386785.1 Bdellovibrionota bacterium
AGTTATTCCAACAGAATATCCATTTTTCGAGCTATGCAAATGCTCAATACGAAAGCCCATTTTATATTGATACCGTCAATATTATTCAAATGAGTGTACCCGTTATTTACAACGCTGGAGCGAGCCTTATTATCACAAATTCATTTCATAAAGTTTTATTATCTTTAGATATATTTAATTTAACCGACGAAAAATTTTCTTCCCTTTACAACAACTCTGGTTCTGTTCTACAAGTAAATTCCAATGGATATTTGGGAGTCCCCCCGCCGGGTAGGCGTTTTTATGTTTCTTTAATAGGAGAATTTTGAACATGTACTTCAAAAAAATTTTAATGCCGTTATTTTTATTCACATTAACGAGTTGCGGTAAAAATAATGAGAATAGTGCAACGCCAAGTTTTTCTGTACAACAAGACAAAATTTATTTCACAACCTCCGATTACGGCAGCCGCACTGGCTACTTATACAGCTTCAGTCCTGTTTCAAATCAGGTCAAAGCAGAATCACCACTCTTGCAACAAATTGATGGGCTCAAAGGGTTTCAATCACGTGATGGCTCTGGAAATTTAAAAAATTTGTATCTTGCAAAATATAATATGGGCCAACCATCTAGTGTACTTGCTTACAATACCGAAGGCACCTCGACAGAAAGTCAAAGAAATTTACCCGAAAATATTTATGACATGATGCTTGCAAACAATTCACTTTATTATGTCGGGTATGACAAAAAAGAAATTGCTGTCAGCTCATCTAATTTAAACTCTGTTACCTTAGCAAGCACAACAGTTCAAGGGTTTAGCAAAAATAGTGATACAAATAATTTTGTTTCTATTTTAAATAATGAGAATAATTATTATGCGGTTAGTGTTGGTTATCCCTATTCTTCTACAATAGAAAATCAAGGCGCAAAAATATTTACACTCAGTGAAGACCTAACCTCAACACAAGGTTCTCCAATACTCATAAAAAATTGTTTTAATTTAAACTCAAGCATGAAAATTAGTAACAGTAAACTTGTTGTTGCCTGCAACCCTACATATACCTATCCAGAAGTTCCAGGCGTTCCTTCTATTTTTTTAATTGATGTTTCTTCGAATATAAATCCAAATGTTCAGCTATTAAAAACAGTAACTTCAAATATAAATATTTATCTTGGCGGTGTTTCTGTGGACGGCTCGTACATTCTTGTGACTGAGGAAGAGAATAATGGTGACTACAGTAATCCAACCGCAAATTCTTATTGGTTAAACTTAAACAATCAAGTCCATCACTCAACATATGGCGGAGCCTATCAAGTTTCTTATAATAAGATAACAAATTCGTATATTTTTAGCTGTATTCTCAATGCTAATAATCAGTGCCAAAGTAATGCTTTCGGAGTTGCTTTAGCAACAACGGATAACGATTCTATTCAGAGTAATATTGCAACAGTCAGCTTAAGTCATTTTATAAATTTAAATGGCGTGCATGGGGTTAGTTTTTTTAAGGCTTTGTAATTGTAATTTTTTTTATAAAACTGGCAAGGGAATTTACTCGGTGGCTCCGGCGTCAATAAGAGCGCTAATGATTTCTTCACGCTCTTCTTCCCTAGCTATCATCAAAGGAGTATTCTCAGTTCGGTTGAGCAGATTGACCTTGGCTCCAGCAGCAATAAGCTCTTGAGCCTTGGAGACTGTTAGTCCAGCTGAATGCAAAGAAGTATTTCCATTAATATCAAAAGCGTTGACATTCGCTCCAGCAGTAATGAGAGCTCGGACATTTTCTAGAGAACCTTCCCGTACAGCAACAAGCAAAGGAGTCCTACCCGAATTATCGCGACATTCAGTGTTAGCTTTGGCTCCAAGAAGGATTTTCAAAATTTCTGTAGTCTTAAGCCTTGCAGCTCTATGTAGGAGAAACTCCACACCCGTCAGGCGGGGATTAACATCCACTTCAGGATTCCCAACAAATTCACGAACTTTTTTTACATCTCCTCTATCAACTGCATGTATCAAATTTATAGTTACGGCAGTATCGTTAACTGTCGCTCTGAATATTTCTGACAGCTTTCTGTCTTCTTCCTTATCGTCGTTTAGTTTGGTTTCCTTAGGGCTATCTACTTTCTTATTTTGTTGTATAGGAGTTGAGCCTGTTCCGAAAATAAGCTTAAACATTTATATTCCTCCTTACATATAGACCCCATAAACACCTGTGAATAGATGCCATAATTGACGTATATTTACAAGAAAAATTTTTCTATAAAAACCGCACCATTAGAGCTGGAGCCCCTACAACACAGGATCCCTATAATCCTCACACAAATCTCGACACCCCACATTTTTTTTCTTCAAATGCCCACACAAAAAAGAAACTAATTTTTTTCTAAACTGGTTGTCTGTTTCCATGACAAACGCCGTAGTATGCCCACCCCACGGCACTATCCACAACTCCTTTGCTTCTTCTGGTGCAGCCTCATACAATAAATGCCCCGATTCATAAGGCACCACAGGATCACTTTCGCTATGCACAAACACAAGTGGAATATCTATATTTTTAATATAATCAATGGAACTCAATTCATCTGAAATTAAAAAACCCAAAGGCCAATGCAAAGGCCAGGTCAGCCAAAATTTTGAAAGTTTTTTTCTTGTAATTTCTCTGTAAGAAGCAAAAGTGCTGTCAAGAATAATAGCCTGAATTCCCTGTACTTTATTTATGACATAAGTTGGAATTGCAACTGCGCCCCCTAAGCTTTGTGCAATAATAAATAACTCTTTGCTACGCGCATTTGCCTGTGCCCAAGCAATAGCAGCAAGACCATCTTGAATAAGTCCTTCTCTGGTAGGTGGAATGCCTTGTGATTTTCCGTATCCACGATAATCAAATTCAAGAACATCAAAACCAAGATGAGCAAGCCACGCAAAATAAAAAAAGTGATTGGAAATATTCTCACCATTGCCGTGAAAATGAATAACGGTAGCAATAGGCTTTTCATTTTTTGCATGCACAAGCCAAGCGTTTAATTCAACACCATCTTGTGTTTTTATTGTCAAATTATCGTATTTCAACTTTAAATTTTTTGGAGTTGCAACCATATTTTGCGTTGGATAATAAAACAAATGATTGCATGAACTCAGCAAAATCATAAAAATAAAAATTACAAAAACTTTAAAAATAATATTGAATCCCCATAGACATTTCTTTAACATTTTCATTATCCGCAAAAACAAGACGACCTTCAAATTGATTTGAAAAATAAGATGCTAAGGTAACAGAAGTTTTTATGGAATCAATTGATGTCTTGAAGTTATACCTATTTGCAATTTCCGATTTTGCAATTAACTTAAAGTAGGGAGATATTCTTGCCATGGATCCAAAAGTAAAACTTGGACCCATATGAAAACCAAAATCATGAGAATAACCCATGTCTCCGTGCGCTAACCCGTAAATTAAAAAATGATTGTCTAGGAAAAAAAATGAAGAACCCAAACCTAGTTGTAAGTATTCCCTTGTTTGGGTTTGCGCATCGCCAAACCCGAAACCATATTCCGCACCTGTGTCAAAGTGCCACGACAAAAAACGCACATTAGGCACCGCAGCAGGCAAAGAACTAATTTCAAGTAAGTGGAAATTTTTTAAATGCACGTCTCTATTTTTATAATCTATACGAAAAATTGTATCTAAAAAACCAATGCCTAAGGAGTCGCTATAACCTAAATCATCTTCTTCCATACCATGCAGAGCAGGGCGCCATCTTAAATCAGAAAATGAATTATCATGAAAATCAGTCCCAAAATTCAAAGAAACAAGGCCCGAATCATGGCCTTTATCAGGCGAAGAAGAATACACCTTAGAAACAAGGACGTCTGATTTAACCGCTTCCTTTGCCCGCATCACAAGAAGATTGTTGCGCAAGTTTCCATAAACAACAGGATTGTGAGAGCCCACAAGTTTTTCTTTGTAGTCAATAAATTCAAGCGCTGTATCAATAACTTTTGTTTTACAATGTTGATCACAATTTTTAAATATCTCACTCAAATATGCACTGTCACTTTTATTATTCATGACAAGTTGATTTAAAATTACTTTTTCTTGACTATTTAATACAGACAAACGCGCTAAATAACGTGATAGAACAGAGGGACGGTAATGAATATTTTTAACTAAATGAGGCTCTCGCTTAATAACACGAACTGTATCTGCAGGAATAGCATAAAGCCAAAGTTTGTCCGTTAAATGCAACTCTGGCTTAGCAGCTTCAAGAACAGAAAGCATAATGTAAGAACAATTGTCGTCTAAATAATAATAGTCAATGTATGTCCAACCAACTTCCCACAAAACATATTCAAGCATACGAATTTCACTGTCAGACAAATTCAGTTCATATTCCCAAAGATCACGACTTTCGTAGTTATTATATTCTTGAATTTTGCTATAGTAAGGCATTAAAGCAAAAATACCCTTGTATCCGCCAGCTAAACCTTTAATTGGATACAAAAGAGATGCTGCATCAGGAACAGAGGCAGAATAATTTGCGATGTCGTCAAGTAGTGGTGAATCTGTTTGCATTTGAGATGTTCTGTGCAAACGTAAAAAAGTATGCCCAAATAAAGAACCTGGACTAGCCGCAAAATAGTTTGAAAAAACTAAAGAAACACCTGTGTAGTGCAATGCATCTATAAATTCATGTAGCTCGGAACAAGGCTCAAATTTTATTTTTGAGGAATCAATGCCAAGTTCATTAACAAGCCAATAAAAACGCGCAGCATAAAGACACTGTGCTGGCATTTTTCTATTTTCCGGCTGCAATATGCTTGGATTAAAAAATGCATTTAATGTTGCAATAAGCTCATGCTCAGGATTTTTACGACCATCAGATGCAAAAAAATAACTATTATCGCTCAGCAAACTTTTTGAACTTAAACTCAAAGGTTTATCGGCTATAAATAATATTTTTTTCCACGCAGGTTTTTCCCACAACTGCTGAGAACGAGCCTTGGCAATAAGCTCATTGAGATATTCGTTTGGCTGTGCAAAGGACGTCTTAGGAATTGCTGAAGCACTTAACAAAAGCGAAAGGATAAATAAATAAAAAACTCGGATAATGATTTAGACCCTTTTTAGATTGCTCTCAAACAGCTTTTTGCAAGATTTTCATTTGCATTGACTTCTTTAAGGTAGTTTTGAAAAACTGCAGTGGGCTCATTCGTCCCGTAAATGTTGCTGTAATGAGTTTGGCTCAACTTAGCAAATTCATCTTGTGGGCAACCAAACACTTCTGCAAGGGCAGAAATATGCTCGCCATCACCTTGTGCAGCTTCTTTCGACAAACTTGCTAGATTAACAGTAATGAAGGCTTTTTGCTCATTTTGAGCTACTCCTGCACGGTTTTCTACACAATTTGATGTTCCAGAAGAGATTGCAAAAGAATTTGTGTACTCAGAAAGAAAAATATTGAGAACTGATGCTCCCATTTGCGGCAATTGACCTTTATCGTCAATAAAAAGAGACGCAAAACCACACCCTGCCATGCCCCAAGGTTGTTCATAAGACGCTTTCTGCTTTGTTGCCGCCATTGCGGTATTTGCAACAAATGAAAAGGACAAAGCTCCTAAAGCAAGAAAGCCAACGAGGCCGTTTAATTTTTTCATACTGTAATCTCCATTTTAATTTTAATGATTAAATAGTTAGTGAACACGCGTGAGACAATTGTGCATTGCCCTTAATTTCAGTTTGCACAACATTCAGTGCAGCCACGCTACCTGGAGCTGAAAATATTTTAGAATAAGAGTTTTGCATTTGTGACGCAAAATTACCGTAAGCATCTTTAGAACAACCAAAGGTGTTTGAAAACGCACGCAGAGCTTCACCATCACCTTGAGCCATTTCTTTTGCAAGAAGGGCGTAGTTGTCATAAATGAATTTTTGTTGCGCACTAACTGCAGCCGCCTTACTGGGAGTTAAACAATTCGAAGTTCCTGAAGTAATTCCAAAAGATTGATTAGCAGAAGATTGATTCGTTGTAGAACCAAAAACTTGGTTTCCATGAGGCCCTACAACTTGAGAGCCTAAACCGCAGCCAGCCATACCGTATGGCGTCTTTGCACTTGCAAACAGAGGCAAAACGCAGAGCGCAACGCCAACAAAAAAATGTTTTTTCTTGAACATACAATTGTCTCCTAAAAATGTAAGTAATAACTTGAAACGAATCAACGCAAAGAGTACGATTTCCCACTCATTTCGTCAATTGCCCCACCACTCTATTTACAAGGCCTTTCATGACATCACAAAAACACAACCATCTCATCGCTAAAATTTTATTTCCCGTTGTCGGCGTATTACTCGTTGCAGCCCCTTCGTTTAACGAAAGTCTTGAAAAAATGAGCGCAGGTCTTGCTGTTATTTCTGGAATTATTTTAGCTGTTCTATTCCATAATCCTTACCTAGAGTTCACAAAAAAAATGACTCCAAAATTATTAACCTGGAGTGTCGTTGGCCTTGGCTGTGGAATGAACTTAATTACTGTGGCACAAGTCGGAATGTCTGGTATTGGCTATACTTTTATAAGCATTGCATTTACAACAATTCTTGGTTTATTGCTTGGTTTTTTCTTGCGAAATTCAAGAGACACATCTGTACTTGTTACTTTCGGTACAGCAATTTGTGGTGGGAGCGCCATTGCAGCTATTGCACCAACAATTAAGGCCAAAGGCCATGAAGTGTCTGTGGCCCTTGCCATTGTTTTTTTATTAAATGCTATTGCATTACTTGTTTTTCCAACAATTGGCCACGAATTTAATTTAAGCCAAGAACAATTTGGATTGTGGAGTGCCCTCGCCATTCACGACACCAGTTCTGTTGTTGGTGCAACACTGCAATATGGAAAACAAGCCTTAGAAGTTGGAACGACAGTAAAACTAGCGCGTGCACTATGGATAATTCCTATTACCTTAATACTTTCCCTTTACTATTCAAAATATATTTTCCATAAAGAGGCTCATTTAGAAGATGGGACAAAAGCTAAAAAACCGTGGTTTATTCTTGGATTTTTGTTGGCAGCAGCGTTAGTTACTTGGGTTCCTGCATTAAAAGTTCCTGGATTTTTAGTACGAAATATAGCGGAAAGAGTTCTTATTTTAACACTATTTTGTATTGGCGCGAATTTGTCACGAAGTGCTATAAAGAGTGTTGGAATTAAACCGTTTGTTCAAGGATTTATGTTGTGGATTATAACGGCTGCTGCAGTTCTTCTTGCAATTAAAATTAATTGGATTTAACGTAGCTGTAATTTCCAGAATTTTTTTGGTTGGTGAAAATCTGGTGTTTCTTTTTTGTTTGCCTCTTGCTTCCAATATGGCGCTAACAAATATTTATTATTTCCTAAGCTCAAAGCGCATTGCATATAAACTTCACCCGTCTCATCTAAAACATATTCTAAGTTCTCATATGAAAAAACAATTCCAAATTCTTTTTCGCCATTTATTGAATACGTTTGCAATTTTGGTTCGTACTTAGAAACGCTCCTTTGTCTTATATTAGAAAATTTAAGTGCAACCCAACTCTGTTTAGGTGTCATTTCAAATTCTAAGTAATGTGACGGATTATGAAATTTAGCAAAAAAAACTTCGCTAACACTATAGTGCCATAAATTATCAACAAATTTATCCTCTTGTTCTTGAGAAACTTGTAATGGAAATAATACTTCTGGAGAGTTAAAACACCGCGTCTCCCACTTTAAAAAAGGTGTCGTTGGATTTTTTTTTGCCTCTTTTAAAGATTGTAATTGAATAATTTGAACATCAATTTTTGTTTCACCAGAGTACGAACTTTGGTGATATTCTATAAATGGTGAAGAAAATATTTTATGAGGGTACGAATTAAAATTTTTTAATCCCGCATCTGGAAAATAAAATAAGCCAACCCATTTTTCATCAATTTTCTCTTTATTTGATTGCGATATACCTAAATATTGCATACCACATTTTTCAAAAAGAATTTGCGGAAAAGACCCCACTGGCTGCACCTCAAGCTCTAAATGAGCATTCAGCACGCGGGCCGCCTCTGAGCGCATAAAAGCCGATAAATTTAACATATCTTCGGTTTTTGCATTTCCGCAATTCCAAATAAAATTAGCGTGAAATTCGCTCACCGCCGCATCACCTATTTTTTTGCCCTTGAGTCCCAATTCGTCAAAAATTCGACCACTTGGTTTACCAATATCGTAATTATTTTTAAATGTAGATCCACAACTCGGCAAATAAAAATGGTGTTTATGATGTCTATCTGCTTCACATTCATGCATATGTTGAATTAATTTTTCTGCGCTTTCAACTTGAGGAAAAAAGAGACGCACGCCAACCACAACATGGGGCGAATCCATAAACAATGTTTTTTTATAACCTTGAAAAACTTCAGAACCCTTATAAGTTATGAATTCACCGTTTGAATTGAGTGTGAGAATTTCCTTTGCAATTTGAGAAATTTCACCGCCATAACAACGAGCATTCATACGCACAGTTCCACCCATTTGTCCTGGCATACGATACATCCATGAAGCCCCTGCCCTATTTGCCTGTGCACAAATTTCTGCGACTTCTGTATTTGTCACACCAGCTTCCACAAATAAGCACTCTTCTGTTTCCCAATGCCAACTGCTGAGTTTTTCTAAAGATAAAATTAAACCATGAAACAGGCCATCCGCATAAACAGAATTGCTCCCGCTTCCAAGAATTGCACAAGGCAACTCATTTTGTTTACAAAAAAATAATGTTTGTTGCACTTGCTCTATATTTTCAGGAAGAGCAAAATAACGAGCGACACCTCCCATTTTATAGTAAGTTTTTGCAGCTATCTCAATGTTTTGAAGAATAAAATTGGGTAAATTATTCAATTCCAAGAGCCTCACGCACTTCAACCTCATTACAATATTTCATTCCAGTTGGTGAAGCGAGAATTCCATTTACACTATGGGCAATTTCAGAATAATTGTATTTATGTTCCACGAGATCTTCACAAATTTCAGTAAATAATATTTCTGTTTGCGCTTCCATTTGCGCTAAACTGTGCTGGTGAGTGGAATCTTCAGTTCTTTTTTGCAATTCACTCACAGTCCAATTATCGCAGGGCAAATGTCCAAGTAGAGTCTCTAATTTCTTTAAATTTTCAATTTTAACTTTTACACTTTCTGGTATTTTTTTGCTATCTTCTTCACTCATAAAATATTTTCCTCCGCTAAGTTATCAAAGTAACGCTGATAGACTGTTTTTGACATTCGAACTTTAAAAACACCCTGATCTTGCTCCCAATTGGACTCAAGGACTCGCGTGTGCGCATAAATCAGAGAAAGTGTTTTAGAATCACCGTAGTCAACATGAAAAGTTTTTTCAAGCATATTTTGCGCTAGAAATTCAACAATCATTTCTCGACATTTTTTAATGTCTTCCTCTTTTTGACCTGAAATACAAATGCTTCTTGGATAAGCGCGAGATAAAATTTTTGGCAAACGTGGTTCATTCGCCAACATATCTATTTTATTGAAAATAAATATTTGCGGGACTTCTGCTGCTCCAACTTGGGCAAGAACTTCTTGAGTCACTTTAATGTGGTCTTTGTAAGCCCCATGAGTAATGTCAACAACATGCAATATTAAGTCTGCCTTGACGACTTCATCGAGAGTTGAACGAAAACTTGCCACAAGACCATGAGGTAAATTACGAATAAAACCCACGGTATCTGTCACAAGAATATTCATATTATTCACACCGCGAATTCGGCGGATACTGGAATCAAGGGTTTCAAATAAAGATTCTTTTGCTGATAAATGACTCTCAGTAAGAGAATTCATAAGTGTTGTTTTTCCTGCATTGGTATAACCAACAAGCACCACATTCCACTCATCCGCTCTATTTTTTCGTTGAGTTTCTCTTTCTTTTTGTATTTTTTCTAAGTCTTTTTTTAAATTGGCGAGCCTGTCCTTCATTTTTCTTCTATCAATTTCTATTTGAGTTTCACCGGCTCCTCTTAGTTTACCACCACTGCCACCACCACCACGCTGACGTTCCCAAGTAATCCATGCGTTAGAAAGCCTGGGGGCAATATATTCCAAATTTGCAATTTCCACCTGAGTTTTGGCTTCTTTAGAACGTGCATTTCTTTTAAAAATTTGCAAAATAATTCCTGTTCTATCAAGAATTGGCTTGCCAATTAAGGTTTCTAAATTTCTCACTTGCGTGGGTGATAATTCTTGATCGAAAACGATGTAGTCTATTTGCAAACTATTGCAGGAATCTTTAATTTCTTCCGCTTTTCCAGGGCCAATAAAAGTCGCTGGAACTGGTTTTGCTTTTTTTTGCACAGTCACGCCGCTACAATCATCACCAAGAGTTCGCACCAGCGCTCCGAGTTCTTGTAAACTTTCTTGAATTTCCACAGGGTCATCTTCAAGTAACTCAAGGCTAACAAGATATGCAGACATCTTCCCACTACGTCGGGTATCCAATTGAAGACGTGATTTTTCAAGCTCAATGGTTTTTTCAATATCGCTATTTTTAGTACTCAATTTCTATTACCTTCTACAAACTTTTTAACATCAAGCATTTCTTCTGGAGAAATATTGTGCCCCATTTTATAGGTTTTTGTTGTTACTTTAATTGAAGAGTTTAATGCTAAAAGATTTTTTGTTTCAAAAAAAACGCTTGGAAATAGAACTTGGTCTTGCATTCCATGCGCTAAAAAAACAGGAGGCAGTGGGCTATTTTTTTGCAAAATTGGCACAAGTTCGCTTTGATTCACGATAAAACCACTTAAAGAAATAATGCCAGCGAGTGGCTTTGACGATTTTAAACCGTAATACAAAGCGATTGCAGCTCCCTGAGAAAATCCTAAAATAAATATTTTTTCACTAGGCAAACCCGTATGCTCCATCACATTCTCAACAAGTTCATAAATTAAATTTTCAGACTGTGTCACTTCTTGTCTGGGATCAGAAAACAGAGAAAACCATTGGGCTCCATCAATACCAATAGGCACTGGTTTAGGCCCCTGCGGGAATAGCCATAGAACGTCTGTCAAATTAAATTCATCAGCAAGATGTGCAAAATTTGCCGCCGTATCGCCAAAACCATGCAAAGCAATAATGACATTTTTTACACTGCCATTTATTTTTCCAATAGTTTGTAGAGAAGATTTCATTTTATCCACTGTATTTTTACTCTGCCACTTTATATTATGCAAAATTGACTCCATTATTTACCATATGAAAAATTGACGCAGACTACCCTATAATCTGCGTATAAAGGAATATACTTGATTTAATACTGATGTAAAACCAGGGAGCATTTCTTGATGATGCGGTTTATCGCTTTTCTTTTATGCCGAATATTTTTTAAACGAATAAGTTTTTCAGGAACGCCTTACACTGGTAAGTCGTCACTCTGGGCTGCAAACCATTCAAGTGCCATTGTGGACCCTACCGTTATGCTTGGACTGGCACCAACTCGCATTCGCCCCCTAGCAAAGCACACTCTATGGGAAGTGCCTGTTATGAGGCTTTTTTTAAAACTAACACGCGCAATTCCCGTAAACCGATTGCAGGACATGAAAAAAGACGTTCAGGCACAAAAAGAAATGCTTGAACAAGGAAACTTCGAGACGGATTGGCGTGTCAAAGCCAATAATGAAGCTTTTCAAATGGTCAGCGATGCCCTTTTGGAAGGCGATAGCATTCTTATTTTCCCGGAAGGGGTTAGCCACGACGATCCTTATATTTATCAATTCAAGTCCGGTCTTGCGCGTATGGCGTTGCAAGCCATGAGTAAATCAAACGATCCTAATTTTTATGTTGTCGTTCAACCTGTCGTAATTGATTATTCAGAAAAAGATGAATTTAGAAGTGAACTTTGTGTGCATTACTGCGAACCTGTTGCCATTACTTCGCAAGATTTCTCAGTAAAGGACATCATGAGTGGTGTTCGAGAATCCATGGAAAATGGCTTTGCTAGCTTTTTTAATTGGGATGAAAAAAGAAATTGGAGATTTTTATTTGAGTTATGTTACGGAAGAATTCCTTATTCCTCAAGAGAATTTCGAGTTTTTGTCGAAAAATATAGACCTGAATTTGACCTCGATTTAGCCCTCATGGCCCGCGCACAAACCATGCGCAGGTTGTTGCAAGCTGTTATCATTTCACCACTACAATTGGTGTGGGGTGATTTAAATTACAAAAAAAGAAATTTCTTTTGGGTTATATTTCGCCACGGATGGTTTTTTGTTTGCGTGACATTGCCAATTCAAATTCTTGGCACAATTGTTTGGCTCATTCCTGCAAAAGCTTGCGAAAAACTCGCCAAAAAAAGCACTTCTGATAGAGATGTGCGCGCCACTATGAAAATTGCTCACGGGATGTGGTTTTTCCCCTTTTGGGCTTTTTTAATGTCATTGTTGTTTACATTTTTTTTAAACGGCTATTTACCTCACACCAACAAAATTATAATCTGGCTTGGGTTTTTAATCTTGACACCTGCATTCCTTGTGTTGAGTTTACTTCTAGCGGAGAGCATAAATTTCTTTCCTGGTTTTTCGAGACTAGCCTTTCTCAGGCTTTTCTTTCCACGAGGGTGGTATGAACTCATGAAAGAATGGAGAGAAATTTCCGACGGTGTTTTAACTAAAATTAAAAAAGTTGATGAATCAGAAAGCGTGGAAAATGACAAGTAAAAGTTATGAACCTGATTTTAAGCAGTATTTAGCAACAAACTTTCCTGAGCATGCCAACAGAATATTGAAGTCTCATTCAAGAGCATGGTTTTCTAGAATTTTTTTCCCCATGATTTTCTTTCTAGTGCCTGCTGCTTTTTTTGTACTCATTGCTTTTTTTGTGTATTGCATCAAGCAGCCTAATTTTTTCACTTTTCAAAATCAAGACAAATTCGCAGATTTGGTGCAAAATATTTCATTAAAAAATACTCTGTTTTCAATTCTTATGACGGGATCTTTTGTTTCTCTTGTGTGCTTTGTTGTTGGTCTTTTTATTGGTTTTTCCAGGGCTCATTATTTGCTTTTTGAAGCAGAAAAACTTGAACTGTCTGCAAAAAAACTTTGGTTAACTGAAAAAAAGCCTGCCTCGAATAGCCAAAAAATTTGAATAAAATTATTTTTTTGCAGTTTCTTGTGAAAGTGTTGTCAAAATTGCCAGAGCCCTCGTAACAGGGTTATTACCCAATTGATTTTTAAACTTTTCTTCATTATCTAAAATTTGTTTCCACATGACAAATTCTTGTGAAATTTGAATTTGTGTCGGCGTGTAGTTGGAAAAAAGAGTTTGAAAGCGCACCTTGGCATTGGCAAATTGTAAAGTTTCTGACTGAGTCATACGAGACATTAAATACAGAGCAAATAAAGACTCCGTCCGGCTGGCAAAAAACGGCGATTTTTTACGAGCACAACGAATTAAATATTCTACATAGTTAAAATGATCGGTTGTCGCTTCAAAGCGTTCTGCTAGAGACTCTTGGTACACTCGCTCAATGAGTGCAACAGAATATTCTTGCAACCACAGGGCCGGCGCACTGTGAAAAATACTCGCACAATAAACGCTACCCGCTGTAACGACCCAAGCAGGGGGCTCTCTTAGGCTTGCATCCCACGTTTTTGCAGACAAACTTCTAATCCAGCGCCAATGGTGTTTTTTGAAAAAACGGAATTGCTCGTTTGAAACAGGCATTTCAAGAATCCAATTGATGACCTGTTTTAAAATATAATTTAAATCTTTCTCTGCCTTTGTCACGAGGTACGGAAAAACAAGGCTGCCAAGTTTTTCGCATTTTTCAAATATTTTTTCGTCGTTCATATGCTCTAAAGCAGAAAAATCTTTTTGAATAGATTTTAATAATCCCTTAAACATATAGCTTTCATGAGAAAAGTTTTCCATGCAGTACTTTAACGAAAGAGTATATTCATTCGTATTTTCGCTAACAGCTGCTTCCAACAGTGCTCTGTCAAAAATCCATTCCACCAAAAATGTTTTTTTTGCTTCGGAAAAAGAACTTATTTGCAGCGATTCTACAATAGATTTAAGGTATTTAATTCTGCCACGGTAATTTTTATCAGACTGTTCTGTTTTATAATAATCGACTCCGTTTCTGAGCAGTTGTTCCTCTGGGGTTTTGAGGAGAAGCGCAATCATGTCGTAAGCTTTTGGCAAAAAGCCTTTCACATCGACTCCGTCAGAACTTTTGCTCACAAGCATAAAACGCAAATGTTGAAAATGCACATTGTTTTGCAATGTTTTCGCAACTTCTAGCGAAATGTTTTGAATAATAGACAATAAATTTTTTTCCAATTCAAAATCAATTAAATGTGCACTGGTATGAAAAATATTTAAAATATATTCAGATAGTTTTTCAATTCCTTCAGAGTAAGATTCCATATTATCTTTATTCAAAAGATGTGTTTTTTGTAAATCACGCAACAAAACACACAAAGCCCCAACGGCTGCCTTAAAAGACAAGCAGTGTGGAAAATTGGGGTGGGTGGAAAAGTATAAAACCAAGTCGGTGCAATCTTCAGTTGAGTTTGCAAGAGTAACTGCTTCTAAAATACCGTTACAAGTGGCACCATTGAGAAGTCCAATGGGAATTTGCGATTCAAATATTTGTGCTCGCAAGGCATCTGCAATAGTTTGAGGCGAAATTTTACGTTCAACAAAACCCATGAGCATATGAGAGACAATTCCGTCTGTAGATTGTTGTTCTGCACTGAAATGACCAACGTCACGCAGATCTTTCATTTCTTCTTGACTCCTAGCTATAAAATTGTGGTAGCGTGTATTCCCGTATCGACCTGAAGTGTATCGAACGGAGTGAACTCATGCAACAGAATGTAAATAAATCCCTCAAAAAGCCTACCCAACACCAAGTCAAATATATTTTTGTGACTGGTGGAGTAGTTTCCAGTATTGGAAAAGGTCTTGCTGCCGCAAGCATTGGAGCCTTGCTTGAAACCCGTGGCCTGCGTGTTTCTATATCTAAAATGGATCCCTATATCAATGTGGACCCAGGAACCATGTCTCCTTTTCAGCACGGAGAAGTTTTTGTCACGGACGACGGCGCAGAAACCGATCTCGATCTTGGCCACTACCAACGTTTTACCAAAGCTAAGTTAACAAGGCGGAATAGTTTTACCTCTGGTCAAGTCTACGATGCGGTTATTAGCAAAGAACGCCGTGGCGATTATTTAGGCGGAACTGTGCAAGTCATCCCGCATATTACCGATCAAATTAAATCGAATATTATTGCTGCAAGCGAAGGGGCTGACGTTTCTATTGTGGAAGTTGGTGGAACCATAGGTGACATTGAAAGTCTTCCTTTTCTTGAGGCTATTCGTCAGTTTCGTAATGATGTTGGTAGAGAAAATTCTATTTTTATTCATGTTACTTTAGTGCCCTACATACGTGCTGCAGGGGAATTAAAAACCAAACCAACCCAACATTCTGTTAAAGAACTGCGCTCCATTGGAATTCAGCCCGACATTTTAATTTGTAGAGCTGATCAACCCATGCCACAAGATGTGCGTGTTAAAATATCGACTTTTTGTAACCTGCCCAAGGAAAATGTGTTTGAAGCACTCGACGCAAACAGCATTTACAAAATGCCTATGATTTATCACGAACAGGGTATGGATAATCAAATTGTCAATTTGCTTGGCATTTGGACAGCCCAACCGAAACTGGATGAATGGATTAAAATTGTCGACAGAATTGAAAAGCCCAAGCATTTTTTAAAAATTGGTGTGGTTGGCAAATATATGGGCACCCGCGATTCCTATAAATCTGTTTATGAAGCGCTCACTCATGCAGGTATCGCAAACGAAAGTCATGTGGAAATTATTGGTATCGACTCCGAATTGTTAAATAGCACCAATGCAAAAGAAATGCTTGGTGAGTGTCAAGGTATCTTAATTCCTGGCGGCTTTGGCGATAGAGGAATTATTGGAAAAATGACTGCAATTCAATACGCTCGGGAAAATAAAGTTCCTTTTTTTGGAATTTGCTTAGGTATGCAGCTTGCCTGCATTGAATTTGCGCGCAATGTTTTAAAATTAAACGACGCCAACTCCGAAGAATTTGACCTTGGCTGCAAACAAAAAATTGTTCACCTTATGGAAAGCCAAAACCGCGTAGAAAAAAAAGGCGGCAGCATGCGCCTTGGTGCTTATGACTGCACTTTGCAAAAAAACACCAAAGCCTTTCAAGCCTACAAACAAGAAAAAGCAAGCGAACGCCACAGACACCGCTACGAATTTAACAATCAGTTTAGAGCGCAGTTTGAAGAGGCTGGGTTTATTGTTTCTGGAGAAAGCCCTGATGGAGCCCTCGTAGAAATGATGGAGCTTGGTGGACATCCGTGGTTTTTAGGATGCCAGGCACACCCAGAGCTTAAAAGTAGGCCAATTGCACCGCATCCTTTGTTTAAGGAGTTTATTGGGGCGGCTTTGCAGCTGACACGTTAATTATTTTTATTCTTCTGCCACAACACCCTTAGGAAACTGTGCCAAAAATGGAATTGGGTAAAGGCTTGAAATATTCTTTTCACCAAGCAAAAGAGCAATGACCCTATCTATCCCAAGAGCATTTCCAGCGCACGGTGGCAATCCAAAATTCATAGCATTTTCGAAAAGTTCATCTTGCATTAAATTTGGCCTGAGCTCTTTGCTTTTTAACACACGATCTTGCAAGATTTTAGCATCCACAAGTTCTTGGTAGGCGTTGCAAATTTCTATGCCATGCAAAAATGCTTCACCACGCAGTGCAAAATTTGTGTCTTTTTCCACCGCGGCAAGGGCTGCCATTTGCACTGGATAATGTGTGACAAAACAGGCTTTTTGCTCTTTTAAATAAGGTTCAATTTTTTCCATAAATAACTTACAAAAAATATCCACCCAACTGTCTGTCTCTACCACAGAAAAACTGAGTGGCTTGGCAATTTTATAAAAATCATCTTTATTTTGAAGTAAATTTAAGTCAATATTTAAAATATTTTTAAACAATTCATCCACACGAAAGCGTGGCCAATTTTTTGGAATTTCAAGATTTGAACCTAAATATTCAGCAAGTGTCATAACTAAATTTTGTGTATCGTTTAAAATATCCTTTAAACTTGCTCCCATTCTGTACCATTCAAGCATAAAAAATTCTGGTTCGTGCCAAATTGAAAGTTCGCCACCATTGCGATAAGCACGAGAAATTTGAAATATTTGTGGTGTGAGCTCTGCTAAAATTTTCTTAAGCGCAAATTCTGGACTTGTGGGAAGTTGCAGCTGAGTTTTTTTGCCTTTGTGGTCTGTATATTCTGTCACAAATGGATTGATATAATCTTCATAGCCACCGCTTGGCACTAAAGTTGGTGACTCTATTTCTACAAAATTGCGATTAAGAAAAAATTTCTTTGTTCTTTCTAACGCTCTGGAGCGGGATTGAATGATACGAAATCTATATTTTGTAGGAGACTTGTAAAAACAAGTATGGTTCGTATCTTTAAGTTTAAATTGACTTAAATTTGGAATTGGACTTGCATATACTGAATTTTCCCATTCTTCGAGACAAGGAGTGTGCTCGATAATTTCTTGCACAACCAAAAGATAGTGAAGGTCATCGTACTTCTTGTCCACGCCTTCATGGCTTTTGTATATAAATTGGCTAGTAAAAGAAATCACATCTCCTTCTTGTAAGGAAGGTGGCGTATAGTTTTCCGCTAAAAACACAGGCCATAAAGTGCTGGAAGCGTCGCACAAACCCATTTTACCTTCATAAAAAAATACGCGTCCGCAGCATGTACGAGCGGACAAAGAGTTTGTTTTGCGGAGTTCGAAGAGAGTTTTTAAATTTTTGAGCATAATATACCTTCTAAATTTTTATTCTAGTTGCTTGGTTCACAATACACAAGAACTGTGTTTAATAAAATTTATCTTTAATTTCAATTACTTCCAACAATACGTCTTATTGCACTCACAATACATTGACAATACATTCATAATACATCCATAATACAATCCAAACAGACTATCTGTCAGCGGAGGTATAAGTTGTGGGTGCAGATTTTGAAATTACACTGAGACGTTCATTGTATCCTAAACCTCAAGAGTTAAATGAATTGGACTGGAAATCAGCATTATCTGAAAATAAAGAACGATTAAAAGAGCATTTATCTGCTTTTGCCAACTACCCAGGAGGAGGCTATCTTGTCTTTGGAGTTTCTGATGAAGGTAAAATTATAGGAGTGGATGAAGGAACTAAAAGAGAAATAGAAAATCAAATAGGAAATCTTGCAGCACAAGCTCTGGAACCAAGAGTTCAAATCAGTCCTTTTCAATTTCAAGAAAAAAATAAAAATCTTTTTATCATTGAAATAAAAGAATCTGCTGAAAAGCCCGTTCATATCAGAGGCAAATCTATAGAAAAAAGCTATATTCGCTCAGGCGGTCAAACACGCCTAATGTCAAAAAATGATCTCAAACAATCAATTATAAATTCAAGACCCCAAAGGTTTGAAGAACTCCCAATTTCTTATGAAAATTTTGATTACGATCTTGATCATTATTTTGATTTTTCCATTGTTTTCGATCGCCTTGGCAATCAAAAATTTTTAAGCAAAGATGCTCAATATGAGCGTTTAAAAAACCTCAAATTACTTGCTCTCATTGGTACAAAATATGTTCCAACAAATTTGGGAATTATAACATGCTGTCGAAATTTATATACAATACCTGGCTTTGAAAGGTGTTGTGTTCGTGTTTTGACTATTGCTGGAACATCAAAAATTGTCTCTGCAAAAGAAAAAATTTTTACTAGTGGGTGTATTTTAGAGCTCGATAATATTGTGAAATTTATTATAAATACGATACCTCACAATGAGGTTATTCAACATGCCACGCGTGTTGATACTCCCATTGTTCCTGAAATAGCAATTCGTGAACTTATTGGAAATGCAATTGTCCATCGTGATTATTCAAGAAATGACAGTTATGTTCTCGTTGAAATCTACAATAATCGTATAGAAATTATAAGCCCAGGAGGACTTTATGCAGATATCACCGTGGACAGACTTTTAGATCATCCGCCAAGAACTCGTAATGAAGTTTTGGCAGAGTTTTTAAAGCTGCTTAATTTTTATGAAGAAAGAGGAAAAGGTATTGATGCCACTATTGATGCCATTGAATTTTTTGCCCTCCCGCCAGTTGAATTTAGAACAACATCTGATAGTTTTACCGCTATTTTATATTATCCAAGAACTTTTGAAGAAATGAGTAAAGAAGAGAGAATTAACGCAGTTTATCAGCATGCTTGTTTGTGTTTTGTGAGCAACAAAAAAATGAATAACGCTTCAGTCAGAGAGAGATTTAAATTTGATTCAAGCAAACAAACAAAAGTTTTTCGCTTATTAAATGAGGCTGTTGAAGCAGGAAGAATTAAGCCTCTCGATCCTAAAGCACCACCAAGGTATTTTTATTATGTTCCCTATTGGGCGTAAGGATTATTTCTTTTTCTTTTTTAAGGGCGACTTCTTTTTGTCTTTCCCTTTTTTCGACGATTTATCTGCGTGGTCTTTTTTGTGCAGCTCCTTATAAATCTGCGCAAAAGCACTACCAGGAGTAAATTGTTCTTTCTTTTCATTCCACTCACCAGTTTTAAACCCAGTCAATAATTCAAAAGCCTCTTCCACTTGCGACACAGGCCAAATATGAAAATTTTCTTTTTCAATGGCTGTTCGCACATCACGATTGAGCATTAAATGTTTTACATTTTGCACTGGAATAATACAGCCCTGACGCCCAGTTAACCCCTGCAATTGACAAGTTTTAAAAAAGCCTTCAATTTTTTCATTGACTCCGCCAATAGGTTGCACCTCGCCAAATTGATTTACAGAACCTGTAACAGCCACGCCTTGATCGATTGGAAGGTGTGCCACCGTAGACAATATAAGGCATAGTTCTGCAAGAGTAGCACTATCGCCATCGACTCCATTATAATTTTGTTCAAAACAAATAGTTGCACTAATGTTAACAGCAGCTTTTTTACCAAAATGGCCGTTGATCCAACTCGTCAAAATACTCACACCTTTATTGTGCAATTTTCCAGACAATGCTGCATCCCGTTCAATATTTAATATTCCAGGTTTGCCGCGATAAGTTCGGCATGTAATGCGTGTCGGTACACCAAAACAAATATCACCCAGTGAATAAACAGCAAGGCCATTCATTTCGCCTACACGGCGTGAATTTGTGGAAATCATAATATCTTTGCGCTTCAGCATTTCAATAATATGATCTTCAATGGAAGAAGAACGCATATATTTTTCGTCGACAGCTTTTTCCACATCGGCACGGGACACAATCTTTGCTTTGCGTTCCCTTGCCATGAAATCGGCTTCAATTGTGACATCTTTGACTAAGCTAAATCGGGTAGTAAGTTTTTCTTGATCGTCCACAACCCGACTACCAAATTCCACTATGGTTGAAATAGCAGAAGCATCGAAGGGCAATAAGCTTTCAACTTTTGTACGAGTAGAAATGAAATCGACGTAGTCATCCATGGTTTGTGCATTGCGCTCCATTTCTGCATCGAAGTCCGCTTTGATTTTAAAAATTTTATTAAAATCTTCGTCATGCTGATATAACATACGATAAATCCAGTCAGAACCAATCAAAATAATTTTTACATTGAGTGGAATTGGCTCGGGCCTTAAGCCACTGGTGGCAAGAATGCTATACTGTTCGCCTAAATCTTCAATAAATAATTTTTGATTTTTAATGACTCTTTTAAGGGTTTCCCACACATGTGGCGTCCTTAAAACATCCACTGCATTCAGAACTAAATAACCGCCATTTGCACGCGCAAAGGAACCGGCTTTAATCATTTTAAAGTCAGTCGTATAGACGCCATACTCAATATTTTTTTCTATTTTTCCAAATAAATTATAAAACGTCGGGTTGTTTTCAATAATAATGGGAGCACCTTTCACTTCGGTGTTGTCCACAAAAACATTGACGCGATAGGGTAAATAAGGGTCACCTTTTTTCAGATGGTAAGATGCCGATGCGACACCCTCTTCTCCTTCGCCATCTTCATCTTCATCATCAGGCAAGAAGTCGGTTAAATTTTCAAGAATATGGGTTTTAACTTCTTTTAAATATTCAACAATATTTTTTTGTTTTTCATACTCTTTTTTCAGCGGAGCAAGAGCTTGACCAAGCACATAATTTCCAAGTTCTGATTGCAGCTCTTCTAATTTTTCTTTTGTATCACTTTCAATGGCACGCACTTTTCTGGCAAAGTCAAGAACTTCTGGTTCTAAATTATTTCTTTCACTTTCAATTTTTTCTTTTTGTTCATCAGATAGTTCGGAATAGTCTTTTTCACTCAGAGGTTTGCCTTCTATAATCGGTACGGTGACAATACCCATGCGAGTTGACTTAACACCAAAGTTTTTTGATTTGGCTGTTTTTTCAAGCTCACTAAACAACTTCGATTTTTTTTCATTGCCAACATTGACTGCAGTGTTGACGTTTGTTTCATATTCTTCCGACTGAAAGGCATCGACAAGTTCTACGGTAAGTTGCTCAACAAATTCTTCCATTTGTTTTTTAAATTTTTTAGCCATGCCAGTTTTAAGTTCCATAGCATGGGGAGATTCCAGATTTTTAAAATTATACACGTAAACCCAGTCACCAGGTGTCACTCGAATTTCAGCCGTTTTTTGTAAAAATGTGCGAATGACACTATTTTTTCCCGTACCTTGAATGCCAGCAACATAAATATTGTAGCCAGGTTTTTGAATTCCTAGACCCAAATTGATAGCCCGCACTGCTCGAGGTTGAGAAATAATTTCGTAATTTGGTTCTGAGCGTTTGTTTCTTTTAGCTATAGAGTTTGTCATTTCACAAGCACGATATACTTCAT